>JAYVTO010000212.1:0-47012 GCA_043788745.1 Acidobacteriaceae bacterium
CTCAAAGACCGCTTGCTGCGCGGTCGTGGCGTACAGCGATCCCCGCCGGACGAGGTCAAGGTTCTGCAGTACGACGTTGTTCGTGCATGCCGCCGGGAACCAACCGTCCGGAAACGCAATCACCTTCGGATCGCCTTCGGGCCCAAACGTAATGAACGAGTCCGCGCCGTCCTTGCGGCTCAAGACAATGAACGTCCGCGTGGGCGCATCGTAGAACGTCGTCGCGCGGAACCGGAGCGCCTGCTGCTGTTGCGGGTTCGCCGCCGGATTCACTTGCGGCAGCAGCGGCACCCAGCCTGCCGGAAAATCTTTGCTACCGAGAACTTTGCCGGTGTTGTCAATCACTGCGACCTTGCCCTTGGTCGCCTTTGTATCGTCGTCGACGACGACCAGCGAAAACTGATTCTGTCCTACCGTCGTGGGCACCGAAACGATGATGTCGACGCCGTCTCCGAGGTCAACCTTCAAGGTGTTCGGATTAATCGCACCACCGCCCGGTCCGCCCGGTCCACCCGCTCCACCTTGTCCGCCGCCGACGGCAATCGTGCTTTCCGTGACTTGCGCCGTATCGGAGTCAATCGCATAGGGCTTCGCCGGAGTCCCCGGAACGATCGCCACGAAGTTACCGCTATCGCCACTTACCACCACGGTAGCCGGCGCGGGCAGGGTCGCCGTCATCGGCACAGTCGCCTCCGGCAGCCCCGGATTAAACAGCATGACCTTGGAACTAACGCCCGCGGGCGCTGTGCCCGCGGGCGGACCCACGAACGCCGCCGCCGCACCGGACTCCTGCGAAAGCACGAAAGGCGAAGGCGCACCCGCGTTGGCGGCCGTCAGGCAGCCATCGATCATCGCCGCCGACTTCTTTAAGAAATCGAACGAATAGCTCGGGTAGCAGCCGTCCGTCGCGCGCGCTCCATTGGCGAGCACATAGGTGCCGCGCAGATCGAGCGATACAATATTGCGGATGTCCGGGGTCCCGGCCGGCAGCCTCAGATAGGAAACATCCGGCTTCTTGGCCGCCGCATACGCCGCACGCACCGCCGGAGCCCGATTGTTCAGCACCAACTCCACCATGTCGCCCGGCTGCGCTCCAGCCGGAAGTTCCAGCTTGATGTCGTACTCGCCCACGCGAGTCGGCGAAAGCGTAGCCGTGACGTTGGCCGGAAGCCCGCCGACGTAAGCGCGCGGCTCAAGGCGCGGCGAGAGCGTCTGGTCTGCCGGAGCCGCTTCCCCGGTCTTGACGGCGGGCTCGCTCTGCCCCATTCCGGACGCCGTGAACATCATCGTCTTGCCATCGATCTTGCTCTGGACAACTCCGAATCCAGTGCCGCCAACGGTCGCAGGCGCTGGAGACGGAGGTCCAACAATGACGCGCGCGACCGTAGAAGTGACCCCGTTCCGGCGGACGATAACCACCGCCGCGCCCTGCCCGGTCTCAAACGGAACCTGCGCCTCCACCCGCGCCGGAGTCGCGGAGTAAACGGGAGCGGGTCGATTGTTGATCAGAACTTCAATGTCGCCGAGTTTCGTCGGCCAAGGGGCGTTCGTCGCCATGATGCCCTCGACGGGACCGAGGTTCAAGCCGTTGATCTGGATGATGCCGCCCTGCGCCACCGTCGCCGGAGCCGTTTCCTGGGTGAACTTGTTGGTGATTCCGCGGGGCGTGACAACGGGGTTCAACTGGGCGAATGCAAGCGCCGGAAGCAGGAACACGATCATTCGGGCACAGCAAAAACGCAGCATACCAGTGTGGAACCTCTCTTTACAAGACTATTCCATTGGACGCGAGTCGTCCAATGGAGGATTACAATCTGTACGCGGGATTTCCATTGTTTACAGGCGGCCCGAAGACTCGACGAGGATGTAACCGAGTTCCTCGCCTTCGGCGCGCTTCGTTAGAATCTGGTGCACGTCAAACGGATGCGTCCCGCCATAGAACCAGTGCGCTACGAAATTGATCGCGTGCAGGATCCACTTTCCGTTCTCGTCGATATCGGTATCGAGTAGGAACACCGCATTCCCGGCAGGGTCCGTCGCCGGGACAATCGTGAGTTGGAGATTGCCGGTTTCGTCCGTGCTTTTGATACTAACGATCTGGTTCGGCGAGAAGCGATACTGGGGCGGATAGTTGCCCACATGCTCGCCCGCTGGCGCCCGATGGTACTCCGCCGAACCGCCGTTCGCGAGCGTGCTCACCGCTAACCACGTCGGCTGATCGACCACGCCGATAAAGCGCTGCCGACCGATGTTGAGAATCTGCCGCATACCCGCGAGCCAGGGTCGCGCCGATATCGGATCTTGCCGCCCCAGCACCATACGCAGGTTCAACAATGCGGACTTCGCCAGAATCAGATCCCGGTCGTCGACATCGTCGAACGCCGCGTCCGCGAAGCTCGGCAGGACACGCGGCGTCTTCAGAATGCCGATACCAGGGCTCTGCGCGAGGATCGTCTGCAAGGGGTCGAACGCCGCGCCCAGCTTCTTCCACTTGACGAACCGCGCGTTCCAGTCCCCCGGGTTCATCACTGGTGGTGCTTGCGAGATCCGCTCATTCTCCAGAAACGATCCTTTAAGTTGGTCGTTGCAGGTAGGTGGCCGACGGAGAGACCGCTGACTCCGCCCGACTTCGCCGGGCTTCGTGCGCGGCTCGGATTTGGCGCATTTTCGCTATGAAACGAACCTCTGGAGGTCCCCTCCCTGACGGTCGGGGTTCAAGCCTCTGCTCCTTGTGCCTCATGCTGAGCTCCTTGTGCCTCATGCTGAGGCTCTTTGTGCCCCATGCTGCGCTCTTTGTTCCTGCTGCTCGTATCTGGTTTCTGGCGGTCCTGACGCGCGCGCGTCCCTGACTTCCCGTAACGGGCAGGCTGTTCGCGGTTCCTTGCTGGCGAGAGGGCGTCGAGTTTTTCACCGTTTATTACTCGGGCGGCTGGACCGAACCGTCCGATGAAACAGATCGATGGGTTCGATCCGGATCACGCGGTCACGGCACTATGGCCGCACGCGGGGCAGGAGCATCGGAGTGAGGAGGTTCGCTATAATCGAGAACTTCTCGACGGTGCGCATTATCGCGCGCCGGAGCATCCCTCAAAGGATCTGACATGCCTACTAATTTCTTGACCACGCGCCTCGCGGCCGGACTTCTCTTCGCAGCCCTGACCCTTGGCGTCGCCGCCGAAGTCGCCAAGACCCAGAAAGCGAACTTCGATTTGGCTGCCCGCTGGAGCCCGGCCAAGGTTGGTAAGCTCGTCTTCGACGTCGCCGTCACGCCCCACTGGCTGCAAACCGGCGATCGCTTCTGGTACACCTACGAAACGGCCAAGGGGCGTAGCTTCTACCTCGTCGACCCAGCGAAGAAGTCGAAGGTCCCCGTATTCGACAACGCCGCGATCGCCGCGATGCTCACGTCGATCACGCGCAACCCGTATGAGGCCGCGCACCTGCCGATGAGGTCCATTCAGTTCATCAAGAACGATACCGCCGTCGAGTTTGAAGTGCAGGTCGCAAAGGACGCCGATATCAACGGCAAGCAGACCGTCGTTGTGGTCCAGGAAGACAGTGCCGACCTGCCCCGTCGCGGCGGGGCCGGCGGACAGCAAGGCGGCGGACCTCCGGCGCCCGCGCCCGACGCTGCCGCCGCCACTATGCGCACGCTCTACTTCGAATACGACCTCGCGACGAAGAAGCTGTCTCTGCCTGAGATCTATACACCGCAGATCCGCAAGCCGCGTTGGGCCTCAGTGTCGCCGGATGAAAAGACGATCGTCTTCGCGAAGAACAGCAATCTCTATATGCTTGACGCCGAGAACTACGCCAAGGCGCTGAGGAAATCCGACGACGCGACCATCGTCGAGAGCCAGCTAACAACCGACGGCGAAGAGCACTACGGTTACGCGCGCCGCTTGACCGACGAAGACCGCCAGCAGGAAGGCCAGCGCGAAGTCATCGCCACGGGCAATCAGAAGAACCGGCGCGTGCCGCCGGTTCAGATCATCTGGTCGAAAGACTCGAAGAAGTTCTCCGTGGTCCGCCGCGATCAGCGCAAAGTCGGCGACCTCTGGGTCATCAACTCGCTCTCGCAGCCCCGGCCAACGCTTGAAACCTACAAGTACGCCATGCCCGGCGAAGTCAACGTCGATCTTTCGGAAATCGAAGTTTTCGACATCGCAAGCAAGGCGCGACTCAAAGTAAAGGCCGACAAGTTTAAGGAGCAAACCATCCAGATCGCGACCGCGCGCCAATCCGCGCGAGCCCGCGAGCGCGAGCGCACCGAGCCCGAGTGGCTCGCCGATGGATCCTCCAAAATTTACTTCACCCGCGTCAGCCGCGACATGAAGAAGATCGACATTTGCGTCGGCGACGCCGGGACGGGCGACGTGAAGACCCTAATCGAAGAGCGCCTGAACGTCTACATGGAAACCAAGCCTCTGCGCCTCGTCAACAACGGCCAGGAACTCATCCACTGGTCCGAGCGCGATGGCTGGGGGCACTACTATCTGTTCGACGCGGACGGCAAGCTGAAGAACGCCATCACGTCCGGCGAGTTCGTCGCGGAGAACATCTCCTCTGTCGACGACAAGGCCCGCGTCATCTACTTCGAGGCCGAAGGCCGCGAGCCAGCCGAGGATCCCTACTTCACGCATCACTACAAGGTCAACTTCGACGGCACCGGGATGAAGATGCTGGACCGCGGCACCGGGTCGCACGCCGTGTCTGCCTCCGACTCCGGTACGTATTTCATCGACACCTACTCGATGGTGACCACCGCCCCGCAGTCAACGGTCTTCGACGCGGGCGGATCGCAGGTCATGGAACTGGAAGCCACGGATGTGCGAGCGTTGCTCGAAGCCGGCTTCAAGTACCCCGAACAATTCCAGGCGAAGGCCGACGACGGCGTCACCGATCTCTACGGCGTGATCTACAAGCCTTTCGACTTCGACCCGGCGAAGAAGTATCCAATTATCGCCTTCGTGTATCCCGGTCCGCAGACCGAAAGCGTGACGAAGACCTTTTCGCCGCGTACCGCCAACGTCGCGCTCGCACAGTTGGGCTTCATCGTGATGGAGGTGGGCAATCGCGGCGGGAATCCGCACCGTTCGAAGTGGTATCACAGCTACGGCTACGGCAACCTGCGCGACTACGGCCTCGCCGACAAGAAAGCCGTCATCGAACAACTGGCGCGAAAGCATAGGTTCATCGACATCGATCGCGTCGGCATCTACGGCCACTCCGGCGGCGGCTTCATGTCCACCGCGGCCATGCTCGTCTATCCCGATTTCTTCAAGGTCGCCGTGTCGTCCTCAGGCAATCACGAGAACAACATCTACAACCGCCGCTGGAGCGAGATGCACCACGGCGTCAAAGAAGTCACCGATAAAGACGGCAAGGTGACCTTCGAATATTCCATCGAAAAGAACTCGGAACTCGCGAAAAACCTCAAGGGCCACCTGATGCTGGCCACAGGCGACATCGACGACAACGTCCATCCCGGCAACACGCTGCGTATGGCGGACGCGCTGATCAAAGCAAACAAGCGTTTCGATTTCGTGATGCTGCCCGGCATCCGCCACGGCTACGCCGCCGATACCGAATACTTCTTCTGGGTTCGCGCCGAATACTTCGCCCGCCACCTGCTAGCAAGTGAAGATCGGGGAGCCGACGTGATCGAGATCGTCCGCGAGCGCGAGCAAAGCGGGAACAAAGGCCGTTCCGGAGCCACGGGCGGTACCGTGCAAGGTCGGCGCCGCTAACCACTTGGCAGGCAAACCTCCGGCGCGCTTGCGGCCGATGAACGTGACAGCCGGCGAACAGCCAGGCTTCGAGACTCGCGCGGCCAGTGTCGGCATCACGGCACAAGTCTTGTTCGCGGGACTCACGCCCACGCATTCGGGACTTTATCAAGTCAATGTCCTGGTGCCCGCAGGGGTCACATCAGCTAAAGACGTGCCAGTGATTTCCGGTGTAGTACGCGCGACCTTACGGTCGCGCCCGGGTGCGTGGATTTTGTACGCGCGACCTTACGGTCGCGCCTCGGGTGCGTGGATTTTGTACGCGCGACCTTACGGTCGCGCCTCGGGTGCGGGGATTTTGTACGCGCGACCTTACGGTCGCGCCTCGGGTGCGGGGATTTTGTACGCGCGACCTTGCGGTCGCGCCTCGGGTGCGGGGAGCCCTCATCCACCCGCCATCCGGAAGGCAGATCGGCGCTGCCGGACGGAGTCACTCACTTACGTTCGCGGTTCGGTGCTGGCGTTTGTGCGCGAGAAGTACATAGGATTCAATGGGCATACTAAAGACACGGAGAGGAGCGGCGCGGAGAGCCCACTAGGCTCGCGAATCCTGCGCGACCGTGTCCGATACTTCTGACGTTTGTTCCGTCGCCGCGCGGAACGTCACGACAAACCGCGTACCCTTGCCCAACTCACTCGAAACGTCGATGCGTCCGTCGTGCGCCTTGACGATCCAATCGACGAAGCTCAAGCCCAAGCCCAAACCTTGCTCGCCACTTGTTTCCGGATTCCGCACACGATAAAAGCGGTCGAAAATATGCGGCAGTTTGGACCGTGCAATGCCGACGCCGGTGTCGGAGACGATGACCAGAACGTTGTCCGCCTCGTGCGCGATATCCAATCGAACGCAGCCTCCTTGCGGCGTGTACTTGATTGCGTTCGACAGAAGATTGGTCAAGAGGCGGCCCATCTGGACACGATCGGCCAAGATGACGCAATCCGGTTCGATGCGCGACTCCAAGCGAATGTGCTTGTCTTCCGCGGCGAACTCGAACTGTTCGAGAATTTCATTGGCCGACTTCGCAATATCCAAGTTCGTTTTTTGCAATAGCACCTGGCCTGACTCGGCCTGGGAAAGCAGTAGCAAGGCGCGCACGATGTTCGACAGGCTCTCGACATCTTCGAGCGCTTTCTCCATTGCCTCGCGGAACTGCTCCGGCGACTCACCTGTCATTAGCGCCACTTCGAGTTGGCCACGGATCGCGGTGAGCGGCGTGCGCAGCTCGTGGGAGACATCGGTGGAAAATTGCCGAATCTGATCGAAGCTCGCCTTCAGGCGATCCATCATGCCATTGAAGGTATCGATCAGGTGGTCGAGCTCATCACCGGCTCCGCGCAGTGGAATGCGCATGTCGAGGCTGGACCCGGTAATACGTTGGGCAGCAAGCGAGACGTCGTTGACGGGACTAATGACGCGTCCGGCGACGAGCCATCCGAGCAGTCCGGTCAATAGAATGAGGCCCGGTAATGCGAGAAAGTAATTGGTCGTGAACTGCCGCAGAGTCTTATCGTTGAGGTCGAGCGAACGGCCGAGCGATAGGTAGTAGATACGTTTGTTGTCGATGATGTGGCCGCTCTTGACGCGGTATCGAACTCCGTCTGGATCCGTGAGGTACCGGTAGACGGGGCCTGACCGTTTCAGTACGAAGAGAATGAACTCGGACGAATCGCCCCCAAGGGCTTGATAGGTAGGCGAACGCTCCAGCACATTTCCGTTCCCGTCGGTCAAGAGGAAAACGCTCTTGAGGCGAGCCACGATCTCTGTCTCGTCTTGATCGAGATGATCGTAGGACCAGACCGGCCGTTGGTTCTCGATTGTCAGATATCCCAGCGCCGCACTCCACTCTTCGTCGAGCACCTCATTCGCCTGCGTGTTCAGGGTCAGGGACAGGCTACTGCGGAACACAACGCCAAGGCCCGTAAGCATCAGCGAAAACATCAGCAGATAAGTGACCGTGAGCCGGAATCGTAATCCGCGCGTGAAGCTGCCAGTCAGCGTGCTGCGAACCAGATTGCGAGTGAACGTAGACACGCGAAGTCTCTAGAGTTGAACGGCGCGATCCATCGCGGGCTTCTCCGGAGCATCCAGCATGTAGCCGATGCCGCGCACGGTTTGGATCATCTTGACGGGATACTTGTCGTCGATCTTGCTGCGCAAGTGGCGGATGTAGACGTCGACAATGTTCGTCAAGCCGTCGTAGTCCATATCCCAGACATGCTCGACGATCATCGTGCGGCTCAACGGGCGGCCGCGATTCCGCATGAGGTACTCGAGAATGCTGAATTCCTTGGGCGCCAGCTCGATATTTTCGGCGTTGCGCGTCACCCTGCGGCGAATGCAATCGAGCGAGAGATCGCCAACCTGCAAGCGTTCCGGCGTGGGCTGACCGCGGCGGAGCAGCACGCGGACGCGCGCCAGCAGTTCGACGAAGGCGAAGGGCTTCACCAGGTAATCGTCGGCACCGACTTCGAGACCGCGAACACGATCTTCGACGGCGTCGCGGGCACTGAGAATCAACACGGGCGGAGAGCTCTTGCGATTGCGAACCTTCTCGAGCACCGACAGCCCGTCCATGTCCGGCAGACCGAGGTCGAGCACGATCAGGTCGTAGTCGGTAGCGTGCACCAGGTTGAGCGCGGTGGCGCCATCGTTGGCCAAATCGACGGCATAGCCGGCGCTTTCAAGGCCACGCGAGAGGAAATCGGCAATCCGCTTTTCGTCTTCGACGACGAGAATCCGCATGAGTTGATTGTAGTCGAGCGACGAAGCCTAGCGGGTACGGCTAGGAGATTGCCTTGGCGATTCCGTACGCCGCGGCGGCGGCCAGACCACCAATTAGAGCGGTGCGCAGCGCACTCTGAATCGCGTGCATTCCGGTAAAGCGACCCTTGACGTAGCCGAATACAAGCAGCGCGAGGACCGTCGCCGCCACCGAATAAGGAAGCCCCAACTGCGGAGTTGGGAGAAAGAAATACGGCGTAAGTGGCACAAGGCCCCCGACGATGTATGAGGCGGCAATGGTGAGCGCGCTTTTTACGGCGCGCCCTGGATCCGGCTCCTCCAGCCCCAATTCGAAGCGCATCATCCAATCGACCCAGCCTTTCGGATTCGCTTTGAATTGTTCAATGATCGAATCGACCTGAGGGCCGGACAAGCCGTAGGTTTTGAGAATCTCCTTGACCTCGGCAACTTCGGCAGCCGGTTTCTCAATGACTTCCATCTCTTCGCGCTTGCGTTCAATCGCGTAGTGCTCCGCGTCGTTCTTTGCCGCCAGATATCCGCCAAGGCCCATTGCAATTGCGCCGGCAGCGATCTCGGCAAAGCCGGCGACGACGACGATGCGCGATTGCGTCACCGCGCCGCTGAGTCCGGCGGCGAGCGCGAAGGGAACCGTGAGGCCGTCGGACATGCCGATCACGATGTCGCGAACCATAGCCGAACCCGTGAAGTGTTTTTCGGTGTGATCGATGGATGGCATGTGTGAAGCTACCATCATGACGCGAGCGGCGCAATTCTGTCTGCAAGCACGCGCCCGAATCGCACGACTGTCTTATCGAGACCGGATGGCGCCGCGCAAGGCCCGATACAATGGCATTGCATGTCTCGCGGCTCGAAACCAAAACTGTCCCGCCGAAGCGCGATGCTGGCCCTTGCGGGCGCACCGGCGCTGCTTGCCACGGCACGCGCGTCGAAGTTCTCCGCGAAGACGATTGACGGCGAGATCCTCGACGCCGCGACGGTACGTGGCAAAAACGTCCTGGTGCAATTCTGGACCACTTGGTGCACGTACTGCCAAAGCGACGAAGGTCCGATCGAGGCAGTTGGAAAGGCCTTTGCACGGAAGGGACTGGTTGTCCTCGCCGTTAACGCCTATGAGCCACTGCAGAAGGTCCAGGACTATCTGCGCAAGCATCCAAGAGAGTGCAAGATTGCGCTGCTTAGCGACACGAATCTTGCGTACCTGCTGAAGGCGCGGTCCTATCCGGTGTACGTATTGTTCGACCGCGGGGGCAATCCGATCGAGACGCAGAACGGCGCAGGTGGTGAGGCGGCGCTGCGGCGACTGGTTCAGCGGGCCGGCTTTTAGTGTGCCGAGGCTCAAATCCAGCACACTCACGCGTCCGCACCCGGGCGGTCGCGGTTCAGTGCAATGGGCGCATCAGACAGCGCCGAAATGCGATCGGGTCCTCTGAGGACAAGCGACGCACTAGACTAGCCACCTATTTCTTCCCAGGCGTCGCATTCGGCGTTGCGGCTGGCGTCTTTGGTGCCGGTGCGGCCGGCTGCGTTGCGCTCACGGGCCGAGGCTTGCGGACAGGCGGCTTTTTCGGAGGCGCAGGCGGCGGCGTATTCCTGATGGTCTCCAGGCGCAGATAGCCGGCGGCAGCTCGAAGGCGAACCGCCTCCTTTTTATCATTGAGCAAGGGCGCGAGATCGGGCTGCACTACAGGGTCATTGCGAATCGCCAAGGCATGCACAGCGGCGGCGCGCACCGAAGCGTCCTTATCGCTTAGCGCCTCGCGAAGCACCGTGGTGGTTTCCGGATCCTTATCGCGCGCCAGCAGCAGTGCGGCCGATGCGCGGCCGGAAACGCCGGAATCCGACAGAATCCCCTGCATCGACGACACGCCTTCGCCCAATCCCGGGATCGGAGCGAAACCGACTCCCTGCCGCAGCGCGAACAGGAACAGCGTGCGCGGCGTATGCATCATGCGCATCGCATCCCGGGTTTGACTCTTGATGAAGCCCGAGGAGGTCTTGGTCTCTCGATCGAGCACCGAAAGCAGCGCCTCACGACCGGCTTTGTCGTCGAGGCTCCACAGTGCGCGGGCAGCGGCGAAGCTAACCTCGGGCACCTCATCCTTCAACGCACGCTTGAGTGCGACAATCGCGCGCGCGTCCTTCAGTTCGCTCATGCTCGCAACAACGGTGAGCCGCACTGGAATATCTTTGTCGTCGAGCATTTTCTCGAGTTCGGTACGCCAAGGCTCTCCTGTGCTGGCGAGACTGAGCGCGGTGACCGCTTCTTTCCGGATGTCGGGATTCTTTTCATTCAACGCCTCGGTGAGGATCGCTTTGCAGCGCTCTTCATTCGTGGGCGACTGAGCGCGCCCGCCCGGGGCACCAACGAAGGCAACCACACAGGCAAGAAACAGAGTTCGGTTCAACATTTGACCTCGCTTGGGATAAGCGCCCTGCAATATGCCCGTCCTCGATGAGCGGCACCGCAGCATGCTCCGTCGACCTCAATGCTACACTAAAGCCTTTCCCGCCTTCCCTGTTCGAGGCGCGTTTCCACGGAGGTTCATTGTCGGCAGCGGAACAGGTCGAACTCCCATCCCCTTTCGATGAATACGGCTTGGGAGCAGCATGCGACGAGATGTTCACGCGTTCTGGCGAGACCCGTCCGCAGTATCAAGCGCTGCTTGAAGCCATGCGTGAGCTGACGCCCGACGAACTGATTCGCCGGAAGCAAACCGCGGACCTGTCGTTTCTGCATCAAGGCATCACGTTTACGGTCTACGGAAACGACCAAGGCACGGAGCGCATTTTCCCCTATGACCTGTTGCCGCGGGTTCTGACCGGGGCCGAATGGCAAACCATTGAGCGGGGCCTGGGGCAGCGTCTCACGGCTCTCAATCTCTTTCTGAAAGACCTCTATAACGACGCGAAGATTCTGTCGGCCGGCATCATCCCGCGCGAGTTCATATACAGTTGCAAGCATTTTCGACGGCAGATGCGCGGCCTCCGCGTGGCGCGCGACGTGTACGTCGCGGTCTGCGGTTGCGACCTGATTCGCATGCCCGACGGTCGCTTCGTCGTCCTCGAAGACAACCTTCGGGTGCCGAGCGGGGTGTCGTACATGTTGACCTCGCGACAGGTGATGAAGCGCATCTTCCCGTCGCTCTTTTCGCGCTGTCAAGTACAGCAGATCGAACACTACCCGCAAGCGTTGCTCTCGACGCTGCGCGCGCTCGCGCCGAAGGGGCGGATGGAGCCGAACATGGTGCTGCTGACGCCGGGCGTCTTCAACTCCGCGTACTTCGAGCACACGTATCTCGCACGGCAGATGGGCATCCAACTCGTCGAAGGCCGCGACCTGACGGTGCACGACAACATCGTTTACATGCGGACGATTAACGGACTGCGCCGCGTCGACGTGATTTATCGGCGTATTGACGACGACTTCGTCGACCCACTTGCATTCCGCTCCGATTCGACGCTCGGCGTCCCTGGCATCTTCAACGCCTACCGGGCCGGCAACGTCTCGCTCGCTAACGCGCTTGGCACTGGCGTGGCCGACGACAAGGCCATCTACGCGTTTGTTCCGAAGATCGTTCGCTACTATCTCAACGAAGATCCGATTCTCGACAACGTGGAGACGCATTTGCTCGAAGAGAAGAAAACACGGCACTGGGTGATAGATCATCTCCACGAGATGGTGGTGAAAGCCGTGGGCGAATCGGGCGGCTACGGCATGCTCATCGGACCGCACTCGACGGCCGCCGAACGCGAAGAATTTGCGCGCCGCATCGAGGCCGATCCGCGCAACTACATCGCGCAGCCGACCATTTCGCTCTCGACGGCGCCCTGCTTCCTGGACGGCAAGTTCGAATCGCGGCACGTCGACCTTCGCCCCTACGTACTGTACGGCGACAAGATCACGGTCGTGCCGGGAGGCCTGACGCGCGTCGCGTTGCGCAAGGGTTCGCTGGTGGTCAATTCGTCTCAGGGCGGCGGCAGCAAGGACACGTGGGTTCTCCACTGACGCTGCCATGATGCTATCGCGTGTCGCCGATTCACTGTATTGGATGTCGCGCTACCTGGAACGCGCCGAACATACGGCGCGCATCCTCGAGGTGCAGTTGAACCTGATGCTCGATCGCGGCTCGGTCAGCATTGAAGGCCGCTGGAAGCGCGTGATGAAGTGCCTCGGAGGCCCCGCCGTCAGGGGTGGGTTGCAGGATTCGCATCTGTTGGCGCAGACCCTCGCGTTCGACATCGAGAATCGGTCCTCCATTATTTCTTCGATGAACTCCGCTCGCGAAAACGCCCGCCAGATCCGCGAACAAATCAGCTCCGAGATGTGGGAGCAGGTGAACCGCCTCTTTCATGAAGCGCGACTGGCGAGCACCGTGAGCGTCCTTGCGGATCAACCGTTCGATTTTCTCCGCACGATTCGCGAAGGCTCACACTTGTTCCAGGGCATCACCGATTCGACGATGAGCCACGAACAGGGCTGGCAGATCATTCAGATCGGGCGCGCTCTCGAACGTTCCCTGTCAGTTACGGCGCTGGTCGACACCTATTTCGCCGACCTCGACTGGCACCGCGCGAACGTGGTCCTCGATCCGCTGGAATGGATCGGTCTGCTGAAGTCCGCCACCGCGTTTGAAGCCTACTGCAAGAAACGCGGCGCCGAGCCGCGGCTCGACTGGATCGCTGAGTTCCTGGTGCTGGACGCCGACTTCCCGCATTCGATCCGCTTCTGTGCCGACCAGATCGCGATTGCTGTCGAGCATGTCGGCGCGAACAGCCTGCGCGCTGCCAAACTCCAACGCCTCACCGGAAAGATGCGCGCGCAGCTCGGCTTTTCTCAAATTGAGGAGATCATGAATCAGGGTATTAACAGCTACCTGCGCAACATCGACCGTCAGTGCCTGGAAGTAGATGACTCGCTGCGCGACGCCTACATCGCGTACTCGATCGTGGAGGCGCTCGGCGAATGAGCGTGTTCTATTCCATCCGTCATTTGACGCGCTTTCGCTATAGCGCCCCAGTCAGCGAGTCGATTCTCGAGATTCGCAAAGAGCCGCGCACGGAGGGACGTCAGCGCTGCATCGACTTCAAGCTGCTGGTCAGCCCGAGCGCGCGGGTGATGAACTATCGCGATTATCTCGGCAACATCATTCATCACTTCGACGTTCCCGGGCATCATCGCGAGTTGCAGGTGATCGGGGAGTCTACGGTCGAGTTGCAGTCGGCACCCGAAGTTCCCGATGCGCTGCCTCTGTCTTCCTGGCAGGATATCGACGAGGTTGCCGCCAGGGGCGAATATTGGGACAAGCTGAAGCCGAGCCATTTTGCGCAGCCTTCGGCCGAGCTCGATGCGCTCTCTGTATCGCTCGGCGTCCAGCGCCGCACAGATCCGCTGACGCTGGTCCGAGAGATCAACTCCGCGGTCTTCGAGCACTTCGCCTACGTGCCGAACAGCACCAACGTCGATTCACCCATCGAGCACGCCATTGCGAATCGCGCCGGCGTGTGCCAGGATTTCGCGCACATCCTGCTTGCCCTGCTGCGCCCGGTCGGCATCCCTTGCCGCTACGTGAGCGGCTATCTCTATCATTCACGCAGCAGCAAAGACCGCTCAACCGACGGTGCAACCCACGCGTGGGTTGAGGTACTGCTGCCGCCGCTGGGCTGGGTTGGCTTCGACCCGACGAACAACCTGCTGACTGGCGAACGCCACATCCGGACCGCTGTCGGCCGTGACTACGCCGATGTGCCGCCAACGCGCGGGGTATTCAAAGGCATGGCGACCAGCGGTCTGGAAGTCTCCGTCACGGTTACGCCCGCTGACGTAAAGGCGCCCGAAGAAATGCCTCCGTTGTCGGACCAGTGGCCGGAGGGCGTTGCGCAAGCCGATTCGGATCCGCAACAACAACAACAGCAACAACAGCAGTAATAGCAGCAGTAATAGCAGCGGCGCGGGTGAAACAGGTTTTGCCCTGTTTCAGCCCGCGCCGTTGAAGCTCCGAGAGTGGGAAGGAGGCTGCGCTAGTTGCCTTCTTTTTCTTTTTCCTTTGCGCCTTCCTTCTTCGATTCTGCAAGGACTGTCGTGTTCTCTTCGATCATCACGTAGACGGGCTGCTCCAGGAGCCGCGGGTTATCACCAGCAGCGTTGTTGATGAGGATCATCACCTGCATGCGTCCGGGCTTGGCGAACGGAGGAACGCGGATGGTAAGGGTGTCATCTTTCTGCTCGATCACCTTCACCTTCATGTCGAACTTGTGGTCGGTGAGGTACACTTCCTCGACCTTCGCCGAGGTAAGGTTGGTGCCTTTGATGAGGATCTCCGTGCCCGGCTTTGCGATCCTGGGCTCCGCCTGGTGCATGGCTGGGGCCGTCGCCAACTCTTCCGCCTGGCCGAAGGCAAACGTTGCCGTCAACAACATGAGTGATAGAACAGTCGTGGATTGCATGCGACTAGTACCTCTTCTCTATCACTCTAGGTCCAGACAGAAATCCGATCAATAGAGCTTTGGTAACATCGCAAAAGGAAAAGCACTTAGTGTATTTCTAAGGTCTTGGCGACCCGACAACAGCCTTCGCCGTTCGCAATGAAAGACTTACGCGGGTCATCCCGGATTCCGGGTTAGAAAGATAGCGTGATCGAGAACCGCGCTTTGTCCCTGGGTGAAGCCGTGGAAATTACGTAAACCGTACCCCGGACTTCTTGCGGTCCCTTATCCACTGCCCCTGGCGGACCGGCTGCGGTGAGGACATTCGGATCCGTCCGCACCACGGCATCCGGTGGCTCGACGACGTCGATTCTGAGCGCCGACGGCCGCTCGGTACCATCAAAGTGAACGAGCGTTGCGAACTGGCGGGTTGCCGTAGCCGCGACCTCGTCCTCTATATGCAGGCTCGACGCGTTGACGCGGAAAGTTCGGGCGAACTTCGTCAGCCCGAGTTCCGGCTCGTAAGCGGCGGTTGCGTCGGCGATCGCCAGCACGCGATCGCGCGTCGCCTCGACTGTGGTGAATCGAAGTTTGTCCAGCCTCGCGTAGGGGACACCGGCGAAGGCATTGTGGCCCTTGCCCTCCTTAACCTGCCCTTTGCCGTCGACGAGCAGCGTGTTGTGATGCTCCGTCAACGGCACGCCCGCGTAGCCGGAATCGCCGGTCAAGTACCTGCCTTTCGAGAAGACGATGTAGCTAGCCGCATCGGGATGTGCGTGGCCGGCTTCGGTATGCCAGTCCTTGAAGACAGATTCGAGTTTTGCTGCGCGATGGCCTTCCGGCGGACCGCACTTCAACGCGATGGCGGTTGCGTTCGCATCATCCCAGCCGGACCGCCAGTACACGACTTCGTGATCGGCGAAGTAGTGCGACGTGGGTTGCTGCGCGATGGGCACGGCCTTCACGTCTGGGTCATACCAAACGAGCGACCAGTAGTCTTCGAACGTCGCTTGGCCAGCGGAGCGCAGCCATTCCGCGACACCTTGTGCCTCACCGCTCTTGTATCGTTGCGCGAAACGGTACAGCAGGTGATAGTTCGAATGCAGGTTGCCTTTGGGGTGCGTGCGCTTCACGTCTTCGCCAACGCGGGCCCGCGTACGCGGCCCTTCGAACGCATCTCCAAAGTCGAAGATATTCTTCGCGCCGGGCAGCATGGCGTGCTTCACATAGGTGTGCGCATTGCGCAACCCTGGCTGGTCGTACAGATCTTCGCCCGTCGCATGCGCGAGCGCGTCGAGGTAGTGCACGATCCACGGCGTCGAGAAGACCCAATATTCGAAGCCTTCGTAGTAGTAGCCGTCTTCCGAATACGTGGCGAGAACTCGATCGTAGAGAGCGCGGACCCGGCGGGCCCAGTTAGCGGCCTCCGGGACTTCGTCGTAAAGAGCGTACGCCGCAACCGCGAGTCCAGCGGCCGGAATGAATAGATGATTCTGGCTATAGGAAAAGCTCTTGCCCGGCTTTAGCGCGTAGTAGTCAAAAAGCAGGCGTGCGTGCTTCACAAGCTTGTTGCGATAGCTCGCGCGCTCGGCTTCCGTGAGGTCGTTGTAGAGCAGGTCATAGCCCCATCCGAGGCCGTACAGCAAGTGCCCTGCCGCCAGATCGACATTCGGCTTGCTGTTGCTGTAGCCCCAGACTTCATAGCTGACGGCGGCATCCATGAATTTTTTCGCGGCAGCGAGATACTTCGGGTCGCCTTCGATCTTGTACGCGAAGGCGGCCTCGGCGATGGCGAGCGCCGTATTGTTCTGGGCGCGGCGGGTCTGCGCGGGCGCAGGTTCAGGCTCGGTGGTCAACGAGAGACCGACAGAGAGCGAGTGGTGCCACATGGCCTTGTGGGTCGAGCGGGCGCGGCGCTTTAGGGCGTCGATCTCCAACTGCGTCACAAACACGCGCGGATGCACGCCCGTTAGCTCTTTCTTGAGCGCCGCCGGATGCTGCGCCTCGACGGCGAGCAGCGGATGCGGTCCGATGGTGCGTTCCTTCTCAAGCGCTCCGAGCGCTTCTCGCGCGTCTTGCGCGAACGCGTTCGCGCAGAGCACAACGATTCCGACCGTGATCCGTAGCGTCATCGTGGTTGCCCGCGCCTACAGCATCAACATCCCGCCGTTGATCTCAATCGACTCGCCACACAAGTAGCTCGACGCGTCGGAACACAAGAATACGATTGCCTGGGCGACTTCGAGCGAGGTGCCGACGCGGCCGAGCGGGATCGACGCGGTGAACGCTTTGATGACTTCCGGCGTCGAGAACTGCTTGTGGAACGGCGTATCGATTACACCGGGCTCCACGCAGTTGACGCGTACGCCGTGCAGGGCCATCTCCTTCGCCAGCGCCTTCGTAAACGTCGTCATGCCACCCTTTGCAGCCGCATAATGCGACGCACCGAGTCCGCCGCCATTGCGGGCGGCAATGGAACTTACGTTGACTATAGCGCCCGATTTGCGATCCATCATCGACTTCGCGACAGCGCGGCAGCAGAGATATGCGCTCTTAAGATTGAGATCCATCACTTCGTCCCAACGCTCTTCGGTGAGATCGAGGATGCGCATGCGTTCGACCAGCGAGCCGGCGTTGTTGACGAGAAGGTCGACCCCGCCGAACGCCTTCTCAACAGCGGCAACAAGAGCGGTGCATTCAGCGGCGCGGCGCACGTCGGCCTTCAAGGCGATCGCTTCGCCGCCCGCTGCCTTGATGGCGGCAACGGCATCGCTCGCGCCCTTGTCGTTCTTGAAGTAGTTGACCGCGACGCGCGCGCCGGATGCACCCAGGGCTTCGGCAGTGGCGCGGCCGATTCCAGACGACGCGCCGGTTACCAGCGCGACTTTGTGCTTCAGGTCTCCGTAAGTTTGCATGGTTCGAACTTGCCTCCAAGTAGAATGAGAATCGCTGTTCCGACGAGCGGCAGAATCGCCGCCGCGATCAGAATCGGCGTATACGAGAAATGATCGACCACCCAGCCGGTGGTCAGCGTGAAGATGATGGCACCGACGCCTGCCGCCAGGCCTCCCATGCCGGCAACGGTGCCCGTGTTGCACGCCGCGAAGAAATCCGCGGGCAGCACTTGCACGTTATTGACCCAGGCTTGAAAACCGAAGAGCACAACAGCGATCCACCCGAGCGCGCTCATCGCGTCGGTCGCGCGGGCGGCGAAGATGCCGCAGCCCATCATCAACGCCGAAATCACGATCACCGTTTTGCGCGCGCGATCGAGCGACCAGCCGCGCGACATCAGGAAGCCGGACGTGTATCCGCCGAGCAAGCTGCCGGCGTCCGCGGCCACGTAGGGAACCCACGCGAACAGCGCGATTTGCTTCAAGTCGAAACCATGGGCGCGCACCAGGTACAGCGGCAACCACGTGATGTAAAGCCACCATGCGGGGTCAGTCAACAGGCGCGCGAAGATAATGGCCCAGGTCTTGCGATAGCCCAGCAGCGACCGGTAGCTCAGCTTGATTCCAGTGTCGCCCGACGCCACGCGATCGGCTTCGAGCAGATCCAACTCCGCCTGCGTGATGCGCGGATGCTCGTGCGGAGGATGATAGAACGCCAGCCACAACGCGAGCCAGACGAAGCCCAGGCTTCCGGTGAACAGGAAGGTCGTCTCCCAGCCGAATCGCAGTTGGAGCCAGATGATCAGCGGCGGTGCGATGACGCTGCCGAGCGCGGCGCCGCTGTTGAAAATGGACATGGCGAAGGCGCGCTCCCGCACAGGAAACCATTCGCCGACAACCTTCGCCGCGCCGGGCCAGTTCCCCGCCTCGCCGAGTCCAAGCAGAAAGCGGAAAGCGCTCAGGCTGCCCAGCCCGCGCGCGGTCGCATGCAGCATCGCGGCGATCGACCAGATGGTGACGGACAGCGTGAAGCCGCGCCGATTTCCGATGCGATCGTACAAGCGTCCCGACAGAGCGTGACTCGCGGAATAGGCAATGAGAAACCACGTGCCGATACTCGCGTATTCGAGATTCGTCAGCTTCAACTTCTCGGTGATCACGGGAGCGAGGACTGTGATCGTGAGGCGGTCAATGAAGTTGATCAGCGTGGCGAAGAAGACCAGGCCAATCATGAACCAACGCAAAGGAATTCGCATTAGTGCCTTGCCATCGCGGCGCGGGATCGGTTGACGGTGTAGTTCTTGACGCCGGATCTCGCGTCGGTGGATTCGCGTACAATCAAGCAGCAATCGAGCGTGACGTCGCGCCGCCCGTCTTTCACGCGCTTCTCAATGCGGTCGATGAGGAACTCCGCGGCGAGTCTGCCCTGCTCCGTGATCGGCTGTTCGACGGTGGTTAGCGGCGGCGTGGTGTAAGCCGACATCGGCAAGTTGTCGAAACCAGCGATCGCAACGTCACCTGGAATCGCGAGGCCCGCGTCGTGCGCCGCGCGCAGCGCACCCAGGGCGGCGTAGTCATTGCGCGCGAAGACCGCGGTCGGGCGCTTGGCGAGGTTCGCGAGGCGCATCATGCCTTCATAACCGTCTTCTTCTGTCGCGTAGCCAGGGCCTTCCGCGGGCCCGACGACGAGTTCTTCGCGAAGAGCGATGCCGTGGTCGCGGAGCGAATCCACGTAACCCAGGTAGCGCCGCAGATGCGCGCCGTCAGCGGGAGATACGCCAATGAATCCGATGCGCTTGTGGCCGAGAGCGATCAAGTGCGTAACTACATCGTACGCACCGCGCCAGTGATCGGCAGTGACGCGGTCGACATCGGAGCCCGATACGGGACGCCCGACCGTCACCACCGGAACGCCTTGCTGCGTGATTGCGACAATCGCCTCGTCGCCCAATTGCGTACCCCGCGTGGCAATCAACAATCCGTCGACGCGATGATCGACGAAGGCGTGCAGACCAACCTTCTCCTGCGCGACGCTGCGTCCGGCCGTGGCCATGAACATGGAATAGCCGGCCGCCTGCAAGACAGGCTGCAGACCATTGACGAGTTCGGCGGAGAACGGATTTGCGATATCGGGCAGCATCACGCCAATCACATGCGATCGCGCGCGTTTGAGCGATCGCGCCAGAATATTGGGGCGATAGTTCAGTTTCCGCGCCGCCTTGAGCACGCGCTCGCGGACCTCTTCGCTCACATAGCCGGAAGAGTTAATGGCACGAGACGCCGTCATCGGAGCAACGCCAGCAGCCTTGGCGATGTCGACCAAGGTGGGAGGGCGCACGCTGGATTTAGGCGGCCGGAGCATATGATATCGTTATCACAGTGTGCGCCCGGTGGTCATGATCTGTCAAGCGAAACTAGCTGAGCCAGCGTGCAAATAGCTTCGCAAGCAACTTATCCGTCACGTGTTGGTCGTTGCCGAGAATGGGCGGTGTCGCTGCCCGACTGGGTCGATGTGATTCTCCCAAAGGTACCGCTGAGAGCGGTCGAGATTCCTCTTGATCAAGGCGAATCTGAGGCAATTGCGTTGGCCATAGAGATCCAGGCGGATGCAATCCTACATCGATGAGGGGCGAGGCCGGGCGGAGGCGATACGACAAGGCCTTCAGCCATACGGAACGCCGCGTGTCTTGGTGGACGCCGCCGAGCGCGGCCTGCTTGACCTCAATGAAGCAATGCCACGCCTGGCGCGGACGAACTTTCGCATTGACCCGAAGAATGTGTCCGCGCTTCGGGCTAGTCCAGGCCAGGGGGCATCCACCGAACGGTTCACGGCGTTGTATGCTCACTCTAATGCTCACTCGCCGCGTCTTCCTTACTGCGTCGGCCGCCGCGCTGGCGGATCGCTTGTTTGCTGCTCCTAAAGATGCGAAGTCACCGAATCCGGAATTGGAGAAGCTTGCGGCTGTCGCGCTGCGGGAGGCGAAGAAGCTGAAGGCGACGTACGCCGACATTCGCATCATTCGATACAAGAATCAGAACACGGGGCTACGGCTGTCGGTGGAGCGCGGCACTGCGAAGACGATTGCGGTTCCGAACGTGTCGGAAGACTCGAGCTTCGGCTTCGGCGTCCGCGTGATCGTCAACGGAGCCTGGGGGTTTGCGTCGTCGCCGGTAGTCACGCCGGAAGAGATCGCACGGATCACGGGCGAGGCTGTTGTGGTTGCAAAAGCGAATTCGACGATTCAGCCGAAGCCGGTCCTTCTAGCTCCGACGAAAACGTATCGAGATCATTGGGCGACGCCGCATCAGAAGAACCCATTTGACGTTCCGATTGCCGAGAAATTGGCGCTGCTGCGTGACATTGCCGAAGTGATCAAAAAGCAGCCGAAGGTGTCGTTCTCGACGGCGGATCTGTCTTGCCGCAGCGAGGACAAGTATCTGGCGACCTCTGAAGGTTCGTCGATTCAGCAGCTTGTGTTGCAGATCTACGCCAATATCTCGGGTACGGCGGTTGACATGTCGCGCGCCTTGTCTCGGACGCGGACCTACAATCCGACGCAGGCGCAGGCGGGCTGGGAGTATGTTCCGGAGATGAACCTTTCGGAGAATGCGGCGCGGATTCGCGAGGAGGTTCTCGAGCATCTGGCGGCTCCGCCGGTGAAGCCCGGCAAGAAGGATCTGGTCTTGATGCCGAGCCACCTGATGCTGACGATTCACGAGAGCGTTGGACATCCGACCGAACTTGACCGGTCTCTTGGCTACGAGGCGAACTACGCCGGGACAAGCTACCTCACTCCGGCGAAGTTAGGCAAGAAGATCGCGTCCGAGGCCGTGACGTTCTACGGCGATCGGACGTACGAGCGCGGACTGGCAACCGCGGGTTACGACGATGACGGCGTCAAGACGACGCGCTGGCCAATTATTGAGAACGGCATCTTCAAGCACTTTCAGACGACACGGGACCAGGCTCACTTGGTGGGCGAGAAGGAGTCGCGCGGGTGCAGTTACGCGGACTCGTGGGCGACGGTGCCGTTCCAAAGGATGCCAAACGTGTGGCTGAAGGCGGGTCCGCAAGGGACGTCGCTGAACGACCTGATTTCGGGCATCGACGACGGCGTGCTGATTGAAGGTCGCGGCAGCTACTCGATCGATCAACAGCGGTATAACTTCCAGTTCGGCGGCGATGCGTTCTGGGAGATTAAAGGCGGCAAGAAGGGCAACATGATTTCGCGGGTTTCGTATCAGGCGCGGACGACAGATTTCTGGAATGCGTGCGATCTGATCGCGGGGCAGAGCTACTGGCAGCAGTACGGCACAACGGGTGACGCGAAGGGCGAACCGACGCAGATCAACTCGATCTCGCATGGCTGCTCGCCGGCGCGGTTCCGCGGCATCGACGTGATCATTACCGACTGACGACGCTGACTTGTTCGAGGACACACTTACTCACATGCTTACCCGCGACGAAGCCAAGAAGATTGCCGATCAGACGCTGAAGTTTTCGAAGTTTCCCGAATGCCAGGTCACGATCAATTCGACCGAGCAGTGCTACACGCGCTTTGCAAATAACGGAATCACGCTCGCGTCGTTTTCGATCCGGCACACTGTATCGGTAAGTTCGACGCGCGACACCAAGACGGGCACGTACACGACGAACGACATCGATGCGGAGGCATTGAAAGCGGCCGTCAAGCGCAGTGAGGAGTTGGCCGAGATCTCGCCGCCAAACTCCGAACACCTGGGCCCGATTGGGAGCCAGGAGTATCCGGCGGTTTCAGATTTCGATGACGCGACAGCGACGGCGCGGTCGCCGGAGATGATCCCGAGCATTAAGACGATCATCGACGCCGCAAAGGCGAAGGAACTGATCGCGGCGGGCTTGTTCGACCGCGTGTACACTGTGCGCGCGATTGCCAACAAGGCGGGCTTATTCGGCTATCATCGCGCCACGGACTCGCAGTTGAGCACGACGATCCGGTCGAGCGACGGCGGCAGTTCGGGTTGGGCTGGCCAGCCGGCGACGAAGTTATCCGGGATCGACGCGAAACTGCTGGCGGATACGGCAATCGAGAAGTGTCTGGGCTGGCGGTCGCCGCGGAAGCTCGAACCGGGCAACTTCACGGTGGTCTTAGAACCGACGGCGGCGGGCGACTTGATCTCGCTGATGCAGCCGGCGTTCAGCGCGCGGTCGGCGGAAGAGGGTCGCGGAACGCTGTCGAAGGGGGGCGGCGGAACGATGTTGGGCGAGACGCTGTTTCCGGAGTTCGTCACTCTGTACAGCGATCCGTTCGATGGCCGGCTGCCGTCGTCGCCTTGGAATGGCGATCTGCTGCCGTCGCGCAAAGTGACTTGGGTTGAGAAGGGCGTAATCAAGAATCTCAACTACGATCGCTATTGGGCTACCAAGACGGGCAAGCAGCCGACGCGGGCTCCGGGCGGCGGCGGGTTCGGGGGCGGACGCGGTGGCGGCGGGCGCAGCGGAGACTTCTTTATGGAGGGCGGCGACGCGACGACGGAGGAGTTGATCAAGACTGTCGAACGCGGGTTGCTCGTGACGCACTTCTGGTACATCCGGTTCGTGAATCAGCAGACGCTGCAGCATACGGGGTTGACGCGCGATGGGTTGTTCCTGATTGAGGACGGCAAGATCACAACTCCGGTGTTCAATTTCCGGTTCAATGAGAGCCCGATGCGCTTGTTGAAGAACACGGTAGCGCTGGGCAAGGCACGGCGGATCCGGGGGTTGGAGGGTGCCACGATGATCGCTCCAACGATCGTGGCGAAGGATTTTCCGTTCACGTCCGTGTCCGAGGCGGTTTAGGCAGATTCGGACTCGAGTGGTATTTCCTGGTTTGATTTTCGATTACGCGGCGATTTTCTCTCTCCTTTCGCTGAATTGTCTGCTGCTGTACAGCCAGGATCATGTAGTTGTTTGGGGTCCCAGCGAAACGAAGCCAACTCTGG
Source organism: Acidobacteriaceae bacterium (assembly GCA_043788745.1). GTDB lineage: Bacteria > Acidobacteriota > Terriglobia > Bryobacterales > Bryobacteraceae > JBBQWZ01. The sequence continues at coordinate 23,835 of JAYVTO010000212.1, forward strand.
CGGTATCTATGGCAGTTTGTGCGTTTTGCGAGGTCACTGCCGGGGAGGCCCAGGCTGTCTCTGAGACTTTGGAACTTTCCGCGTTCGAAGTCTGAATCCTGTTGAGCTTGGCGGCTGCACGCGTTGCGGTCGCGATCCGCGACTTGTTCTGAGAACCTGAGAAACGAGAAAACTATGACCGCAACCACAAACCAGAGAACGACGACCAGACCTTACCGGGTCTGGATGGCAGCCATTGTATTCGTGTGCCTGAGTGCCCCCGGCGCATACGCGCAGCAGGGCCAGGCCGCGCCGACGGAGTTTGAAGTCGCCTCGATCAAACCGGCCGCGCCCGGCGGGCGCGGCATTCAGGTTGAGATCTCGAATGGGCGCTATACGGCGAAGAACGTCACTGTCCGCTTTCTGATCCAACAGGCGTTTGGCATTCGCGATTTCCAGATCTCGGCTGCGCCCGCCTGGACGGGTAACGAGCGCTTTGACGTCACGGCGAAAACCGAGGGCGATCCGGGCGGCCCGGAACAGTTGCGCCCGATGTTGCGGGCACTGTTGGCGGACCGGTTCCAATTGAAATTTCGCCGCGAGACGAAGGACGCGATGGGCTTCTCGCTGGTGGTCGGCAAGGCCGGATCGAAGATGAAAGAATCCGAGGGCGGCGACGTCGAGACGGACGGTCCTGGGGGCGGGCGTCCGGGGGGACCCGGCGGTCCGGGCGGGCCAATGCGGCGGAATTCGATGATCCGCATGGGGCGCGGGCTGATTGATGCGGCGTCGATTACGATGCCGGAATTGGCAACGCAACTCGCGCAGGCGCTCGGCCGGAGCGTTACGGATAAGACGGGCCTCAAGGGCAACTACGAGTTGAAGCTCGAGTGGACTCCGGACGACAGCCAGATTCAACCGATTCACGATATCGGCAATGAAACCGCTCCGCCGCCGCTCGATACGATGGGCGGATCGCTGTTCACCGCGGTGCAGGAGAAACTGGGGCTGAAGCTCGAAAGCTCTCGCGGTCCGGTGGATCTCTTGATTATTGAAAAAGTCGAAAAGCCCGCAGAGAATTAGCGGGCGGCTTCGAAGAGACGGACGCAGTCGGCTGGGTCGAGAGTCGGGGTCGTGTGCACGGCGCTCACGGTGCGGAATCTCTGCGCTGTCGTTCCCGGCAGCGATTGAAACGTCGCAGATGAGCCTGGCATGGACGCCGATTCGCAGTGGCGTTTACACTCAAGAATAGGCGAACCAGCACAACTCTAATGACTCGATATTTGCTTGATTGCGCCGCCACTCTTTTGGCTGCCGCCTCCCTTTTCGCTTCGGAGCACAAAGGCCAGGTGAAGTTTGGCGGCTTGCCGCTGCCTGGAGCCACCATCACGTTGACGCGCGGCGAACAGCGGCTAGCAACGATTAGCGACGGGCAGGGCGCGTACTCGTTCGCCGATGTTCCGGACGGCGTGTGGAAGATGGAGATCGAGATGCTCTGCTTCGAGACGATGCGGCAAGATCTGACGGTGGCACCGTCGGCTGCGGCGTCGGACTGGGAGTTGAAGCTGCGGCCGATCGCGGAGATCAACGCGGCGGCGGTCGCCGCGCCTCCACCGCCTCCGGTCAGGGTTGCTCCGGCGGTGGCCCCGGTTGGCTCGCCGCAAGCGTCGAATCGTAAAGGCAAGGGCAAGAACGTGGTCCTGCCGCCGCAGAGTACGCCGTCCGGCTTTCAGCGCGCGAACGTGAACGCGACGGCCAACGCCCCGGCTGCGGCTTCGGGTGAGGCGGTGCCGACTGCCGAGACAGCGGCGGAGTTGAATCAAAAAGCCGCGGATGGCTTCCTTATTAACGGAACCAGCAACAACGCGGCGAGCACGCCGTTTGGCCTGTCGGGCGCGTTCGGTAATTTCCGGCGCGGTGCCCGGTCGCTCTACAACGGCAACATCGGGCTTGTGATCGATAACTCGATCATCGACGCGCGGGCGTATTCGATTACGGGGCAGAACACGCCGAAGCCGGACTTCAACCTGATGACGGCGACGTTCTCTTTCGGCGGTCCACTGAAGATTCCGCGGCTGCTGCCGAACGGACCGAACTTCACGGTGAACTATCAGTGGACGCGCAACCGCACGGCGACCACGCAGAGCGGCCTGATGCCGACCGCGCGCGAACGCGAGGGCAGCCTTGCTGGGCCGCTGGCCACTCCGATTTTTGACCCGGCGAGTGGACTTCCCTTTTCCGGGAATCTCATTCCCAAAACTCGAATCAGCTCGCAGGCGCGGGCGCTGCTGAATCTGTATCCCTCGCCGAATTTCGAAGGCGGCGCGCGCTACAACTATCAGATCGCACTGGTCGGCGGGAATCATCAGGACGCGATGCAATCGCGTCTCAACAAGAGTTTCGGCCGCAAGGATCAAGTGTCGGGTGGCTTTTCATTCCAGAGCGTCCGCACGAGCAACCCGAACCTGTTCTCGTTCCTCGATACGGTGCGGGCGCTGGGGATGAACGCGAACGTAAATTGGCGCCACAGTATTACGCCGCGGTTGTCGCTCAATCTCGGGTATCAGTACAGCCGGCAGAACCAAACCCTCACTCCGTTTTTCGCGGGGCGCGAAAACGTCGCGGGCAACGCTGGAATCACGGGCAACAACCAGGAAGGGCGAAATTGGGGTCCGCCGACGTTATCGTTTGCGAACGGCATCTCGACGCTTTCCGACGCGCAGCAATCGGTGACCCGGAATCAAACGAGTTCGACATCGGCGGCGGGATTCTGGATTCGCGGAAGGCACTCGGTGTCGTTCGGGGGCGATCTTCGTAAGCAGCAGTTCAACCTGCTATCGCAGCAAGACCCGCGCGGGACGTTCGTATTTACAGGCGCTTCGACGCAGGCACGCGTGAACGGGCAAGCGAATGCGGCAACAGGGTCGGCCTTCGCGGGCTTCCTGCTGGGCGTGCCGGATACGAGTTCGATTGCGTTCGGCAACGCGGACAAGTATCTGCGGGCAACGTCCTATGATGGCTACATCACCGACGATTGGCGCGTGAGTCCGGGCTTGACGCTGAACGCGGGCGTGCGCTGGGAGTATGGATCGCCGATTACGGAGCGGTATGGACGCCTTGTCAATCTCGACATCACGCAGGGCTATGCGGCGCAGGCTCCGGTGGTTGGGTCGCAGCCAGTGGGCGCGATCAGCGGGACGAAGTATCCGGATTCATTGATCTATCCCGACAAGGCTGGGTTCCAGCCGCGCGTCGGACTTTCGTGGCGGCCGTTTGCGGCGTCGTCACTGATTGTGCGCGCGGGCTATGGGCTCTACTACAACTCGTCGGTATACCAGATGCTGGCGATGCAGATGGCGCAACAGGCTCCGCTGTCGAAGAGTCTCTCCGTGCAGAACAGCGCGGCGAATCCGCTGACGCTGGCGAACGGCTTTAGCAGTTCGGTGGGAATCACGCCGACGACATTCGCCGTCGATCCGCGTTTTCAAGTGGGCTTCGCCCACAACTGGCAGATGTCGGTGCAGCGCGATCTACCAGGAGCCCTGGTGGTGCAAGCGACGTACCTCGTAATCAAAGGAACGCGCGGTGTACAGGCGCTGTTGCCGAACACGTATCCGGCGGGGACAATTGTGAATCCGTGCCCGGCGTGCCCGTCGGGCTTCACGTACGTGACGTCGAACGGAAACTCGAATCGGCAATCGGGGCAATTGCAGCTGCGGCGGCGCCTCTATCGCGGCTTTGGGGGAACGCTGCAGTACACGTATTCAAAATCGATTGACAATGCCGCGCTGGGCGGACGAGGACAGAGCGGATCTCTGATCGCGCAGGACTGGCTGAACCTGAGCGGAGAGCGCAGCCTGTCGAATTTCGATCAGCGGCATCTGTTGAGCCTGCAGGCGCAGTATACAAGCGGGATGGGATTGCGCGGCGGCGCGCTCATGTCGGGCTGGCGTGCATCGCTGTTAAAAGAGTGGACGGTGACGAGCGTGATCACGGTGGGCAGCGGGTTACCGCTGACGCCCGTCTTCTTGGCCGCAGTGAATGGAACGGGGGTGACAGGCAGCATCCGGCCCAACTACACGGGCGCATCGGTGACGGAGGCACCGCCGGGATTGAATCTGAATCCCGCAGCGTACGCGGCTCCAACGCCGGGGCGCTGGGGAAACGCGGGGCGCAACTCGATCACGGGCCCCGGTCAGTTCCTGTTGAACGGTTCGTTGAGCCGCACGTTTCGGCTTCGCGATCGGATCAGTCTGGATGCGCGCATCGAAGCGAATAATGCGTTGAATCATCCCAATTACCCCAGTTGGAATGCGATTGTGACGAGCGCGCAGTTCGGGCTGCCGATGACGGCGAATCCGATGCGGAACGTTCAAACGACCTTGCGAGCGAGGTTCTAGGTGATGCGGAAATCGATTGTTCTGATTCTTGTCTACTCGCTCGCACTGAACGCGCAGCAGATCGGGCAGAATGCGTCTACCGGTCCGAAAGATGCGGCGACATTCCAGACGAGCACGCAGCTTGTAGTCGAGACGGTCGTGGTCAAAGACAAGTCGGGCAAGGCGATTGAGGGCCTTACTGCGAAGGACTTCACGGTGACGGAGGACGGCGCTCCGCAGGTGATCAAGTTTTTCGAGTTTCAGAAGCTGGAGGATGTTCCGAAGACGCCCGTTGCTCCCACGGTGACCCTACCGCGCGCGCGGCCCTACGACAAGTTGACCAAGACGCAAATTGCTCCGGAGCAACCGGGGAACACGCGGTATCGCGACAAGCGTCTGCTCGCTCTCTATTTCGACATGACGGCGATGCAGGAGCCCGATCAATTACGGGCGCTGACGGCGGCGCAGAACTTCATCCGGAACCGAATGACGCCCGATGACCTGATGGCGATCATGGTGTTCAACGGCGGCGCGGTGTTGGTGCATCAGGATTTCACCGACGATCGCGAGCGGCTGTTGAACATGCTGCAGACGTTGATCGTCGGCGAGAACGAGAACAGCACCGAAACGGCGCCAGAGGCGGCTTCCGACACGGGTGCGGCGTTCGGGCAGAATGACGGCGAGTTCAACATCTTCAATACGGATCGGCAATTGTCGGCGCTGCAGACGGCAGCGAAGATGCTCGGCGGCTTAAATGAGAAGAAGTCGCTGATTTATTTCGCGAGTGGGCTGAGGTTGAACGGCACGGACAATCAGGCGCAGTTGCATGCGACGATCAACGCGGCGATTCGCAATGGCGTTTCGTTTTGGCCGATTGATGCGCGGGGGTTGACGGCATCGGCCCCGATGGGCGATGCGTCGAAAGGCTCGCCGGGCGGCCAGGCAATGTACACGGGCGGCGCGGCGCAGGCGATGCAGTCGGCGTTCCAGAGGTCGCAGGATACACTGTGGTCGCTGGCGGCGGACACGGGCGGCAAGGCGTTGCTCGACAACAACGACCTGGGCGCGGGCATTGCGCAGGCGCAGCGCGCGGTTTCGAGTTACTACATTCTTGGGTACTACACGACGAATACACATCTTGACGGCAAGTTCCGTCGGGTGAAGATTACCTTGAACAACGGCACGGCGGCGAGTCTGGAGTTCCGGCAGGGCTACTTTGCAGGCAAGGTCTTCGGCAAGTTCACAACAGCGGACAAGGAGCGGCAGCTCGAAGATGCGCTGATGCTTGGCGATCCGGTGACAGAGCTGACGATCGCGATGGAGATCGACTACTTCCAACTGAATCGAGCGGAGTATTTTGTTCCGATTGTGGCGAAGATTCCGGGCAGCGAGCTGGCGCTCGCGCGGCGCGGCGGCGCGGAGCGTACGCGGATCGACTTTATCGGCGAAGTGAAGGATGAGTACGGGACCACGATCCAGAACGTGCGCGATAAGGTCGATATTAAGTTAAGCGATACAACGGCGGCGGAGTTGGTGAAGCGGCCGATTGAGTACGATACGGGCTTCACGCTGTTGCCTGGGAAGTACAAGGTGAAATTTCTGGCTCGCGATGCGGAGACGGGCCGCATTGGAACCTTCGAGACGAAGTTTCTGATTCCAAATCTGAATAAAGAGGACAAGCGAATTCCGATTAGTTCGGTGGTTCTGAGCAGCCAGCGGATCGATCTCAAGGATGCTCTGTACAGCGCTCTCAAAGACAAAGACAAGGCGGAGACTACGAATCCCCTGGTGCAGGATGGGCAGAAGCTGATCCCGAGCGTGACGCGGGTTTTCAATCGAAATCGCGAGATGTACGTGTACTTGCAGGCGTATCAGCCGAATGCGACCGCGGTGCAGCCGCTGGTAGCGTTTGTGACGTTTTATCGGGGGCAGACGAAGGCGTTTGAAACTGCGCCGTTATCGGTTACTGAGGGCCTGGCGAACAAGCTGAGGACGATTCCGCTGAAGTTCAGCTTGTCGCTCGCGAAGTTGCCGCCGGGCGAGTACACCTGCCAGGTGACGGTGCTGGATCCGGCGAGCCAGAAGGCGGCGTTCTGGCAGGCACCCGTGATGCTAATTCCGTAGTACGAGCCAGGGTATTGGCCAGTACGACTGCGCTACTCCGGGGCGCAGCAGCGAGTGGTATAACTATCGCTACTCGGTCCGATGAGTGCTTTAGAAATGCTTTTCAACTTCCCTCGTGTGGCTGCCGGCGCGGTCCTGCTGTTTGTGGGGTACGCGATTCTTGCCCCCGGATTCGAATTCGCGGCGAATGATGGGAAGGACGGCGTCGCGCGGCGGAAGCCTGCTGTCGTCGAGTCTGTAGATCCGACGCCTCGCGCGGATGTGCGCGTGGATGCGTCATTGGTGCTGATTCCGGTACGCGTGACGACGGATCTGGGGACTTCGGTCACGAATCTTCGCAAGAGGGATTTCCGCGTGTATGAAGATTCGGTTGAGCAGAAGATCACGACATTTGCGAAGGACGATGCGCCGCTTTCGATTGGAATCGTGTTCGATACGAGCGGCAGTATGAAGAGCAAGATGAAGAAGGCCACTGAGGCGATGAGGGCTTTCTTCCAAACGGCGAATCCGGAGGATGAGTTCTTTCTGGTGGAGTTCAACGACCGTCCGAAGTTGGCCGTTCCGTTTACGACGAGTTGGACCGATGTCTACCATCGCGTTTCGCGGATTCTGCCGTATGGGTGCACATCGCTGTACGACGGAATGCAGAGCGCACTCGTGCAGATGAAGCACGCCAAGCATTCGCGGAAGGCGGTGGTGGTGATTTCGGATGGCGGCGACAATCGCAGCAGGCATACGTTCACCGAAATCCGCGACAAGCTGCTGGAGGCCGATGTGCTGGTGTACGCGATCGGGATCTTCGATCCGGATGCGGCGCAGAAGACGGCTGAGGAGCGCAATGGTGCGAAGCTTCTCGACGAGTTGGCTGGTCAAACGGGGGGGCGGCACTATCGGGTGGATGATCTGGATAGTTTGCCCGAAATCAGCAAGAAAATCGGGCTGGAATTACGGGATCGATATCTGATGGGGTACACGCCGGAGTCGGCAGTCAACGACGGGAAGTTCCACCGGGTGAAGGTGACGCTGGAGGATTCGAAGTTGCGGGTGAATTATCGGCGGGGTTATTACGCTCCGGCGCAGTGAGCTTGGTGGAAGTCCGGGTGCCTTACGCTTTACGTGCTCCTCTGCCGGGGATTCAAGCCTGCGGTAGCAAAGTTATCGTTGCTCGGACTGAAGGAACGGTCATGGTCGAATTTTCTGGCGCTACGACTCGAGATCTGCCAATTTAATGAGGTGGCGTAGTAGCCCAACTTTGAGCGTTGTATTGCCGTGAATCGGAACGGATATACGGACAGGGCTACCGGACTGGGAGTAAATGTGATGGCTTCCATTGATTCGCTGAAGAGACCAGCCGTGCGACTCCAGCAGGCGTGCAAATTCCTTGCCGGAAATCGCCTTCACAGCGCCAATTCGATCACTTGATCGTCAGTTTGAACACTTGAGGGCTCTACTGAAACCGACAGACACCCTTCGATGGCTTCTCGAAGATTGGAGCGCAGTTCGTCCATCGTCTCGCCCTGCGTGGCGCAACCGGGAAGAGAAGGCACTTCGGCCCAAAACCCACCTTCTTCGGCTTTGTGAACGATAACCTGGATCTTCATAAGAAATTGGTGGAGGCGCCGGGAGTTGAACCCGGGTCCGAAAAAGCTCGAGGTGAAAAGACTACGTGCGTTTCCGATTCGGTAATTTTCGTCCGCGACATAACGAACCGGCAAGAGCGCCGCGGCTTAGCCTGATTGATCTCGGCTTGGGGCTACAGACGGAAGCCTTGGACCTATCCTGCAAAATGACGTTTACTAACCACCGCGCAGGCTCAGTGGCCGAAACGGCTACCTAAAAATTAGGCAGCGTATGCAAACTGCGAGTTATTGGCAGTTTTGTTTTTCCGATCGTTTTACGGGAGCTCGGAACCCGGCACGACTTCCCACGACGACACAATCCCGTCGAATCCGTTACGCCCCCCTTTCGCTTTTTATTCTAACACCCGCTCTCAAAAGCCTTGCTATGATGACGCACATTCGCTATGAAACGTCGCAACTTTCTTAAAACCGCCGCTGGCTCCACGATGCTCAACTTCGGCCGCGTGCGCTTGTTCGCCGCCGCGTACTCGACCCGCGCCGTCGACCTCGTCCGTTCGTCGGTCGTGATCGACATGCTGAGTCCGTTCGCGCTTGCAAGTTCGCAATCCAACCGCTTTCTGCTGAAGCCCGAGACGTGGGGCGAGGCGGAACTGAAAAACTATCGCGACTCCGGGATCCACGCATTTCACATTGCGGTGGGCATGGGCGGGCCGGATGCGTTCCTGCAGACGCTGCAGTTTGTGGCGGGGTGGGATGGATTCATCGCGCATCACAATGATCACCTGTTGCGCGTGGATACGGCGGCCGATCTCGACCGCGCGAAGCAGTCCGGCAAGATTGGCGTGATTGTGGGTTTGCAAAATTCGGAGCATTTCCGGACTGCGAACGACGTCGACCTGTTTTACAGCCTGGGCCAGCGGGTCTCGCAGTTGACGTATAACTCACGCAACCTCATTGGCAACGGATCGACGGAGCGGCGCGACGAAGGCATCAGCGACTTCGGTGTCGCGATCATCGAGCGCATGAACAAGGTCGGGATGGCGGTGGACGTGTCGCACTGCGGCGACCGCACGACGCTCGAAGCATTCGAGATCTCGAAGAAGCCCGTTCTCATCACTCATTCGAATGCGCGCTCACTGGCGAATGGGCATCCGCGATGCAAGAACGACGACGCAATCAAAATGGTCGGTGCGAAGGACAGCGTCATTGGCATCACCGGCGTCCGGATGTTTGTGAAGGCGGCCGAGCCGACGACGATCGATAGCGTTCTCGATCACTTCGATCACGTGCGAAAGCTCATCGGGCCGCAGCATCTTGGAGTCGGCAGCGACATCGACTTGTTTGGGTATGACAAGATGCCGCCAGCGGAGTACGCACGGTTGAAGGCGAGCTACAAGAGTTCGTACGGGTTCCGCGAGAAGATCGACGTCGAGGGCCTGGACCATCCGAAGAGGATGTTCGATCTGACCGAGGGTCTGATCCGGCGTGGTTATTCGGATACCGATATTCGCGGCGTGGTGGGAGGTAACTTCCGGCGGGTGCTCAAGCGGATCTGGAGTCCGGCGTAGCGTAGCGTTCGTTTGCGGTGCACGGCGTTGAGGCGATTGCGGTGCATGGCGTTGAGGCGATTCATGATCGGCAACGCCGCGGTGCGCTCGAGTGACGACGATGGATTTCGGTTTCTTCTTGCGATCGCGGTTCTTGAGATCCTGGAGCAGACGATGCCGCGAAAAGCTCCAAGCCGAAAGGAAAGGCTTGCCGGCCCTAAGACGGAGAGCGGGCGCTGCTCGACCCGTGGCCGGTTTGTAACGCTGTGGGATACTCGTTGCTAAGGTACCCACTTGACCCCTGGATCTCTTTTGACACTGTTGGGCGCGGCACGACGGCGCGCGATTGGGCACACGCTGCTCGACGAATCGGCATTCGCTCTGGCGCTTGCGCTGGGCGGCGCGGTGTTGCTGTTACTCACGGGAACGCAAGTTTTGGATTGGTATTGGCTCGTGATCCTGTTCGCCGGAAGCCTCGGCGTCGGGATGTGGAGGGCGCAGGGGCGGATTCCGTCGGAGTACGTGCTCGCGCAGCAAGTGGACCGCAACCTGAGCCTAGCCGATACGTTGTCGACAGCGACCTACTTTGGCGCGCACGGGAACGAAGGGAACGCGAAGATCCGTGAGATGCAGCGCGCGGAGGCCGAGCGGACCGCGGCGACGGTTGATGTCGCGACGGCGTTGCCGTTTGTGCTGCCGCGCGTTCTCTACCCGGCGGCTGGGCTCGCGCTGGTTGCGTTGGGCTTGTTCGCGGTGCGGTATGGGCTAGTGGGTTCGCTGAACTTGCAGCCCTCACTCGTGAGCATTGCGTTCGATACGTTCTTCCCTCAGGACGGCAAGCAACTCGGGAAGAACGGCCGCAAGTCTCCGGAGGACATGAAGAAGCTGGTGGTGCCCGCGGACTCGAATGAGGAGCAGCCTCCGGGCAACGAGATGACGCCCGACAACCTGCTTGACACCGTCGACGTTCCCGACGTCAACGGAAGCGAACAGGGCACGGAGACGAAGTCGGCGGCGAAGGGTCCGCAAAACCAGAAGCCCGAAGGCGGCGAAGGCGAGCAGAAGGGCGAGAAGGGCTCGGAAGCAGGCGAGCAAGGCAATCAGTCCGCGGGTCAGCAGAGCCAGCAGGACGGCAATCAGGACCACAACAAGAACGGCAAGCAGCAGGCGCAGAACGGCAAGCAAGGCGATAGTTCATCGAGCCTGATGGACAAGATGAAGGACGCGCTCGCGAACCTGATGGACAAGATGAAGTCGCAGTCGAAGCAGGGCGACTCGCAACAAGGCAAGGGGCAAGACGGCAAGCAAGGCCAACAGGGCCAGCAGGCGCAGAATCAATCGAACCAGAATGGTGCCGAGAGTCCGGATGCAAAGGGCCAACAGCAGGGCGAAGGCGGCGAGAAGTCGCAGAGCGCGCAGGCCAAAGGCGGCGAGAAGTCCGGCGACAACTCGCAATCGCAGGACGGGAAGAGCGGCGTCGGCAAGCAGGACGGCAACAAGGACGCGCGCGAGGCGGAGCAACTGGAGGCGATGGGCAAGATCAGCGAGATCATCGGCAAGCGCCAGCAGAATCTGTCGGGCGAAGTGATGGTCGAGGTGTCGTCGAGCAAGCAGCAAATTAAGACGCAATGGTCGGGCAAGAACGGCGCGCACGCAGAAAACGGCGGCGAAGTGCATCGCGACGAGGTTCCGCTGATGTATCAGCAGTACGTGCAGCAGTACTTCGAAGAGATCCGGAAGGCTCCGGCAGGTGCGAAGGCGGGTCCGGCGAAGGCGACGCGTTAGGACTTTGCACGTCAAGAGTCGGACCTGGCGGTCCGACCTACTGTGCTATTTTTTCGCCGGAGCTGCGAAGGTTTTGATGGCGAAGTAGTTCTTGACTTGCGCTTCGTTGCGGGCGACCTCGTAGTAGGCCGCCTTGAGCAACTGATCCTTGCGGTTAATCAGCGTTTCGCGGATTGTCTGTTGCACCTTGGGATCGGTGAGTTCGCGCTGGCCTGCTGGTTCCTTCGAGATGACCTTCAGGATGCGGTAGCCTTCCGAAGTGTGGATAATCGGCGTAATCTGGCCGGGCTGCATGGCCATGACGGCTTTGCGCAGATCGGCGTTCGCTTTCTCTAACGACGACTCCGGAATGTAGCCCATATCGCCGCCGTTTTGCGAGGAGTTGGGGTCTTCGGAATAATTTTGCGCGAGCGCGGCGAAGTCTTCGCCGGTCTTCAGGCGCTGCGAGATGCTCTCGATCTTGCGCCGCGCGGAGGCTTCGTCCTGCGCGTCATCGGATTTCAGATTACGCACGTTGTCGAGCCCTGGCGTCACCATGATCTGTGCCATGTGAACTTGCCGCTCGGCGAGGTTGAAGCTGGGCTTGTTCGCGTTGTAGAAGTCGGCGATGTCCTTCTCGCTCACCGAAATCTGCGAGGTGATCTCTTTGTTGAACAGGCGTTGGATGCTGAGGTCGCGGCGGAGTTGGGCTTTCAAATCTTCGATCGTGAGCTTGCGGGCGCTCAACTGGCGCTGGAATTCTTCCTGCGTGTAGGGCGCTTTGAGTTCGTTGAACTTGGCGTCGACTTCCGAATCCGGGGCCATCAGACTTTGGCGTTCCGCGCGTTGCAACATGATTTCGCTATCGATCAAGCTGCGCAGCACTTCGAGCTTCTGGATGGTTGCCTGGTCGTCGCTCGCGCGCTCGGGCGCGGACGAGAACTGCGAGGTCACCTGTTTGTCGAGCTCGGCGTAGGTGATGGACCTGCTGTTGACGGCCGCGGCTACGTTGTCGGGCGCTGAGCGGCGGCAACTTGCAAGCGTGAACGCCACAACTGCGGCGAGGAGAAATCGGTTCATGTCGTTTCCTCATTGTACAAGGCGCGCCGCCGATTGCGCGTGGAGGTTGCGAAAAAGTAATGTGGCGAACGGAGCCGAACCCGCAACGGAGCGGCGTATTGACGCATCCGAAGGTTGATAGGCGAGGGTTTGACTCGCTCGCGGTTCAGTGTTAGCTTCGTCCGAGCGGAGGAGACTGTTTTACTTATGCATTTTCTATGGGAAATTCTGATCGGCTTTTTGGTCGGGCTGGTAGCGAAGTTTCTGATGCCTGGCAAGGATCCAGGCGGCTTCTTCGTCACGGTGCTTATCGGGATTGCGGGTTCGATCGTCGCTACGTTCCTGGGCCAGAGGCTCAGTTTGTACGAGGCGGGCGCGGGGGCGGGCTTCCTCATGTCGGTCATCGGCGCGATGCTGCTGCTGTGGGTGTATCGCCTGATCTCGGCGAAAAGGTAGGAGTCGCGCTTGCTTCAAACGCTGTCGAGCATTCTGGGCATCTCGTTTGTTTCCGGCATCAACCTTTACGCCGCGATTCTGACGGTAGGATTGGCACAACGGTTCGGGTGGATCCACGGACTTCCTGCGGGGATGCACGTGCTGTCGCACCCGGCGGTGCTGACGATCGCCGGAGTCTTCTATCTGCTCGAGTTTTTTGCGGACAAGATTCCATTCATCACGCCGATTTGGGATGGCGTGCATACGTTCATCCGGCCTGTTGGTGCGGCGCTGCTGGCGTTGCAGTCGTCGGGAGACTTGAGTCCGATGGCGCAGACGGCGGCGGCGTTGATCGGCGGATCGGTGGCGTTGGGAACGCATTCGACGAAGGCGGGCGTGCGGCTGTTGGCGCACACGACTCCGGAGCCGGTGACGCATTCGGCCATTTCGATGGCCGAAGATGTCGGCGTCGTCGCGTTGCTGCTGCTCGCCTACCAGCATCCGGAGGTCGCTCTGCCGCTTCTGTTGCTGCTGACGCTGGGCGTACTCGTAATCACACCGTTGTTGGTCCGGATCGCGCGGTTCACGATAGCTGGATTGTTCGGCCGCGTGCATTCGTGGTTCGGCGAAGCAAGCGCGGAGTCGGTGCCGAAGTGGGTGGGATCGCGACTGGCGATCCGGTGCTATCTGCGCAGCGGGAGCGTGTTTCACCGGATGCGCGAAGGGTGTCTGGTAGACGAAGGCGGAGCGTATCGGTTCGTATCGCGGCGTTGGTTCCGCCGGCATGTGCAGGAGTTAGAGGAAGCGGCGACGATCCACAGCGGCTTCATTTACGATGTTCTGCGGATTGGGCCGGCTAGCTTTTATGTGACCAAAGAGTGGTCCAAGCAGTGCGCGGAGCGGACGCGGGCACTCTGCGACGCGGCGGGCGCGTAGGCCGGGGCCTGGCAACTCAACGGACATTCGGAGTTGTTGGGGCTGGGGGGACCTTGACAGGATCGGCGCGGGAGATTGGCTCTCGCAAAGCAGTCCGTTTCACAGCGAACGCCAATCGGCGGAACATTTCGCCCCCTCTTTGCGTTATTATTATCGGCGGCAGACTTTGATCCGCCGCCAGGCAGAACGAGGGGAAACCGTTACGTTATGTCCATCAAGGACTTCCTTAAGAAACAATTTATAGACGTCATCCACTGGACCGAGCAGACAGATGGCGTTTTGGCTTACCGCTTTCCGATGCAGGACATGGAGATTCAGAACGGTGGCAAGCTCACCGTACGCGAATCGCAGATGGCGGCATTCGTCAACGAAGGCCGCATGGCCGACGTGTTTGGGCCGGGCCTATACACGCTGAACACGCAGACGATTCCGCTGTTGACGAACCTCATGAACTGGGACAAGGCGTTCCAGAACCCGTTCAAGAGCGACGTGTACTTCTTCTCGACGCGGCAACAGTTGAATCAACGCTGGGGCACGGCGACTCCGATCACGATTCGCGACAAAGATTTCGGCATGGTGCGGATGCGCGCCTACGGAATCTATTCGTGGCACCTGGCGGATCCGAAAGCGTTCCACACCAAGATCAGCGGTACGCGCGAAACGTACACGGTGGCCGAGCTCGAAGGCCAGCTGAAGAATTCGATCATCGGGAGCATGACGGGCGCGTTTGCGCAGAGTCAGGTTCCGTTCCTCGATATGGCGGCGAACCAGATGGAGCTCGGCAGCAAGATTGCCGAGGGCCTGAAGCCGATGTTCGCGGAGATGGGCCTCGAGCTTGACAGCTTCGTCGTTGAGAATCTGTCGCTGCCGGAGGAATTGCAGAAGCTGCTCGATACGCGCATCGGCATGAACATGATCGGCGATATGAACCGCTACACGCAGTATCAGGTGGCGAATTCGATGCCGATTGCGGCGGCGAACGAAGGTGGGGGCGGAATTGCCGGCATCGGCGTCGGCCTGGGTGCGGGCGTGCTGATGGCGCAACAGATGACCAACGCGTTGCAGGGCGGCATGGGCGGACAGCCTCCGATGCAGACGCAGGCTCCGATGCAGCCGCAACCTCCGCAACCTCCTCCGGCTCCGGCGGCAGCGGGAGGCGCCGTGCCGCAAGGCGAGACGAAGTTCTGCTCGAACTGCGGACAGAAAATTCCGCGGGCAGCGAAGTTCTGTCCGGAATGCGGCGGAGCGCAATAAACTTTCTCTCACACCCATGACAACCTCTGGTTGCGAATGGATCCTCGAGGCCTACGGGTGCGAACCCGCGGGCCTCGCGGATCTCGAAAAATTACAAACGATGTTCGAGCGCCTCTGTCAGGCGCTCGACCTGCATCCGGTGAACGCACCGGTCTGGCACCAATTTCCGGTGACGGGCGGCATCACCGGCTTAAATTTGCTCGCCGAATCACACTTGGCTTGCCACACCTTTCCAGAGCATGGCTCATTGTGCTTGAATGTATTTTGTTGCCGCGCTCGGCCGGAATGGGATTTCGCTGGTTTCTTTGAACGGGAGTTCGGCGCGAGCAGCGTGCACGTCCGGCGTTTGGAACGCCACTACGGTACGGCGATGGAGATGACGTTGGATATGAGTGCGGCGCAGAGGGCCGAGCGATGAGCCAGCCAAACGCGATTTGTCCGAATTGCGGCGCGCCGGTGCAATTCCTGTGGTCTGGCGCGGTGCAGACGACGTGCGCTTTTTGCAGTTCGATTCTGATTCGAACCGACATCGACCTTCAGAAGGTCGGCACGGTGGCGGCGCTGCCGCCGGACGCATCGCCGATTCAAATTCTGACCGAGGGTACGTGGAAGGGGCGCAATTTCCAGGTGATCGGGCGCATTCTCTATGAGTACGACCAGGGCGTCTGGAGCGAATGGCATTGCGTCTTCAGCGACGGCGTTTCGGGTTGGCTGTCCGACGCGCAATCGAGTTACGCCTTCTCGTTCATCCAACCTCCGCAGGGGTTACCCGGCGAGCATGAGGCGTTTCGCGGAGCGCACTTCACGTTCGCGAGCGTCGATTTCGAGGTAACGGCGCGCACGGTTGCGAGCTACGTGGGCGTGCAGGGCGAATTGCCTTTCCAGTTCTGGGACAAGTCGCGCGTCCCGTTCGTCGATCTTCGGAGCCGCGCCCGGGAGTTCGCGACGCTCGATTACTCCGAAGACACGCCGCTGCTCTTTCTGGGTGAATCGGTCGACTACGAAGAGTTGGGGCTGAAGAATATCCGCGAGTTTGAAGGCTGGACTCTCACGGGCCAAGCCGCGCCGGGGGCGCGCTACTAACATGGGACCCGTCGTCACGGCACCAATGGTGAAAGCGCGCGGACTGAATTGCCCGAATTGCGGCAACGCCGTCGAGTTGAAGGGCTTTGCGCACACGCTGCGGGTTACTTGCCCGAGTTGCGGCAGCATGCTCGACACGTCGGACGCGCAAGTCAAGATACTCAAGAGCTTTCAACAGCAGTTGACGCGCACGCCGCTGATTCCACTGGGCACGCGGGGACAGCTGAAGGGCGTCGATTGGGATGTGATCGGATTCCAGACGCGCGGCATCGAAGTGGATGGCGTGGTGTACGAGTGGAACGAGTACGTTCTATTCAACCCGTACAAAGGCTTCCGCTATTTGACCGAGTACAACGGGCACTGGAATTACGTGACGGCGATCGATTCGATTCCGGAGGCGATTGTTGCCACGAAGCCCAAGGTTCGCTATCAGGGGCGGACGTATCAGCATTTCCAGCATGCGACGGCAACCACGGCATTCGTGCTTGGCGAGTTTCCGTGGCAGGTGCGGATGCCGGAACCGGTGACCGCCGACGATTACATTTCGCCGCCTTACATGTTGTCGTCGGAGACGACCAACGTCGAGACGAATTGGTCGTTCGCGGAGTACACACCGGGGCTCGAGATCTGGGAGGGATTCCGGCTACCGGGAGCGCCGCCGCCGGCACAGGGAATCTACGCGAATCAGCCATCGCCGTATGAGGGCAAGGTTCGCGGGCTATGGATGTGGATGTTCCTGCTGCTGATTGGGCTGGTTGTGACCGCAATCGGCATTTCGGCAATGGCAAAGCAGCAAGTGGTTTTTGACAAGAGCTACTCGTTCTCGCCGGCGGCGCCGGAGCCGTCGTTCGTCACTCCGGTGTTTGAACTGAAGGGCACGAAGAACATCGAACTGGACATCAAGACGAGCCTCTCGAACAACTGGGCGGGTTTCAATTTCGCGCTGATCAACGACGACACGGGGACGGCGTACAACTTCGGCAAAGAGATCAGCTACTACTACGGCAACGAAGACGGCGAGTTTTGGTCGGAAGGCGATACAAAGGCGACGATCGCGGTGCCGGGGATTCCCCCGGGGCATTACTATTTGCGCGTCGAGCCGGAGATGGATAAGGCACTGGGGGCGAACTACACGTCGCCGCTTTCGATGCCGGCGACTCCGTCGTCGCCTCGCAGCAGACCGCTGTCGCCGCGGGCGGCGGCGAACACAATGCCGATGTCGGCGATGAATTATCAATTGACGTTGCGGCACGACGTGCCGACGTTCGCCTTGTTCTGGATCGTAATTTTCCTGCTGCCCATTCCGCCGATCATCCGATCGATTCAGGCGGCTTCGTTCAATACCCGCCGGTGGCAGGAAAGCGATTACGCGACCGGAACGTCGTCATCGTCGTCATCGGACGACGAATAAGGATATTGAGGAGAACCAATCTATGTTTTCGCATCCGCTCTATCTGCTGTATGGAATCGGGCTCCTCGGGGTTGCCAGTATTGGCGGCATGCAGGGGTGGCTCGCGACGAAGCCCGATGTCGTCAAGGACGTTCCGCGAACCGTGCGCGATAACCCAGGCGCGTACCGTTCGCATTATGCTTATTACTCGCGGTACACGGGAGGAAAGTAACCATGGCTGGATTTGATATTGGACATTTCATCAACGCGGTGGTCTATGCGTTGCTCGGCATCGTGATCTTCGCGGGGTCATTTGCCCTTGTCGATTGGCTGACGCCGTACGATCTCTGGAAGGAAATCGTCGAAGACAAAAACGTCGCGCTGGCCATCATGGTGGGGGCCACGGCGCTCGGCATGTGCATCATTATTGCGGCGGCGGTCCACTAAAGAGCGCGTTCGGCGATCGGCCTTGCGCAACCGCGCGCGCGCGGTTGCGCCTGCTTTCGTCACTCGCAGCTTGTCGGCCATAGAATCCCACCTGTGTCCCTAGTCCTATTTCTATCCGTCTTTCTGATCGCCGCTTGCGGCTTGATCTACGAATTGATCGCGGGGACGCTTGCGAGCTATCTGCTTGGCGATAGCATTCTGCAATTCTCGACCGTCATCGGCAGCTACCTGTTCGCGATGGGCATCGGCAGTTGGCTCTCGCGATTCCTGAATAAGGGTCTTGTCGCGCGCTTCATCACGATTGAGTTGATGGTGGGCCTGGTCGGCGGATTCTCTTCTTCCCTGCTCTTCCTGGCTTTTTCATACGGCGGCGCATTTCATCTGGCGCTGTATGCAGTGGTGATCATCGTTGGCATTCTCGTAGGCCTTGAGATTCCGCTGCTGATGCGGATTCTCAAAGGACGGTTTGAGTTTCGCGACCTGGTGTCGCATGTGCTGACGTTCGACTACCTGGGCGCGTTGGGCGCATCGCTGGCGTTTCCGATTATTCTTGTTCCGAAGCTGGGGCTGGTGCGGGCGGCGCTGCTGTTTGGCATCGTGAACGCGGGCGTTGCGCTGTGGACCACGTTTCTGTTCAAGCACGAACTCCCGCAGGGCGGCGTTTGGCTGCGCATCCTGGCGGTAATCGTGCTGATCGCTCTCGGCGGCGGCATGGTAGCGGCGGATTGGATTACGAACGTCGCCGACGCGGCGCTCTACGCCGACGAAGTGATTCTTGCGAGACAGACTCGCTATCAGCGCATCGCGGTTACGCACTGGAAGGACGACGTGCGGCTCTTCTTGAGTTCCCACTTACAGTTCAGTTCGCGCGACGAGTACCGCTATCACGAGGCGCTTGTGCATCCGGGCCTCGCGGCGATTCCGCATGCGAAACGCGTGCTGGTGCTGGGCGGCGGAGATGGCTTGGCCGTGCGCGAGATTCTAAAATATCCGGGCGTTGAGAGTATCACGCTGGTGGATCTCGATCCGGAGATGACGCAGTTGTTCAAGACGCACCCGATGCTTTCGAAATTGAACGATCACTCGTTTTCGAACCCGCGCGTGAAAGTGATCAACGCGGATGCGTTTGTTTGGTTGGATCAGAATCGGGACGTTTGGGATTTCGTGGTGATCGATTTTCCAGACCCAACGAATTTTTCGCTGGGCAAACTGTACACGACGGCATTCTACCGGCTGCTGAAGAAGCACCTGGCAGAGAGCGGTTTGGCCGTCGTGCAAAGCACGTCGCCGTTGTTCGCGCGGCAATCGTATTGGTGCGTCGATCAGACGTTGAAGACATCTGGCCTCAAAACGTGGCCGTATCACGTGTATGTGCCATCGTTCGGCGAGTGGGGTTTCATTCTGTTTGGACCGCGGAAGAATTGGGAGCCGCCGCTGTCGCTGCCTGCCGGATTGAAGTATCTCTCGGTCAACAACGTGCCGGAGCTGTTCCACTTTCCTGTCGATATGCTTCCTGTGGATGTGAAGCCGAACCGGTTGAACGATCAGATTCTGGTTCGGTATTACGAGCAGGAATGGAAATCGATCGTGCGGTAGCGTGGCGGGCTGTCCGCTCGGTCACGCTTCAGCGTAGAGGAATACGAGCAGGCCCGCGGTGGGGCCCTCGGCGCTGCCTCCAGTTTCGGCTCCGACGAGGCGGATGTTCTACGGGCTCGCATGTCGGATCCTGGCGAGCAGCATGGTGACTCCGGAAGCATTGCCGGGTCCGGTGAGTGGCGTCACTTTGCCTTCAAAGGCTTCGGGTATTGGCTGATTTACGGGCGGCGTGTCTTTGAGAGCGTAGAAACCATTGCCGAGATCGTTCACATCCTTCGCCTTCTGCTTGAAGACGGAATCGTCTCAAGACTCGACTTGCTGGCGGAGATCGCCGAACGCCGGAACAGTTCCACGCCGCTATTTCTCGCTTGCTCGCCACCATACGCTGCGATCACACCAAGGCCGAAGAGCGCAGCGCGACCCAAGCCGATGTGTTTGATTTTGTGGGGTGGAATGCAGATCTGCGGGGCGGATTCGGAATGCAGTGTCCGGTTTCGAGAATCGAGTATGGGCCGAAACCGGCAGCGAACGGCTTTGTTTCGAGGCGGGCACGAAGCGACCCCAAAGGGGTCGCGAAGTAAGCGACCCATCGCAAGATCAACGGCCGGTCGACAGAGGTGGAGGTTCCCGCTCGAAGGCCAGCCGCCCTACAGGGTGACCGACGGAAGGCATTCGTCGAACGGTTCGACACGAATGGAATCGTCGCGTCGCAAGGGTGGCAGTCCCTCATCGTCGAGTGAGATTACCCGGCCTTGACACCAGCGCTTGGATTCGTCCCAACCGCGGCACCACAGGACAACCCCATGGCAGCGGCGTTGAGTTTCAAGGTGCTGTTCGCCCGACAGGATCAGGCGGATTTGCCAGTCAACTTGAGAATCGGAAGTCCGCTCACTTCGTTCGCGGTTCTTTGCGCGGATACATGAGAAGTCGAACGAGACGTTCCGGTTGACGAGATTTGAACGCGCGAGCTAACGTTCGCGCCTCGGTCGCACTGGCCGGTCAGGTTCGCAGGCTTACAGCTGTTCGTAGCAGGGGCGGGTTTCGTTGCACTCGTAGTCGTCGGCGATCTTGCCGTCGGGACCGGTGCACTGTTGCGTCTTGTGGCACCAGAAGAGGCGGTCTCCGGAATGCGGAAGCGACGGATCCCACTCGGCGGCGATGTAAAGGCCTTTCCAGCGGAGTCCGGCGCAGCGGTCGTCGTCGAGTTTATTCCAGGAGGATTGTTCTTGAGACATAACGGAAGAAATGGGAACCCCGCTGTTGCGGGCGGTCTTAGGTTGTTGATCCCCGCCCTTACGGGCGGGGTTATCGGTTGCGGTCGACCTCTAGGCTTTAGTTGCTGCAGCCGCGAGCAGCGCTCTCTTCACAGCCACCTTCACGAGTTGGAGCTTGTAGTCGTTCTGGCTTAGCGGCTGCGCTCCGTCGATGGCGGCGGCTCCGGCGGCTTCCGCTGTCTCTTCGGTGATCGATTTGCCAGTGATGGCGGCTTCCGCTTTGGCGGCGCTCCACGGTGTGGGCGCTACGTGGCCGAGCACGATTCTGGCGGCGCTGACCTTGCTTCCGCTCATCGCGACGCTGACGCTGGCTGTGACCAGCGGCCAGTCGAGGGCGTCTTTGTGACGGACCTCGTAGGTCGCGTTGCGGTGCTTGGCTGTCGGGATCATGATTTCCGTCAGGATCTCATTGGGGTTGAGATCGATTTCGCGTGCGTCGGCCGTCTTCGGACTGAGGAAGAACTTCGCGACTTCGACTTCGCGCGCCCCGGTGGACGACACAAGCTTCACTTTAGCGCCGAGCGCTGCAAGCGCCGGTCCAAGAGACGAGGCGGAGACGAAGTACGCGGGTCCGGCGCCGAAAATCGAGTGATAGCGATTCTCGCCGTTGGGGACCAGGCTCTTGCCGTCTTTCATGGCGAGCAGACCGAAGCCGTTGCGGAAATACCAGCAGCGGGGGCGCTGACAAAGATCACCACCGACCGAGCCCATGTTGCGGATCTGCGGACTGGTGATGCCAAGGACAGCTTGGACGATCGATGGATAGGCTTCGCGAACGTCTTTGTTCGACGCGAGTTCGTCAAGCGTGACGGCTGCGCCGATGTGGAGCGCTCCGCCGGATTTCTTGACGCCGCCGAGTTCGGCGATGTTCTTGATGTTGATCAGGCGCTTGGGGCTGACGAGTTCTTCCTTCATCATGCTGATGAGGTCCGTGCCACCGGCGAGGATTTCGGCTTGGCCCCATTGATTGCTCGCGAGGGCGGCGGTGGCTTCCTTGAGCGTTTTCGGGTTGGCGTATTCGAAGGTTTTCATGTTGTGTCCTTATGGCGCGTTTTCGCGTGACTACGCCATCCTCCTTTCGGTCGCCTTGCCAAGCGCGGCGAGGACGCGGTGGGGGGTGAGCGGGACCATGGGGACGCGAACGCCGATGGCGTTGGCCACGGCATTCGCGATGGCCGCGATGCCGCTGATGGTTGGAGGTTCGCCGAGGCCGATAACGCCGCGGGCGTCGTTCTCGGGCGTAATGTCCATTTGCACCACCATCTCGCCGATGTCTGCGATGCCGGCCAGCTTGTAGAACTCCATGTCGCCGTTCAGGACCTTGCCGGTTTGCGCATCGGTGACGCGCTCTTCCATGAGGGCCGAGCAGCAGGAAAGAATCATTGCGCCGTAGACCTGGCTTTCGGCGGTCTTGGGGTTAACCACGAGGCCGCAATCCTGGACGGCGACCATCTTCTCCATCTTGACGACGCCGGTGTCGGTGTCGACGGAAACATACGCCATCTGGATTCCGCTGGCGCCCTGGCTGATGAGGCCTTCTTTCCCGGCGTCGCGCGAAATGTTGCGGCCTTCTTCAGAAATGGTCTGGGTGCCAAGCTTCTGCGCGGCCTGCTTCCAGGTCATAGACTTCGACAAATCACCCTTCTTCTGGATGCGGCCGTCGACCGCTTCGAGCTGGTCGGGCGTGGTGTTCATCATCGGCGCGATCAGGTCAAACAGCTTGCCCAGCGCGTTGATGGCGGATTTGTGCGTGGAGACGGTGACTCCGCCAATGGTCGTCGAGCCTCCGGATGCGCCGGATTTCGGCAGCCCGTTATCACCGAGCTTCACATTGATTTCGGTAACCGAGAGGCCGAAGGTTTCAGCGGCAACCATCGCGATCATTGTGCGGGTTGCGGTGCCGAGGTCCTGCGTGCCGATCTCGACTTCGATCGAACCATCGGGATGAATCGTGGTGCGGCACGCGGAATCGTGACCGAGTCCGCCCCACGTGGCGACCCCGATGCCGAGGCCGCGCTTGATATTTCCTGGCGTTTTGTCGCCGCGAGGATGCGCGTTCTTCTTCCAGTCGATAAGCGCGGCGGCTTTCATTAATTGATCGCGATAGGTGTCGGGGCGCGCGGTGAGGTTGATGTTCTTCAAGTAGAAATCAAGCGCGTCCATGTTGAGCTTCGCGGCGAGGTCGTCCATCGCGGAGCAGGTGAGGTAGCTGACCTGCGGATGGTTCGGCGCGCGCCACGCGCGAGCGGAGCCCATGTTCAACGAAACCGCGGTGTGATTGACGCGGCGATGTTCCACTTTGCGGAATACATAGGGAAACAGGTCGGCCGA
>JAYVTO010000213.1:0-11674 GCA_043788745.1 Acidobacteriaceae bacterium
GGTCAGCTTTATGTACGCCAATAACGAGATTGGCGTGATTCAGCCGATCGCGGAGATTGGAAAGATCGCAAAAGAGAAGGGCGTCCTGGTTCACACGGATGCGACGCAGGCGGTCGGCAAGGTTCCGGTGAACGTGATCCGGGACAACATCGATCTCCTGTCGCTGACCGCCCACAAGATGTACGGGCCGAAGGGCGTCGGCGCGCTGTATGTCCGGCGGCGCAATCCCCGGGTCCAGTTGACTGCGCAGATGGACGG
Organism: Acidobacteriaceae bacterium; assembly: GCA_043788745.1. GTDB lineage: Bacteria > Acidobacteriota > Terriglobia > Bryobacterales > Bryobacteraceae > JBBQWZ01. The sequence continues at coordinate 259 of JAYVTO010000213.1, forward strand.
CGGCGGGCACGAGCGCGGCATGCGTTCAGGAACACTGAACGTGCCCGGCATCGTGGGACTCGGCGCGGCTTGCGAGATTTGCCAGAAGGACATGGCCGAGGAAGCAAAGAGGCTTGGCTTCCTGCGCGACAAGCTGAAGAGCATTTTGATGGCGGACCTGGACGAAGTATTCGTCAACGGTTCCTGGGAACATCGGCTGCCGAACAATCTGAACATCAGCTTCGCCTACGTCGAGGGCGAAAGCCTGCTGATGGGCATCAACGATATCGCGGTTTCAAGTGGTTCGGCGTGCACGTCGGCAACCTTGGAGCCCAGCTACGTGCTGAAGGCGCTCGGCGCCGGCGACGATCTGGCGCACTCCTCCATCCGCTTCGGCCTCGGCCGCTTCAATACCGAGGAAGAAGTCGACTACGTCGCGGCCAAAGTCATCGGCGTCGTAAAGAAGCTCCGCGAATTGTCGCCGCTCTACGAAATGTTCAAAGAAGGCGTGGACTTGAGCAAAGTCCAGTGGACCGCGCATTAACAAAATTAGACCGCGCTCGGATGGCGGCAAAGAACCGCGAACGAAGTGAGCGGACGAAATCAGCAAAGAAGCGGATGAAACGAGGCGCGACCGTGAGGTCGCGCGTAACAAGAAAGACCCGGGAGACACGAAACAAAATGGCTTACTCTGACAAAGTTCTCGACCACTACAACAACCCCCGCAACGTCGGATCGTTTGACAAAAACGACCCCAGCGTCGGCACCGGCATGGTCGGCGCACCCGAGTGCGGCGACGTCATGAAGCTGCAACTTAAGGTGAACCCCACCACGGGCGTCATCGAAGAAGCGAAGTTCAAGACGTTCGGCTGCGGCTCCGCCATCGCCTCCTCCTCGCTCGCCACCGAATGGGTGAAGGGCAAGACGGTCGACCAGGCGCTCGAGATCAAGAACACCGACATCGTCAACGAACTGGCGCTGCCGCCTGTGAAGATCCACTGCTCCGTCCTCGCCGAAGACGCCATCAAGGCCGCCGTCGCCGACTACAAGCACAAGCAGGAAGCCAGGCAGGCGGTCGCCGTCTAAGGAAGTCCATGGTCACCGTAACGCTAAAAGCAGTCGACAAGATCCGCGTGGCTTTCGCGCGCGAGGGCGTCCAGGGCGGTTTGCGCCTGGGCGTCCTGGGCGGCGGCTGCTCGGGCTTAAGCTATCAGTTCAAGTTCGACACGAAGGCGCGCCCGACCGACAAGGTCCTCGAATTCGACGACGTCAAGGTCTTCATCGATCCCAAAAGTATGGTGTTCCTCGACGGCATGACGCTCGACTGGCACGATTCGCTGATCCAGTCCGGCTTCGTCTTTGAGAATCCGAACGCCAAGAAAAGCTGCGGCTGCGGAACCTCGTTCTCCGCGTAGGTTCTTTGTAGAATGTCCTCGCCCGGGCACGATTTCTTCTCGTTCTTCGGACTCGAACCGAACCTCGCCGTCGACCTCGACGACCTCAAGGCGCGCTTCTATAAGCTGAGCCGCGAGTGGCACCCGGACCGCTTTTCTCGCGCCTCCGCCGCCGACCAGCAACTCGCGCTCGACAACACCGCCATCGTCAACGACGGCTATCGAGTCCTTCGCGATCCCATCAAACGCGCGGAGTACGTGCTCTCGAACAACGGCTTCGACGTCGCTGAGCAGAAATCGAAGATCGTCCCTCCGGAGCTGTTGGAAGAAGTTTTTGAACTGAACATGGCGCTCGAAGAACTGCGCTCCGGCGATGAAGACGCGCGGCCTTCGCTCGAAGCCGCGAAGATCAAGTTCAGTGCGATGCTGAGCGAGACGGACGAAGAACTCGCGGGCATCTTCACGAAGTACGACGCGGCGAACGATCAGTCCGCGCTCACCGCCATCCGAGCCGTGCTCAATCGACGGCGCTATATTGAAAACCTCGTCCGCGACGTCAACCGCGCGCTCGCCGCGTAAGCTAAGAACAACCACGAATGTCTACGTTTCAAATCGATTTTGGAAAGCCCGATGGCAAGATCGTCGGCATCGACCTCGGCACCACCAATAGCCTGGTCGCGTACCTCGACCTCACCGGTCCTAAGATTCTGGCATCGCCCGAAGGCGAACGCATTGTGCCCAGCGTGGTCTCAAATAAGGGCGGCGACATCATCGCCGGATCCGCCGCGCGCGACGCCCTGCTGACCCATCCCGAGCAAACGATCTACTCCGTCAAGAGACTGATGGGCCGCGGCCTCGCCGACTTGGGCGAAGAGTTGAAGCGTTTCCCGTTCCGCCTCGCGCCGGGCTCGGAGAACGTTTTGCAGTTGCAACTCGGCGACAAGACCTTCACGCCGCCCGAAATCTCCGCCCACATCCTGCGTCAACTCAAGCAGAACGCCGAAGCCGCGCTCGGCGAGCCGGTCACGCAAGCCGTCATCACCGTGCCTGCCTACTTCAACGACGCGCAGCGCCAGGCGACCAAAGACGCCGGGCGTATTGCCGGGCTCGAGGTTCTGCGCCTCGTCAACGAACCCACCGCGGCCGCCCTCGCCTACGGACTCGACAAGCGCAATCAAGGCGTCATCGCGGTCTACGACTTCGGCGGCGGAACCTTCGACGTCTCCATCCTCCGCCTTCACGACGGAATCTTCGAAGTGCTCGCCACCAACGGCGACACGCATCTCGGCGGCGACGACATCGACAACCTGCTGCTCGATATTGCGCTCGAAGACATCGCGAGCGAATGGAGGGAAGATCTCGCGAAGGATTCTGAAGGCGTGCAGCGTCTGCGCCGCGCTGTCATCCACGCGAAAGAGGCGTTGTCGTTCACGCCCGCGACGCACATCGATCTCAGCTATCGCGGCAAGACCTATCAACGCGAACTCACGCGCGAAGTCTTCGACAAACTGATTGCCCCCGTCGTCGAGCGCACGCTCGTCTCCTGCCGCCTGTGCCTCGCCGACGCGAGCATGACGCCCGATCAAATCGACGAGGTTGTGCTCGTCGGTGGCTCCACCCGCATTCCGCTCGTGCGCTCCGCGGTTGAGGTGCTATTCCGCTCGAAGCCCCATACCGAACTCAACCCCGACGAAGTGGTCGCGCTCGGCGCCGCCGTCCAGGCTGGCATCCTCTCGGGCGACGTGCAGGATCAACTCCTGCTCGACGTCACCCCGCTCTCGCTCGGTATCGAGACTATGGGCGGCTTGATGTCGAAGCTGATCCACCGCAATTCGACGATCCCCGCATCAGCGACTGAAACGTTCACCACCGCCGTCGAAGGCCAGCGCAACGTGCTGATCCACGTCCTGCAAGGCGAGCGCGAGCTCGTCAAGGATTGCCGTTCGCTCGCCCGCTTCGATCTCAAGAATATCGATCCCCTGCCAGCCGGAATGGCGCGCATCGAGGTTCGTTTTCTCATCGACGCCAACGGAATCCTCAACGTCACCGCGCGCGACGCCCGCTCCGGCAAGGAACACAGCGTCGACGTGAAGCCCAGCTACGGCTTGAGCGACGAGCAGGTGGAGGCCATGATCCTCGAATCTTACGAGAAGGCCGAAGAGGATCTCAACGAACGCCAGGTGCGCGAAGCCCGCGTCGAAGCCGACGCGATTCAAGCAGCAACGGCGAAGGCCCGCACCGGCGACGCTTACTTTATGCTCCCAGAAGCTGATCGCGCTGCCATCGACAAAGCCGTCAACGAACTGCTGGTCGTCTATCACGGCCAGGATCATTTGCTGATCCGAGACAAGATTGAAGCGCTGAACGCCGCCACAACGCCGCTCGCCGAAACAATGATGAACACAGCAATCTCGACCGCGCTAAAAGGAACAAAGATCTAGCCTCCAAGCGCAGGCATTCAGGCAACTGCTCGGATGTCGGGGCGACCGCAACGAAATATCCCCGCCCATGACGGCGGGGATGCGCAACGAACCGCACGCCGTTAAGGTTGCGCGTTCGAATACCGAACCGCACGCCGTTAAGGTTGCGCGTTCGAATACCGAACCGCACGCCATAAGGTTGCGCGTTCGAATACCGAACCGCACGCCATAAGGTTGCGCGTACTAATCATGAACCGCTCGCCGAAAGGCAGCGGATGCAAAGGACTCACCAATGCCAAAGCTCACCTGGGATCAAGCCGAAAATATCGCCTTCGCTCTCTACGAAAAATTCCCCGACCTCGACCCCACGAACATCCGCTACACCGACCTCCACAAGTGGATCACCGAGCTCGAGGACTTCGCCGACGACCCCTTGAAGTCGAATGAGCCGAAGCTCGAAGCCATCCAGATGGCCTGGCTTGAAGAGTGGCAGGACAATCGGTAACTCGCTGCTCTCCGCGGGCTGCAAACATTAAAAAGCGCCATCGCCTGGAGTCAGCTATCCTAGAGATGGTAGTCCACTGATGATTATTCCGTGGCGGCTGGACCCGTGAGTGCGTACAGCCGATAGTTTTCTGGGAAGAGAAATAAACGTTGGTTTCGCCGCACGCTGACGACGCCGCATATGGGTTTCGGGGGTTGGCCCCCGCCTCGGTTATGGAAGGACACAAATGGATCAGAGCGCTGCACCGCTCATCAAGCGTGACGGGGTCAACTGGATCACTGTCGTTGCTTTCTCGCTATTTCACGTTGGGGCCGTCGCGGCCCTGTTTTTCTTCAGTTGGCCGGCCTTTTTCTCAGCCGTGGTGCTGTACTGGATCTCGCTCAGCTTCGGGATCGGCATGGGCTACCATCGCCTGCTGACGCACCGCTCGTACAAGGTGCCGAAGGTGATTGAGTACTTCCTGGCTATCTGCGGAACGCTCGCCCTCGAAGGCGGACCGATATTCTGGGTCGCCACCCACCGTATCCATCACAAATTCTCCGACCAGGATGGCGACCCGCACACGCCGCGCGATGGCCGCTGGTGGGCGCACATCATCTGGATGCTCGTCGGCGACGTGACGCACTGCGACACGGAGATGGCCGCGAAGTTCGCTCCGGATCTCTACAAAGACAGGTTTATGATGTGGCTCTCGATCTACCATTGGGTGCCGCTCGCGCTGGTTGGTTTGGGTCTGGCGGTGTTCGGTGGTTTAGACTTCGTGCTGTGGGGCATCTTCTTCCGCGTCACGATGGGTCTGCACGCCACCTGGATGGTCAATTCGTTGACGCACATCTGGGGCCGCCGGCGCTTTGAGACTCGTGATGATTCACGCAACAACTGGTTCGTCGCGCTGCTGAGTTTCGGCGAAGGCTGGCACAACAACCACCACGCGCATCCGACCTCGGCCCGTCACGGCCTCGCCTGGTACGAACTCGACATCACCTACATCACCATCTGGTGCCTCAAGCTCGTAGGTCTCGCGAAGCAAGTCCGCGTCGCCAGCATCAAGCAGGCGTCGAAGGCGATGACGACGATCAAGCAGGAATTCGTCGGCGAAGAACAGTAGCACGCAATCGGTCATACTACGAATCTGTATCCGGATTCGTAGCATGCTTCGTTCACGCCGGACGTGATTTCCACTGTTCCAAGTATGGATTCCACAAATGAGCTATTGGCTCGTCGTGCAGACCGCCTAGGTCAACCAAGGGCCAACGTGATTGAAGAGGCCCTTCAGAAGCTGGACGAACAAGTATTGTGGCAAGAAATCCACGCCGCGTACGCGGAGGACGAAACGGAAGCGATGCGATCCGAGCGAGCGCTTTGCGATTGTACGGTCAACGATGGACTCATGCAAGACCATTGGTAGGCACGGATGCGGCTAGGGGACATCTACTGGTCCGAACTCGATCCAGTTCGTGGCCATGAACAGGCTTCCACGCGCCCCATCGTAATTCTCTCCGTAGACGCCTGCACCGCAAGCCGATCGCCGCGGATCGCTGTTGTTCCGTTGCCACGGGCTCTGGTGAACAACCCGCTTCACATTGAGTTGAAGCCTGGCGAGACAAGCCTCGCCGATTCGTCCGTCGCGCTCGTGGTTCACGTGCGGTTCGTAGACGGGATTCGCCTCGCTGCGAATCCCGTCGGTCAAGGTTCGCCCGCCGCGCGAGCCATGATCCGCAAGAACCTTGCGCGCGTCTTCGGACTGTTAGCCTGAGACTACGACTACTGCCCCACCACCGGCGAAACCAGAAACTGCGCGACCTTCCCTTCCGTCGTCAGATACACAGAAACGCTAACCTTCTGCCCGCCCGCGCGAACCGCATAGCTCCGATGTTCCATCCCGCCGCGCAACTGCATACCAGTCTGGCTGAACTCCGTTGCCGTACCCAGCGGCTTCAGCGAAGCCGCAAAATCCGAGACAGCTTGCTCTGAAAAATAAGCGTTTGCGTCGGCCGTCAGTGCAACACGATCCAGTTCGCCGTTCTGCAAGCCTGCAAAGATCTTCTTTACGAGTTCGAGGCTCGGCCCGGCGCCCTTGTCCTCTGGCTTTCGCAACAACACCGCCTCAATCTGCGCGCCGATCTGCCCCGCTGCGGGCGCATCCAGATTCGTTAGCACCGTCACCGCTATCCCGTCATCGGGAAGCGCGATGTTCGCGCTGACGAAGCCCGCCGTACCGCCGCCATGCACCCACCGCCGCTTCCCATTTTGATTCGATACGCCGAGGCCCAACGCATACCCGCTCCCCGACCCGTTCGCGAGCACCACTTCTGTGGTCAGCGCCTTCCACGACGCTGGCTTCATCAGCTTGCCCTCCATCAGCGCAATGTTCCAGCGAGCCAGATCCGCTGGCGTCATCGCCAACTGCCCCGCCGCATACAACCAACCCCTACCCTCCGCAGCCACCGGACGCGGCGGTCCCAACGCAAACGTGGAGTAGCCCACCGGATCCGCATCGCTCCAGCGCTCCGCATCCGCGTCGATTACGGAACGCATCCCCAGCGGATCAAAAATCAACGTCTTCAAAACCGCGTACAGCGGTTTGCCCGACACCTTCTCGATAATCTGACCCGCAACAATATAGCCCGTGTTGCTGTACTGCCACTTCGTGCCGGCGTCGAAGTTTAGCGGCTTCTTCGCCCACATGTCGAGAATCCCCGCGGGCGTCTTCGGTCGCGCCATCTCTGGAGTCACGTAATCGAGCGGATAGTAGTCTTCATAGCCCGCGGTATGCGAGAGCAACTGCCGCACCGTGATCTCGCCCGCGCTCGTCAGGCCGGGTAGATAACGCGCCACGCGATCGTCGAGCGAGACCTTGCCTTGCTCGGCAAGCAGCAGCATCGCACTCGCGACAATCTGCTTGCTGTTCGAGCCGATCTTGTACCGCATGTCCTCGCGCGCCGCAGTCTTTGGAGCGAGCCGCGCCGAGCCGTAAGCCTTCGTGTAGACGATCTGCTTGTCTTTCACGATGCCGATCGACGCGCTAGGCGCCTTCGTCGCCGCCAGCACGTCGGCCACTGCCTTGTCGATGAACCGCATCTGCTCAAAGGGCAAGCCCTGCGCGCGGGCGGCGATTGAGGAGACGGCAATGAGAACGAAGACCCGCCAGTTTCGCATGGGCATCATGGTAGCAAGCTATCACCCGCCGGGGCGCGGCAAATAACGCAAACCCTGGTGCTGGCGTGTTACACTCTTAAGAGTTAGGCGGCTCTCGCCCAACACCCTAGGATATTTATGCCGAAATTAAAGACACACAAGGGTGCGTCCAAACGGTTCAAGAAGACGGGCACGGGCAAGGTCGTTCGCGGCCATGCATTTGCGCGCCACATCTTAACCTCGAAGTCGCGCTCGCGCAAGCGGAAGCTGGGCAAGTCCGTCGTTGCCGACGATACCAACCAGCCGATGCTCAAGCGCATGATTCCCTACTAGGACCCAGCAACCGATTTCCCTTACTGAAGAGAATCGAATCAAACGCGAACCTCAAAAATCCGCGTTACGGTGCGAACAGAGCGCGGGGCACGTGCCTGATTAGCCCGGAATATTAGAACCCAGGAAATTTAAGGAGACAAACGTGCCAAGAGTTAAACGTGGCAGTAAACGCCGCGAGTTTAGAAAGAAAACGCTCGCCCGCGCAAAAGGATTCTTTCTCACCAAGAGCAAGCTGAACCGCGCCGCGCAAGAAGCGGTGGAAAAGGCCGGACGCTATGCGTACGTCGGCCGCAAGCGCAAGAAGCGTGATTTCCGCTCGCTGTGGATCGTGCGCATCGGCGCATCGTGCAAAGCGCTCGACTTCAGCTACAGCAAGTTCATCGCGGGCTTGAAGAAGGCCGAGATCGACCTTAACCGCAAGGTGCTGGCCGATATCGCGGCCACCGACGCACCTGCATTCAAGATGCTGGTCGACAAAGCCAGGACCGCGCTCGCGACCAAAGCGGCGTAGTCGAAACTTTAGTAAGCTGTAAGGCTTCGAAGCAACCTTCGAACAAACTGAGCCGGAGGCCCGCGTATGGAGCAACAGAGTCTTCCCGACAACGAGGATTCGTTCGCAGCCCTTGAAGAGCGCATCTTGCGCGCTGTCGAGATTGTGAACCAGCTACGCGCCGAAAAGCAGGAACTTCTGCGGCAGGTGGAGGCGGCGAACGCAGAGCGCGACGCCGCCCGCCAAGCTGCGGGAACCGCGCTCGAACGCGCGCAAACCATGGTCGGCGAGATGGATCATCTGCGGACCGAGCGCAAGCAGGTTCGGACGCGGATCGAAAAACTGCTCGGCCAAATGGATCTGTTGAGCGGGGCCTAACCTTGGCAAACGAAACGGACCGCAAAACCGTCCGCGTTACCATCTTCAACCAGTCCTACTCGCTGCTCGCCTCCGACGAGCCAGGCGAGGTCGAGCGTCTGGGCCACTACGTCGACGAGCTGATGACGTCGATCGCAGCCCGCGGCGGCAACGTCGATACGGCCCGCACCGCCGTGCTGGCCTGTCTCCACATGGCCGATCGCCTCACCACCATCGAGCGCGAACTCACTGCACTCAGGACCCGCATCGAAACGAAGTCCGGAGAGCTCGGCCAGATGCTCGATCGTATCGTCGAATAGCTACGGCTTACCGCTTTCCGAACACTTCCTTCAACAGCGGCGTAATCCGCGCCGCCGGCTCCGTCCGAATCTTCTGCTCTTCCTTGCCGAGCATCAAAAAGATCCCGTCCAGCGCCTTGCCCACCACGTAGTCCGTAATGTCGAAACTCTTCTGCTTCCCAAACGGCAGCGACTGCAACCCACCCGCCAGTTGTCTGTATTGCTGCACCACGCCCGTCGACTCCATGGCCGATTCCACCGTCGGCTTGAACGCCACCGCCAGCTTGTCCGACGTCTTCGTCTTGAAGTATTCCGTCGCCGACGTGTTCCCACCCGTCAGAATCTTCCGCGCATCCGTGAACGTCATCTGCGTCAGGGCTTCCTTGAAATACCCCCGCGCCGCCGGAGCCGCCTGCTCCGCCGCCCGGTTCATGCTCAACTCAAACTCCTCGATCTTCGATCCCATCCCCGCCATCCGCAGACCCTTCTCCGCCATCTTTAGTTTCTCCGGCAGCAGAATCTTGATCGCCTCGTTCTTCAAGAACCCATCGGTAGTCCCCGTCAGATCCACCGCCCGGTCCGTCCCGATCTGCAACGCCTCCTTCAACCCCGAAGCCGTCTTCGAATTACTCGGCGAGTCGCTCGACGAGCCCGCGCGTCCCAGAATCTTGTCCAGTTGAGCCTCCACCGGCAAGGCAAACCGCACTGCAAAGAGCAGAACAACAAAGCAACGCATGATAATCCAAGCCTAACAGGGTCTAGCAAGGGGTCAGTCCGCGACCAAGTCCGGGCTGCTGGTGGGCGTATCGACGAGTCGGAGATCGGGCAGGCTGATCCTGCCGGTTACGGTCGCGCGTCCGGGACCATGCGCCAGAATCGGAGCAGGTCGTAGCGATTGTTGAAGCGCTCCGGCGGGTCGATGCCGAGTCGCTTGGCGAGTTCGAGGACGCGCGGGGTTAGCGTTTCGACGGCGGCGTGGTTGCCAAGGCGATGTGCAGCGGCGCGCAAGAGTCCCGGGTGCGTCATCACCACCAACAGCCGGCGCATGCCGCTCAAAGTCGAGCAGGGCATCGGCATCAAATTCGAACGAATCACGAAGCCGCCCAGGGCACCCGGAAAGACGTCCCATTGTAAGGCGGCTCAGCAAGTCGTATCCACGATGTAGAGTGATCGCGTCGTCTCGTGTCAAACTGGAAGCAGACATGAGTTCCGCCGCCGCCACGCCAGCCACCGAACCTGAGCACATTGCCATCTCTAAGTCGAAAGGCATCAAGATCGACTGGAAAGACGGCCACCGCAGCGACTATCCGCTTGCGCATCTTCGCGACGAATGCCCCTGCGCGTCCTGTACCGGAGCCCACGGCACGCCACCGGAGAAAACCAATTACAGCAACGCAAAAGCGGAGCCGTTTCCACTGTTCAAGCCTGTCCTCAAGATGCTAAACATCGAGCCTATCGGTCACTACGCGATGCAGATCCAGTGGAGCGATGGCCACGGCTCCGGCATTTACTCCTTCGACTTGCTAAGGAAAATCTGCCCCTGCGCCAATTGCAAAGCAGACCGCAACGAAGTCTAGCTGGTCTACCTCGTACGCGGCTCGGATTTGTCGCCGTGGGCTCTGGCACCCGCGAATGGTTTCTGGAGGTCGAGACGCGAGCGCGTTCTCAGGGCGGCCCACCACGTCCGACCACCACGTCCGACCACCACGTCCGACTTTACTTTTCCTGAGAATTTCGGGTGGCGGGCGGCACAACCTAATTGATCATGCCGACAATTACCGTTCATGAGACAACCTCCACGGCGATTCGGGCCGATGACGAGTTGCATTGGCTGGCGCTGCATTTGGTTCGCGGGCTGGGAGACCGCAAGGCGGTGCAGTTGCTCGATAAGTTCCGGACGCCGCAGGAGGTGTTTCGAGCTTCTCGGAGCGAGTTGGAGGCGGCGGGACTCCCGGGTTCGGTGGCGCAGTCGATTGCGAGCGGATGCAGTTTCGAGAGCGCGGTGGAGCAACAGCAGAAGATGAAGGCGCTGGGGGCGGCGGCGATTCCGATTCGAGACCCACGGTATCCGCCGATGTTGCGCGAGATTTACGATCCGCCGTTGCTAATGTTCGCGCGCGGGCGGATCGAGGTACTGCAATCACCGATGATCGCGATTGTGGGTACAAGGCGGCCGACACCATACGGGGTGGCGGTGGCGGATCGCTTTGGACGCGAATTGGCCGACGCTGGTTTGTCGGTGGTAAGCGGCATGGCGCGAGGCATCGATACGTCCGCGCACAAGGGCGCGCTCGCGGTGGGTGGCGAGACGGTGGCGGTGTTCGGGTGTGGCATCGACGTGATTTATCCCGCCGAAAACCGTAAGCTGGCGGACCAGATTGCGGCGACGGGTCTGCTTCTGTCGGAGTTCCCGATTGGGACTCCGGGGCATCCGCAGCACTTTCCGGTGCGCAACCGGATCATCAGCGGATTGAGCCTTGGCGTGGTGGTGGTGGAGGGTG
>JAYVTO010000214.1:0-12941 GCA_043788745.1 Acidobacteriaceae bacterium
TGAGGCAGGTGGGTCGTGTGTGTGCAATGAGTTGGGTGCCGCAAAAATATTGGCGAGGCGTGTGACTGCGTTTTGGGAGGGTGATGCGCCTCGCGGACGGCATGAGCCGTTTGTCGATGTGGCTGGTGAAGCTGGGCATCGTGCCGGAACGCACGATCTGCGTCTCATGCTGGCTGGCGCAGTAAGCGGCCCAGCGTTTCTCCATGTCACGATACCTAGAGCTCATTTTCCTAACCCCCTCCCCAAACACCCCAGTCACGCACCCACAAAAACCCGTAACTCACTGACCCACTCCACTTCCAATCCCCCGCCGACCCCCTTCCGCCGCCCTCACCCTTATCCTCACCCTGGGAGAACTCTCCCCAGGAGAAGCGATCCATGAAACTCTCGAAGCGTACCCTCGCCAATCGCGAAAATGCTAAGCGTGCGACCGCCGGGCCGGTCACCGTTCAGGGCAAATGGCGGTCCAGCCGCAATGCCCTCACCCAGGGCTTCGCGTCTTGCGCCTCCGCGGGTGAGGCGATCACCGCGCAGAGCAACGCAGCCAGCAATGCGCGCGAACAAGCGACAGCAGAATTCAGCATGATTTCTCCGGAGACGATGCTAGCGGATCCCGTCCCCGGAGTGCTTCGTTGTAGAGCGTGGCGATTAGAACGTCAGTTTCAACTGCATCTGGATCTGGCGCGGGGGATAGGCCGTCGCCAACGTCCCAAACGCTGCGTTGTTCGTGTTGGCATTCAAGCCTGAGAAATTCGTGACATTGAAGGCGTTAAAGAAGTCCGTCTGGAACCGCAAGTTGTAGCCTTCGTGGAGACGGAAGGTTTTACTGACAGACAGATTGTAAGTGGCGAGTCCGGGGCCTTGGATGTTTCCGACGGGCCCGTTGCCGTACCGGTCGTCCGGCGCGTTTGCGAACGCCGCGCGATTGATCCAGTTGCCGACGGTGCGCAGCTCCGGCGCGACGAGTGGATCGCCGCCGAGGTAGTCGCCGCGGCGCGTTCCGATGTTGGAGTTGCCGGTCATCGTATAGGATTGACCGCTCTGCAAGCGAATGATGCCGTTCAGCTGCCACGATCCAAGCGCTTCGCGCAGGATCGGATTCCACTCCTTCAAGCGCGGCAAGGCCCACACGTAGGTGGTGACGATGGCGTGACGCCGGTCAAAGGTCAGCGGGCCGTAATTGAAGTGGCGATCAAGGTAGTTTTCCGGAGTATCGCCCTGCGCACTAGAGTCGCCTTCGGCCTTCGAGAACGTGTATCCGACGGTGAAGAACACCTTGCCCTTGCGCTTCGAAAGATAAGCCTGCAGCGCATGGTAGTTGGACGTCGAGTCGCTGCTGTAGGCGGTGATATTTGAGAAGCCCCGGTAGGGGACGAGCGACGGATTCGGCGCGCGCTGCGCGGTGGGCAGCAACACGTTCGCGGCGTTCACTTCAAACGGGATCTGATTGATGTCGGGTTGGCGCAGAAGGTGGCGGCCCAGATTGCCGACGTAGCTGACTTCGGCGAGCATTCCGAGAGGCAACTCGCGCTGGACGCCAAGGCTGAACTGTTCTGCGTAGCCGTTCGTAACATTGGGATCGATCGCGGTAAGGTTGCCGTTTGGCGCCTGTACGCCGGCGGCCCCACCCGGATTCGCGAGGTTGCCATTCTCAAACTGCGAGGTCAATACGATCGGCGGAGCGTTGACTTGCGAGAAGATCATGTTGCCTTGCGGGCGTGCGAAGAACTTGCCGAACCCGCCGCGCACAACGGTTTTCGGCGTGACAGAGTACGCAAAGCCGAAGCGCGGAGAGAACACGTTCTGCGCGTTGAAGAATCCGCGGGGAGCACCAGAGGGGATCGCGGCGAAGAGAGAGCCAGTGGATCCGGGCACGCGGCCTTGTTCGCTCACCGGAACGCCGTCGCCAGCGCGAAGCAAGCCGTTGTAGAGATTGCCCGAACCGGCGATGACAGTTCCCGCGGAGTTAATGCGCACAGCCTTCGACGGATCGAACAGCGCAGGCACGAAGTTCGCCATGTTATTCGCTTGCGCGTACCACGGCTGCAGCCACTCCCAACGGAGTCCGAAGTCGAGACTCAGGCGGCGCGACGCGCGCCAACTGTCCTGAATGTACCCTCCAGGTTGCGAGAAGCGGAAGAAGCCAATCGGATCGGCGCTTGCTTCGCCATAGGTTCGGAAGTTGCCCAACAGCGCGTCCGCGAGCGCATTTCCGGTGGTATTCGTATTTCCACTGGTGGCGAAGTTGAGAACGCCGGTGTAGCCGGAGCGCCCGTTCTGATCGACGCGGTCGCGGATCATGACGAAGCCGGCTTTGACCACATGGCGATCGCGGATCCACGAAATGCTATCGGCGATCTGCGCGTCGGTCGACGGCGAGTGCAATGAAAAAGACGGGCCGCGAAAGTTCGAGTAGCTGCTGATTGACACGTTCGGAATGCCTTGCCGGTAGTTGCCCGTTCCGTTGGGATACACAGAGGGGAACTGGAAGCCATACTGATCGCGCTTCCACGTGTCGCCAAACGGCGCGATGTTTTGCGAAGCCCAACTGGCGTTGATGCGGAACTCGTGAATGAAGTTGGGCCGGGCGATCCAGGTGTGCGCCAGCAGGAAGCTCTCGCCGGGACGCTCGCGCAGCGTCGGCGTGGTGGGCAGATTCGAACCGGAAAACGTCCCGAAGGGATCGACGAGACTATTGCGATCGGAGATCCAGCGCCCGTAGATGCTGTGCTTGTCGTTGATGCGGTAGTCGACACGAATGAGGTGCTCGCGATAGTCGAGCGGATTCTGCGGCTGCAGGATTGCGTTGTTGTTGCCGGGTGCGTCGGTAAAGAACGATGCGAGTTTCTGCTGCGCGCGATAGACATTCGCGATCGCTCGCCCGTCCGGCGTGATCAGGCTGCGGATATCGTTATCCGGGATGGGGTTCTTGGTGCCGGGAAAAAAGATCTGGGCCTGGCCCGCGAAATTTCCGTTCAATAACGCCGTCGGAGGAAAGGTCACGCGGGTCGGATTCTGGTTCTGGCGAAGGCGCTTCCATTCCTGCCCATAAAAGAAAAAGAGCTTGTCTTTCTTGATCGGTCCGCCCACCGTGTAGCCGAAATCGTTGAAGCGAAGTTTCGTCTTCACCGTCGAAAACGTGTTGCGCGCGTCGAGGGCGTCGTTGCGGAATGTCTCAAAAGCCGAGCCATGGAACTTGTTCGTGCCGTTCTTCGTGACGATGTTGAACGCGACGCCCGCCGTACGGCCGTATTCGGCGCTCGCGTTCGATGTTTGTACCTTCACTTCCTGAACGAAGTTCGAGTTGACGTTGTTCATCAGGCTGCCGTTGCTGCCCGCCACCAGGTTGAACGCGCCGTCGACCGTAAGGTTCTGCGAGTCGCCCCGGTTGCCGTTGATATTCTGATTCGTCGCGCTAAGGCTGGTGGTGACGCTGAACTGGTCTGGGTTGGTGACCACCGCGCCCGGCACCAACGTGATGAGCTCGACGTAGTTGCCTCCGTTGAGGGCCAGGTTTTCGACCTGCTTGCGTTCGATGACGCGGGAGAGTTCGCCGGAGGTCGTGTTGAGCGATTCGCCGGCCTGCGCCACGACGTCGATCGCCTGGCTGACATCTCCGATCTGCAGCTTGAAGTCCGCGGTCAGGCGGCCGTCGGCGACGACGTTGATTCCAGTTCGCTGCTGCCGCTGGAAGCCCTTCTGGCTTGCCTCGAGCGTGTACGGCCCGATGGCGAGATTCGTAACGATGAAATAGCCGGCGTTGTCCGTCTCAACCGTTCGGACATCTTGCGAATCAAGGTTTCGAATCGTAACGCTAGCGGCCGGAATCCCGGCGCCGGACGCATCGGTCACCGTTCCTGAAATGCGGCCGAAACTGGTTTGCGCGTGGAGCGTCGGAGCAGAAACAAAAATCAGTAGCGCGATCGTGAGCGCAACAAAAAAGCAACGTCGAATCATGGACGAGCCTCCCCTTTTGCCAGGGCGCCGGACGATTACCGGGTGTCCGGCGAATCGCCATGATATCGTTATCACTTTAGAAGAGCGCCCCGAGAAGACATAGGATATAACAGTCACGAGAATGGCATCAACCGCAGGAGACGCTAGACCAGCGGCGACACGCCCGGGCTAAACGCGCCAGTGCCCCGCGCCGAACTCCGTAAGCTGGTTGCCGCGAAACTGCGGCACGAACTCGCCGGGCGCTCGCGCTACGCACGTCTATTCGATAAGGTGTGTGCCGTGCGTCACTGCGGCGCCGGCGCGGAGCGCGGCAGCGACCAGCACTGTCTCGGTTAGTTCTTCCTGCGTCGCGCCGGCTTTCATCGCCTGCCCCTTGTGGATCTCAATGCAATAAGGGCATTGCGTGGTCAGCGCCACGGCGAGCGCCATCAGCTCTTTGTACTTCTTCGGAATCGCACCGTCGGCGAGCGCGGCTTTGTCGAACGCCCAAAAGGCTTTCATGGCGTCCGGCGCAAGCGCGTCCATCTTGGGCAGCTTTTTCAGGTTGTCCATCGAATACATGGCGATCGTTTCTCCTCACGCCATTGTAGTCGGTCGGCCAGCGAAGTTCACCGCGATGAATGCCGCGAGAGCCTGACTGCGGCAAGACGCCCCGAACTGTAGATAACAACCGCAAGCGTGGCAGCGAATAGGGAACGGAACAGGGCGTCCGAATCCAACTGATCGAGAAGGTAACCCGCTGGGTCAGCGCTTACCGTTTTATTTGAGGCGCGGGCTTTGGACTTGCGTAGGCCGGCTCCATTCGAGAGCGCGAGTCAACCTCCGACCGGCGTGCCCGATTCCGGTTGCAGAGTCGCCACCGCCATCAGTGGGAAGTGATCGCGATACAAGTGGTAGGTCCAATAGGAAACGTTCGGAAGCCCCCGCCCGTCATCAGCGACTCTTCCCAGCGGCCGACGAGCAGCCTCACGCTTTTGGAGAGTATCGGCAGCCGCTGCACGGGCATTGGATGTGCGTGACATCCGCGTTATTTTCGGATTCGAACGATCAGCGGGCCTGTCGAGTGAACCCAGCCGATCTCGTCGGTCTGGCAGTTTAGGCATTCATCGCCGCGACTCTCAAACCACATTGCCGTTTCTTCGCGGTCGAGCGAGTTGACGGCGTCCGAATCTGCCTCCCAATACTGCTGGTAGTTCGGAGTCAGGCGACGATACCGAAACTTCGTGGGTCCGCTCACAACCTTGCGGTTCGCGATACGAAGGGTGCGGACCGGGATATTGGCGAGTCCCCACGTGATCGTCTGTACTGGAATCGATGCCTTCTCGATCTTGCCCACGATTCCGAAATCTCTGTACGGGCGCACGTTGTAGCCGTTCGCGGCGAACGGCGTGCAGTCCCACGCGGGGAACAGGTACAACAAGCCGTCGTTCTTCACTACGCGACGCATCTCGGCCAGGGCAGCCTCCGGATTCGGCACGTGTTCCAGAACCCAGATCGACCAGGCAGCGTCGAACTCGCCGGTACCGAGCGGCATCAGAGTCGCCGAACCAAGCACGAACCGTTTGTGAAAGAACCGCATCGCCGAGGGTGAGATATCGAGACCGGTATAGTCTTCGACAACATCCTGCAGGTAACCGCGTCCGGCACCGATGTCCAGCGCTTTCTTGTCCTGTAAGCGATACTTTTCGACGAAGGCCTTCACGTTGGCCGTGACGTTCTGGGCTTCGGCCGCGGCCTGGGCAATCTTGACGTAGGACGAGTTCTCATCGTCGTCGGCAACCGCATCTCGCTTCGAGTAGGCGTCCGCGTAGAAGTTTTGCAAATCGCCCTGCTCCCTGGCACTGAGCGGAGCATCCGTCGCCCAAGGAAAGTAAATCAAAACCAACAGCAGCGGGAAGAAGGTCGTAACGAGGAAAAGGCGAAAGAACCGAAGGGTCGTGTGCCTGGTCTGCCGATGCATACCTTGGTATCGGCAGAATGCGAAGGCAACTTCACGAAGGAAAGGCGAAAGCGCAAGGGCAGACATTCCGGCAAGTTTGTGGCGATCTGAACGGGTGCCACCACCTGGTACAAGCTTGTCCCCCGACCCCGACGCCGGGAAAGAAATGCGGCTGGTGATCACTTCGCCACTGGGAATCACGCCGGCGGCTTCCTCGCCGCTGTGATCGACCGCGAGGGGCATCCCGGACACGGGGGCGGTACTCAAAACGAAGCCGATTCTGGCGCCGCGAAACGAAGCCAGCATCGGCGGATGGCAGCCTGAAAAAACGAAGCCAATTCCGCGTAAACCCCTTCAGGACAGGCGCTAAGGGCCACACTGCCGGGGTCGGCGACCGGACCAGCCGGACCGCCGAACGAAGCCGAAGTTCCGAATGCGAAACGAAGCCACGAACCGGGCGCTGGTTTTGGGAAGAACGAAGCCAGTCGTCGAGGGCGCTAGTTATTTGCAAAACGAAGCCAATTGGTCCGTGCAAAACGAAGCCAATTACGTTTTCAAAGATCTTGAGGGGAAGGCGATCCAACCTCAGACGGAGGCTAGCATGGATTTCCGATGCGACTGTCGCGCCGGGAGGGTTGGAGTCTCTGCGCTCAGCAGCTTACAACCTGGTGACCTCCGTGAACGCAGTTCCGCCACCTCGCGGAAATCGGTGGTGACGTATCGTAGGGGAGCGATTCCGACCCCAGTTCCGCCTTAACTACAGATCCTCCGGCGTGAGCCCGGTCTGCTCGGCCAGGACTTTCATCGCCGCGGGGCCGAGCGTGACCCTGTTGTGATAGGCGAACAACACATCCGGCTAACCCAGCCGCGCCAGGATGCGGTGCGACGTGCCGCCCTGACGTTTGATGGTCCAACCGATGCGGAGCAACGCGGCCAACGCCTGCTTCGCCTGCGTAGAGGGCCAGATCTGGGCGGGTTTTTATGCGGCAATGAAAGAGACGTTCATCGGGCCCGGCACGGTTTCGCCGTGCTCCAGCCGATCTGCGATCAATCTCAATGCCAGAGCCTGCACGGCCGCCGTCGCCTGCTTCCGGGTCCGTCCGTATGCAGTCATGCCCGTGAAATTGGCGACACCGCCCAGAGTGGGGGGGGGAATAGGTGCTTACGACAGCCTAAGGTTCTTAGGCACGGTTCCGCCCCCGCGTGAAATTGGCGACACCGCCCAGGGTGGGGGGGAATAGGGGGGAATAGGTGCCTACGACAGCCTAAGCTTCTTAGGCACGGTTCCGCCGCGGTTCCGCCGGTTCCTGCTTTATGCACCGCTGCCGGATTGGGCAAGGATTGGGTGACGGTCTTGCGTACCACCTTGAAAGTGAGACGAGGATTAGGACCATGACCCGGGTCGTTGGGCCGGTGACAGTGGCAAGTGGGCTTGCCGCACCGGCCCGAAGTGGGAGTGATGGACCCCGAGCGCAGGTCGCCCAAAGCGGCGATCTGGTCGGCGTTCTGGGCACGCCGCTGTTGAAGCGAGTCCAGGGATGTGGTTGTTGGCATTGAGGACCTCCTGTCCTAGCGGATTATATACGCACGGACACATGAGACAAAAAAGGGAAACCGACTGATCCTCACTTCTGAGACGCGCACCCCAACCCGAACCGGCGATTGACGAACCGATTCCGACCCTCCCAGAGATAGACGAGGTTCGGCGGATGGTGTTGATATAATCAGGCGCATGAAACTGATTGGCTTGGTTCTCTTGATTTGTGCTGCTGGGTTTGGGCAGACTCCGTCGAGCAAAGTGGAGTTTGATGCTGCCGTGATTAAGGTGGCTGCTCCGGTTAGCGGGCATTTTGGGGGAATGGTTTCCAGTAGCGGAGGGCCGGGGACTCAGGATCCTACTACGTTTCGTTGCTCGAATTGCAAGCTTTCGTTTTTAATTCCGAGGGCGTTTGCTCTGGAGGGGTATCAGTTTCCAGGGAAGTCGGGGTTGCCGGATACGGCGTTTGAGATTTCGGCTCGCGTTCCGGAGGGGGCTACTCCGGCGGAGTTTCTGGTGATGCTGCAAAATTTGCTGAAGGACCGGTTTGGGCTTGCCTATCATTTCGACAAGAAGCAGTTGCAGGGATACGAGATGTTGGGTTCGAAGAGCGGGGCGAAGTTGAAGGAGGCAAAGGATAGTGCGGCGGCAGGGGGTCCTGAGGCTGAGGCGCATGGGGGCGGTGCTGCGGCGGGGAATTGGCATGGCGCGGGCAAAGCGGCTCCGGCTCGGCAGGGGGTGACGTTTTTCAATGGGCAGGCCC
Source organism: Acidobacteriaceae bacterium (assembly GCA_043788745.1). Lineage (GTDB taxonomy): Bacteria > Acidobacteriota > Terriglobia > Bryobacterales > Bryobacteraceae > JBBQWZ01. The sequence continues at coordinate 8,197 of JAYVTO010000214.1, forward strand.
GATATCGCGGGGATGGGCAGACTACGGCGGAGTTAGCTCGGGTGATTGCGACGCAGTTGGGGCGGCCGGTGGATGACCATACGGGGTTGGCGGGGAAGTACGACATTGCGCTGAGCTGGGCGGATGACGGGTCGCATGCGGCGAGCCATGGGGCGACTGGTCCTGGGGGCGCTTGGGGTGGTGGCGGCCACGGGGATGCGGGGCATGGCGGGGATGGTGGGGCGGATGGCGCTCCTGGGGTGACGCTGGTTGGGGCGTTGCAGTCGCAGTTGGGTTTGAAGTTGGAGAAGAAGATGGCGACGGCCAGTATTTTCACGGTGGACCGTGTGGAGAAGACTCAGACCGCGAATTGATTGAGGGAGCGTTTCTGAGAGATGAGGAGTGCGACCGAGGTACCTCGCTGAAGTTAGTGCGGTCGAGCTTACCCGATAACGGACAGGTAGGTCGCTCCTCGCGGGTAGGTTGTGTAGTCGTGCCGAGTCGTGCCAGCTATCCTTCACGGGTAGGGTATGGTGGCCGCTCACTCACGTTCGCGGTTCTTCGGCGGTGTCGGATGTGTCGGCCCCCACTTACGGGCGGCGGCGGCGGACAATCCGAGCCGCGCACGAAGCCCGACGAAGTCGGGCGCAGTAAGCGGGCGAGATGGCTTTTTTGATCCAAGCCATAACCCAGCCCGTAAGCGGGGATTGCTTCTCTCCCATAAACCCGCCCGCAGCTAAAGAACTCCCGGACGGCGTTTAACATAGGACCATGCGCATTCTTGCCGCTTCGTTCTTTCTCTTCCCCACCCTCGTCCCCGCCCAGCCCGACCCAAAGACGATGGACAACTACGTTTTCACCCTCATCTGGTCCAAGCCCGACCACCGCACGACAACAAAAGAAGAAGGCGATCGCATGCAAGCCGCGCACATGGCCCACATCGAATCGATGAGCAAACAGGGAGACCTCGCGGCCGCCGGACCCGCCAACGCCCCCGGCTCCCGCCTCCGCGGCATCTTCGTTTTTCGCACACCGATCGAAAAAGCGAACGAACTCTCGAACGCCGACCCCACAGTGAAAGAAGGCCTTCTTGAGATGGAGTCGCACCCGTGGTATTCCTACAAGGGCATCGGCGACGTCTACAAGAACGGCCCCGACGCATCCTTCAAGATGGCGACGTTCCAACTCGCTCTCATTCGCAAAGGCCCCAATGTAAGCAGCGCCTCGCCCGAAGAGATGAAGGCCTACGCAAAGCAGCACCAGGCCGGCATCGCCGAAAACCGTCGCCTCGGCAAGATGGTCTGCGCCGGGCCTATCCTGGACGGCGGTGATTTGGTCGGCATCAGCGTCTTCGCCACCAGCGCCGAAGAGGCCAAAGCGATCTTCGACAAGGATCCCTTCATCGCGAAAGGCATCATGAAGATCGACTGGTATACCTGGTATGCCGGCGACAAGACCTTTCCTCCGCTACCCAAGTAACTATTTGATCGCGAGCCAGGCGAGAAACAATCCGTCTGGCTCGACGTCTTCCCAATACGAAATCTCGCGGCTTTCGACGTGCGCGCAATGTGTGCCCAGCAGCTTCTCCAGTTCGTTTCGTCCGAACCACTTCTCCCAGCGCGGCGTATCGAACTGGCCCCACTTTTTTTTGTTTTTGTCGATCACCACGATCCGCCCGCCGGGCTTTACGATACGGCACAACTCCGCCACCGCCCCGTGAATATCAACGGCGTGCTCAAGCGACTCCGTCGCGTACGCTGCATCGCAACTCGCCGTCGCAAGCGGCAGTGCCGTCATCGACGCCATGCAGCGATCAATCCCCGCCGGAACATGCCGCAGCATGCTCTCCGCCAGGTCGATCGCGCAGATCGACGCCTCCGGATGCCGCTCATGCAGAATCCGCGCAAAGCGCCCCTTGCCGCAACCAACATCGGCAACGCGCTTGCCACGCAAATCCCCGAGATGCTCGACGACAATCTTCACGTGATAGATCCGAGGATCAATCGTCGCCGGATAGTGTTCGTCGTCGCGCGCCGCGTCTTCGAAATACTGGCGGATCTCAGTGCTCGATGCGCGCACAGGTTGTAGATAGCGTCTCAGCCAGTCCATGTTCAGTTTGCGTAGTTGCGATGAAAGAAAGTCAGCCTGCCCGGTCAGCCTATTAGTATGACGCTTTGCTGCCAGCCCAGCCGTCCGAAACCCAAGTGTGATTGTCTCCGTGCGTGTGGCGGCCCTGGGCTATTTCCGGGCGCGAACCGATAGCGTAAGCGAGCGGGTGAGCTGAGCGTTAGGGGGGAGGTTGTTGTCGGGTGCCGCTCACTCACGTTCGCGGTTCTTCGAGAGGAGCAGGGGTCAATTTTCTCCCCGTTCCGTAAGTGAGCGTCCACCTCGCAAAGAACCGCGAGCGTAATAGCGAGCGCCCGCCTCGAGCAACCGCGAACGGCTAATTCGCCCGCGCCAGGAAAATCGGAAACCCTTCCTTGCCCGCATAACTCGGCCGATACCGGTCGGTGTTGTACATCGTTGGAACATCCACGTGGCGCGGCCCCAGTTTCGGATCCGGAATCGCCGACATCGTGTAACGCCCTTCGACCAACGCCGCCATCACGCCGTGCCGCCCCTTCACGACCGCCTCCAGTGCCATCGTCCCGAACGTACCCGCGATCAGCTTGTCCACAAAATCCGGATCGCCACTCCGCAGGTCATACGTCAAGTCGCTGACGATGGTCTCTTCGCCGGTCGTCGCCTTAATCTGCTCGCTCAACGCCTCCCCAACACTCAGCTTCTTGCGATGGCCATACGGGTCTGCCTCGCCGTACTCCTTCACTTCGTAGCCAGCCCACTCGGCGCCTTCGGAAAGAACCAGCAGCGCATAGTTGCTCGGGTTGCTGTGTTTCTCTTCGACGAGCATCCCAATCAGCTTGTGCAAGTCGAACTTGTGCTCCGGAATGCCGCACCGAATCGACGTAACGTACGCCGTGTACAACGCTGTATGCCCCGCATCGCGCCCGAACACGCGAAAAATACCAATCCGCTCGTGCGACCCCACCGTCGTCCGCTGCCGCTGAATCGAATCCGTCGCCCGCGTAATGGCCGTCGAAAACCCGATGCAATACTCTGTATTACGCACGTCGTTGTCCATCGTCTTCGGAACGGCAACCACTGGAAACCCCAGCGCATCCAGCCGCGCCGCGTAACTCAACGTGTCGTCGCCCCCGATCGCAATCAGCGAGTGGATCCCCAGCGCGTCCAGATTCTTCAACACCACCGGGCTCATGTCGTACTGCCCCTTTTCGTCCGGCGTCAGCGAGCCCTGCAAATGCTCCGGCAGCACTTTCATCTTCGACGGATTGGTGCGGCTCGAATGCAGAAACGTACCGCCCGTGCGATCAATCCGCCGCGTGTTCTCGCGGTCGAGCGGCAATACGTACCGCGTCCGGCTCGCTGCATCCTCAAGATTGAGATGCGTAAGGCCTTCCCACCCGCGACGGATCCCAACCACCTCGCAACCGTACTCCGAAGCGCCGTAGGTCACGCTCTTAATCACCGAGTTCAATCCGGGCACGTCGCCGCCGCCCGTCAGAATCCCAATTCGTCGAGTTGCCATGCCTCCATTCTATCGGTAGACATTACAGTGGAAGAACAGCGGGTGCAGACCACATGCTCGGCGAGATACCACCGCATCACACGAGCGTCATTCATCCTGCGCGATTCGATATGATAAGAAGGCTTGTCTTCTGTCGCCGCGAATCACAAACGATCCTTGCTGCTCGTTTTCTGTTGCACAATCTGCGGAGCCGCCGCACAAGTGCTCATGAAAGTCGGCGCTAACCGGATGCAACCCGCATCGATTGTCGATACCATTCTCGGCATCCTCACCAACGTGCCGTTGATTGTCGCCTACTCGTTCTATGGAGTCAGCCTCATCCTGCTGACGCTCGCGTTACGGCACGGTGAGCTCTCCTCCACCTACCCCATCATCGCGCTTACCTACGTCTGGGTCGCCATTCTGTCCGTTCTAATCTTCCACGAAGCGATGAATCCACTAAAGATCGCCGGCCTGGTTACCATCGTCGCCGGCGTAGCCGTCCTCGGCCGGGGAAGCAGAGCCTGACCATGCAGGTTGCCGCGGAAGCCGTTAAGACGCCGTTGTCGTCCATGCTGCTGGTGTTCGTTGCGTCCATCATCGGCTCCTTCGCCAGCGTACTGCTCAAAGCGAGTTCCGGCCGGTTGGAGTTCACCATCAAGGCACTCCTCACCAATTGGCGATTGATCGGCGGAGCCTGTACCTACCTGCTTTCCTCGGTATTCTTCGTTATGGGCGTAAAAAATGGCGAACTCAGCCTGCTGTATCCGCTGGTCTCGTTAGGCTATCTCTGGACCATGGTCTGGTCCAGGATCTTTTTCGGCGAACCGATCACCCGCGGCAAACTAGCGGGCGTCGGCCTCATCCTCTGCGGCATTGTCCTCCTCGGCTTGGCGAACCGCTAAGTAGCTCAGGCCTCCGGCAGTCCCCCCCTGGGCGACGATTGCCCGCCACAGGACCAGCCAACGATGACGATACGGCGGCACCCGGTAAGCGAACAGGTCCCACCCCGCGCCTGCCGAAAGCGCAATCGAGCGCCGTCGAAGAACCGCGAGCGTGAGCGAGCGGGCGTTTGCGGCACCCTCGTTACGTTCAATACCTACGGCTCTTTGCTGCCTGGTGAGGCAGGGAGTGGGTCGGCAAAGCGAAACGGTTACCTTACTCGGTGGCCCGAGGCGGA
>JAYVTO010000215.1:0-10469 GCA_043788745.1 Acidobacteriaceae bacterium
CGCCCCGAGGCGCGACCATAAGGTCGCGCGTACTAATCCCTCGAGGCGCGACCATAAGGTCGCGCGTACTAATCCCTCGAGGCGCGACCATAAGGTCGCGCCTCGGGGAGGTTCGTGGCCAAAGAATTGTGGCCAAAGAACTGTGTCCAGGGTTCGTTGGCACAGCTCCGCCCGCTAGAAGATTTGCCGTCCGACGCCGATATGGAGAGTAGCATGGCTGTTACCTGGAGGCTGTAGTGAAGATGACCCTGGACACCCGGTCGCTCGCCGTTGTCGCCGCCTGCGTGACCCTGGTCATCGCCCTTCTGCAATTGTTTGCCTGGCGGCGCGAGAATGCATTCCCGGGTAGCGTCCGGTGGAAGCTGGGGAATCTGTGCGTGGCTGCCAGCCTGATTCTGTCAGTCGGCCGCGATTACATTCCGGACTGGGTGAGCATTGTTCTCGCGAACGCCTTCGCCGCCGCCGCGCCGATCCTCTGGCTCGAAGGCACGCGAGAATTCCGCGCGATGCGACCTCGGGTGACGGCTGCGTACGTTTCGGGCGGGATCGTGCTGCTTGGATGCGTCGTGTTCACCTACGTGTGGCCGAACGTAAATCTGAGAATCTTTGCGTCGAACGGACACCTCGGGGCCTTTTTTGTCCTGGCGGCCGTCACGCTATTGCGGGGCCTGCCGCCGGCTCTGGCGATGAGCGGGCGCTATACGTCCGCGATCTTCGCGGGGAGCGGCGCGATCGCGCTTTCGCGGGCCGTAATGGTTCTCTTTGAACCGCCCATCGACGGCCTGTTTTCCCGGCACGCGCCGAGCGCCGCATTTTATCTCAGCGTCACGCTGCTGGTCATCGGATGGTCGTTTGGATTCTTCCTGCTGGCCAACCAGCGTCTGCTGATGGAAGTCGGCAGCGCCGAGCGGGCGGCGTCGCAGATGGCGCACCGGCTGGAGATCGCCGTGCAGGCGACTTCGGCTGGATTGTGGGACTGGGATTTCGCGTCGAGGCGGTTCTACTTCTCGCCGATGTTGAAGGCGCATCTCGGCTATGCGGATAGCGCGCCGATGGACTCTACCTTCAAAGAGTTTATCGAATTCATCCATCCGGAGGACCGCGACGGGTTTCGAGTGACCGCGGAAAAGCATCTCAAATCGAACGAGCCGTTCTTCATCGAATTTCGACTGCGGACCGCGGAAGGCGAATACCGGTGGTTCCGGTCGCAGGGTCAGGCGGAATGGGACGAGGCCGCGAAGCCGACTCGAATGGTCGGTACCATTCTGGACATCTCCGAGGAGCGGTCCATCCGGGAGAAGCTGCGTCTCAGCGAGGAGCGGCTGACGCTGGCGATCGACGGCTCAAACCTCGGACTTTGGGATTGGAATATTACAGGCGGGGACATCTTCGTGTCCGGGCGTTTTGAGAAGCTGCTCGGCATCCGCAGCGGTGCCTGGGAGCGCGGCGAGTTCTTTTCCCTGATCCACCCCGACGATGCCAACGGAGCGGCCCACGCAGTGGCGGAGCACCTTGAAGGATCGGCCCTGCTGTATAGAAGCGAATTCCGGATGAGGGACACGAGCGGCGAATGGAAGTGGATGCTTTCGAGGGGTCGCGTTACAACGCAGGATTCCGCGGGGCGGCCCTTGCGGATGGTAGGCACGCTCGCCGACGTGACGAGCACGCACGAAATGTCGGAAGAGCTTTGGCGCGCCCTCGAATCCGCCGAAGCCGCTACTCGAGCGAAGAGCACTTTTCTCGCGGCCATGAGCCACGAGATCCGGACGCCCATGAACGGAATTCTAGGCATGACCGGAATCCTGCTCGATAGCCAAATCACGGAGGATCAGCGAGACTGCGCCGAGATGGTGCGGAGTTCGGCGGAAGTGCTGCTGACCATCATCAACGACATCCTCGATTTCTCGAAGATCGAGGCCGGCAAAATCGAGATCGAGCAGATTGAATTCAACCTCCACGACACGCTCGAGGAAGCGGCGGAACTGCTGGCGGGCCAAGCCGCGGCGAAAGGCATTGAACTGGTATGCGCTCTCTCGCCCGAGACACCGCGGAACGCCGTTGGCGACCCGGTGCGCATCCGGCAGGTGGTGCTGAACCTGTTGAGCAATGCGGTCAAGTTCACCGAACGGGGCGAAGTCGTCGTTCGCACCGGGATTGCGGAAGCCACCGGCGGCCGGTTCCTGCTTCGTTGCGAGGTTTCCGACACCGGCATCGGCATCGATCCCGAGGCCGCCGGGCGATTGTTCCAACCGTTTTCGCAGGGCGATTCGTCGACCACGCGCCGGTTCGGCGGAACCGGGCTGGGTCTGGCGATTTCAAAGCAACTCGCCGAACGGATGGGCGGCGCCATGGGCGTCGACAGCGCGCCGGGATCGGGGAGCCGATTCTGGTTTACGGTGAGTCTGGAGACTGCGGCCTCGGCCGGGAGCGGCGACACAGAAGTTTTCCAGGGCGCGCGCGTGCTGGTGGCGGACGGTCATGCAGCCAGCCTGTCCGCGCTCGAACAGGTGCTTTCGTCCTGGGGGATGCGGGTCGAAACCGCTTCTTCGAGCGATGCGGCCTTCCATGCCCTCGAATCCTCGCGCGAGCGTGGCGACCCAATTCGGATTGCCGTTGTCGATCAGGGCTTGCCGCGGCGGGAGAGCCTCGATCTCCTCGGACGGAATCGTCCGGAAGGCCTCCGGACGATTCTGCTTTCCTCCAGACTTCCCGGCGGCGTGCCGGAGCAAACCCGGGTTGAGGGTGACATCGTGATCCCCAAGCCCGTGCGCCGCTCCGCGCTGCACAGATCGATCTCCCGCATTCTCGACGGGCCGAAAGCGACGCCCATTTCGGTGTCTCCCGCGTTCGATCAAGGACGCCGCCCGGAGGGTCCATCCCGGGAGATTCGCATCCTTCTCGCCGAAGACAACCTTGTGAATCAGAAGATCGCGGTTCGCCTGCTTGCGAACAAAGGCTACGAAGTCGCCGTCGTGTCCAATGGCCGCGAGGCTGTCGATGAGAGGGCGCGCTCCCACTACGACCTGATCCTGATGGATTGCCAAATGCCGGTGATGGACGGCTACTGCGCGACGCGGGAGATTCGCGACGCCGACCGCACCAGCGGCCAGCGGACGCCGATCGTCGCCATGACGGCGAACGCCATGGCAGGCGACCGCCAACGGTGCCTCGAATCGGGCATGGACGACTACCTTTCGAAGCCGATCCGCCCGGCCGACCTGTATCGCATTGTTGAACTCTGGACCGCCCCGCTCAACGACCATCCCGCCAGGACCGACTCCGCGTTGAGCGCCTGAGGGCTGGTTCTTGTTCCTGGTACTGAGGAGTCCGCTCCCGACGCATCCGCTCACTTCCCGGGCGTTAGCTTCGAGGATTCCACACCATAACCGCCAACCGATCGCACGGAACCGCGACCGCCAGCGAGCGGACGTCACGCTGCGCCCCTGCCTAGAACGCCACTTCCGCCGGAAAGTACTTCGCGATCACTTCCTCGTAATACGGTCGCAAGATCTTCGCATCCGGCTTCGTATCCGACTTCGAGTACAAATCGTAGGGGTTGAACTTCTTCACCCACTCGAACATCTTCCGGTCGTGCTCGCTCATCAGGTGGTCGTACGCGCCTTCGCGGTGCGCGGCGTAGAACGAGTGATAGCGGATCATGTACAGCGCCTCTTCGGGCAGATACTCCTTGGCGATGTCATAGAAGTACTCGTCGTGCCCCCACGACATCGTGACGTGATCGAGGCCGCCGTGATAGCCGTAGATGCCCTGCGTGCTTCGATAATCCGTGTTGTTCTTGTCCGGATTCGCGTCGAAAAATTCCGGAAACACAACCTGGTCGGAGTACGCGCAGCCCGTCGGAAACGTATCGCCGACGACGGCCCATTGCGGCTCGCCGTAGAGGCACAGCACCTTGCCGAGATCGTGGACCAGGCCGGTCAGTTGCATCCAGTCCGGATGCCCATCGCGCCGGATCGCCTCCGCCGTTTGCAAGTTGTGCTGGATCTGCGACAAGTCCGTATCCGGATCCGAGTCGTCGACCAGCGTGTCGAGATACTCGAGCGCCTTCCAGATCGACATCTTCGACTTCTTCAGCCCCTGGTACTCGCGACGCTTGCCGCGCGCGAATTCATAGGTCTGGTTCACGTGGTTCAATCGGTAGAACTCGCGCACGCCCGGCGACACCGTCTCGCCGTAGTCGCGAAACTGGTTGGTCTTCCGGTTCGGATCGTAGCGATCCTGAACGAACTCATCCCACTGCTCAAGGTTTTCGAGGGGTCCGGGTGATGTCATGGTAGGCGTATTCTCCTTCTCAGAATAACGCAGCTGCGTGACAAAGAAAAAGAAAATCGCTAAAGGGGGATCAACTGAACCTGGAGATGACGATCGCCAACGGGCCGGCGTTTGAAAAGGTGTTCCGAGTGCCTTCGAACTTGCAGCGCGCGCGGTTCATCGCCACCATGAAGCGCTACTTAGCCCGTCGTTGAAATTCCGAAGAGGAAGATGGCTAGAAGATCCGGTCCTGCCGCCGCAGAGTCCCAAACGTGCCGATGTTTGAGATCGCGAACGCAACCCGGAACTGATTCTCGTTACGCGTTCCGATCGCGAAGCGCCGCAACTGCACGCTGAAGCCGCAGCAATCCGTGTTGTACGTCACCTGCGCCGACAGGTACTGCAGCGTATCGATGCGGTAATCGTAGAACATGCTCACCGCGCCGCCCCAGCCCTTCTTGTTGTCCTGCCCGTAGCCAACCGTCGCCCGGAACTGGTTGGCCGACGCCGAGAGAATCGGCGAACTCCGCACCTGCGTATGCCCGATTGACACGAAGTAATCCGAAGCGAACCGACCGTCGACCGTGAGGCCGGAATTGGCGATTCCGCGGCGCTCGATATCGTAATCCGTCCGCCACTCGACACCCACCGACCGGTTCTGATACCGGAGCGCCGAGACCACCGGCGACTGCCGCCGGAAGCCGTCGATGAACGTGAATCCCGTGATGTCCGCGACAGCCTGAATCACGTTCCGCTGGCCGGGGATCACAGCGCCGCCAAACGTCGGGTCGAAGAAGCGCTTGTACCAAAGCTGCCACGTGAACGCTTCATTCACAGTACCCACTTTATCTTTTCCATACAAACGATTTGTCAGCGAAAACTCAACCTCATTTGTATTCGTCACAAGTTCGGTTTCGTCAAACCGGATCAGCTTCGAGAAGTCGGCCACTCCGCTCACGTAGCGGTACGTCGCGCGAGGTTCAATCGAATGCTTCAGCTTCTTTCCTAAGCCAATCCTCTCGGCCCACTTCGGCGTCTCGAAGATCTTCGAGATCGACGGCAGAATCAGGTCGACCGTGACATCCCTGCTGCTGCGCGTCAGGTTGTCGCCCGTGACAGCCACCGGGAACGGCTGCGCAATCGAGGAGCCGTACAACGTCTCGCGAACGCCGAAGCTCGGCACCAGATGGATGCCCAGCCAATGGAACGCCGTGGTCACGCGCGGAGCAACGTCCAACCGCTCCACGAACTGCCGCGTCTGGAACAGCGGCTGGCTCCGGCTGAGCAACCCGGCCGACGAGTCCAGCGAGAACCAAATCGGTAGATTCCGCAACTGGCGCTCCCGTACGATGAAGCTAATTTCGGGCAGTTTACGCAGCAGAATCTTGTCGTCCGGCACCGTGCTCTGGAAATTTTCGATCCGCTGGAACGCAACATTGAATCCATAGCTGCTCCACTGCTTTGAGACATAAGCCGTCGAGTTTGATTGCGCTGTGATCGCTTCGTTAAACGATTCGCTGAACGTCTGGCGGAACAGGAACGAGTCCAGGTAATTGATATCCGCGCGAGCCACCCAACCGCGCCCAAGCTCAGAGCGGAACTTGAAGTTGAAGAGGTAGCCGGGGGCTGCCTTCTCTTTGACGACGCCGTTGACCTTCAACCCCCGATCGTTGACGCCGTAGAGATAAAAGTTAAAGTCCGTCTTATCATTGATCTTGCCGCGAAAGTCCGCGTTGTGGGCGAGACCGCGCGAACTGAAATACTGCCCCCGATACATCAGGTCGTAGCTGCGGCTGATCGCCCAATAGTAGCCGGCGCCCACCATCAAACCCCGGCGGCTGGAATTGCCGATGTTGGGCGTCAGGAAGCCGCTCCGCCGCGGATTTTTCTTAAGCGACTTATAAAAGTAGGGAAAGTAAAAGACTGGAATCCCCTTCAGCCGGAACACCGCGTTCGACGTCGTAGCGCTCTCCCCGGGTACCACGTTGAACGCCTTGCCCTTGAGAATCCACCAGGATTTCGGCACCAGGCAATCCGTGATGAAGCCCTCGTGGAGAATGTAACGTTCTTCCAGACGTTCCGCCCACTTACCTTTGAAATAGAAAGGGTTGCTGGTCGTCAACAAGCCCGGTCGCGCATCGATCTTGGCGGGCGACGAACCCGTGACTTCGTAGAACTTCCCCTTCTCGTCTTCGGTGTTGTACTCAGCCCGATCGCACTCCAGCTTCTCGCCGTTCTTAAAGCTCTCGAACCGGACATGGCCGCGCGCCTCGACATCGCCGGTTTCGTCGTTGTAGTCGATCTCGTCCGCCTTCAGGATCATCTGCGTGGTCTCGATGACCGCCGCGCCTCGCAGCTTGCGCATCGTACCTTCCGACTCCTGGGTCACCGCGCCGATGCGGTACTCATTCGGGCCGGGAGCGTTTGGGCGCGGCTTGCGGATCTTCTGGTTCGGATTCGCCGACGGCGGAGCCTGCGCCACGGGCGGAGGCGGTACCACCGGCCGGTACTGGGGTAGCGCCGGAAGCGCCGTCAAAAGGCCCAGCGCGAACGCCGGAAATCCAACCGATTCATAAAGTTCGTGACAAAACCTGCGAACTATGTTAGATAAGGAAAGGTTACTTCGGGCTGCAGAGTACCGGAGCGAATCGGAACAACGCCGGGGTGGCAGGCGCTGTGCATCCGGCGTGTGACGAAATCCCGATCGGATTGGCTCAACCGTATCCGAAGATAAAAACAGCCGCACAGCGTGAGTAGGGCGGATCAAAGGGAACCCTAACACGCTAGTTGGGGCAGTTGCAAGGGCGAACGCGGAGTCGACGAAGATTCGTATGCAGTGCTCATATTGCCGGGCATGGAACGAGGAAGAGAACCACCGCTGCCACCGCTGTGGCCGGCGCGTGGATGCCCATGCGCTGCGTCCCATTCCGCGGCCCGCGCAGGAGTTCCAGATCTCCGGTGCCGCCGCGCACGCACGGGATCTCGACGCCGAAGTACACGAACCTGCGCCGCGCATCGAACCCGCGCAGCGCGGCATCTACGATGACCAGCCTTCCCTGTTCTCGCACGCGCCGAAAGTCGTGCCGATCCCCACGCTGACGCCGGTTCGCGCCGCGGGTCCAACACCGAAGAAGGCGCGCCCCTCGGGCCCGCGCGGCACCGGCCATCGCAAGCACGACGACAATCAGAGTTTGCTTGAGTTCGAGATTCCCTCGACGCCGCCGCGGCATGCACTGCGCACTTCAGTCGAGGCCGTCATTTTCTGCGATGCGCCCGTGGCCATTCCGGCGCACCGCATTCTGGCGACCGTGGTTGACACGAGCATGATCCTGTTCGCCGTCGGCATCTTCGTCGTGCTGTGCTGGTTTGCAGGCGGAGAATTGGCGTTCAACAAGCAAACGCTGCCGTTACTCGGAACGGCTGTGGTGCTGTTCGCGCTTTTCTATCACGCTCTGTGGTGCCTGGCAAACGGCGACACCATCGGCATGCGCGCGGCGCGACTGCGGCTGGTCGACTTCGACGGAAGGCGTCCGACGCGAGCCATGCGCGGCATGCGCCTGGGCATGAGCCTCATCAGCATCAGCGCCGCCGGTCTTGGCTTGCTCTGGGCGCTCGTTGACGAAGAAAGCCTCACCTGGCACGACCACGCAACGAAGACCTTTCCCACGCTCGATCATCATCGCTAGTTCTCTGACCGCGCGGTCCGGATCGAAGCGCATCCCCGCCGTTTGCCGCCAAACTACGCGGCGAATGCATTTTCAGGGATTCCGCACTCCGCAACCGAGGCGCGACCGTAAGGTCGCGCGTACAAAATTTATCCTTGAAGGCATACGATAACCCTCAAAATGCTCTCCACGCGGCTAGCGCGGCGTGCAAACCGTCTATGCTGAGCAGGAGGCTCTCATGATCCAGCGTCTGTGCGTCTTCTGCGGCTCCTCTTCGGGCACCGACCCCGCCTACGCCGCGGCCGCCGCGCAGGTAGGCACACTGCTTGCCGAACGCAACATCGGCCTCGTCTACGGCGGCGGCAACATCGGCCTGATGGGCGTCGTCGCCGATGCATGCCTCGCGGGCGGCGGCAACGTGATCGGCGTGATTCCGCAATCGCTGCTCAACAAGGAAGTGGGCCATCGCGGACTCACCGAACTCCACGTCGTCGCGACCATGCATGAGCGCAAGGCCTTGATGGCCGATCTCGCGGACGCCTTTCTCGCGCTGCCCGGCGGCTACGGAACCTGGGACGAGTTCTGCGAGATCCTCACCTGGTGCCAGTTGGGCCTTCAGCGCAAGGCGTTCGGATTGCTGAACGTGAAGGGCTATTACGACGCGTTCCTGCATTTAGCCGATCGATCCGTCGCCGACGGTTTCGTGCGGCCCGTGCATCGCGAAATCATTCTCACTGGCTCGGACGCCGCCGCGATGTTGGATCGTCTCACGACGAAGCGGCCGCCAGTCGTCGACAAGTGGCTCGACCGCGCCGCGCGTTAAAGCCTGAAACGCCCTCACAGCACCCAGGCACGAAGCTGAGACGTCAATGACGAATGCCTCTTCTGCCTTCCGTGTTTATGCCCCAGATGAGCGTACTCGCGAAGCGACATCCCGGCGGGCACGTCCAACCGAACCCTTTGCGCAGTCCGCGAATCTGGGCGGCGGCGTCCTGGGCTTCCAGGTTTTCACGTTCGTCTTCCGCGACAGACCGGTGCTCCGGGCGAAGCGCCGCAAGGAGCATATCCTCTACCGAAGCAAAATTCCCGGCGCAAAATCGTTGTTGTAGCAACGACTCCAATTCGCGTTGTGACGAAGTACCGCGAGCGTAAGGAACTGTGAAACAATTGCCCCTGCTCCTCTCGAAGAACCGCGAACGTTAGTGAGCGGCTCCCGCCAACAACCCCGACCCTCGCGCTCAAGGACACGGATCGCCGTCGTCGATTCCGTTTGTGATAGCGTAATCGAGAGGAGTACTCGTATGCGCGCGACCCTTCTTTGCTTGCTCTCGGCAACCGCGCTCCTGGCGCAGCGTGCCGGAACTCCGCTCTACCCGGGCGGCGCACCCGGACCGCGTTCTCCGATGCCCAGCGTCATCAACCCCGGCACGCCGACTCCGGTCAATCGCCCGCCCGCTTTCCTCGGAGCCCCAGGCGCGAACCTCGGCCGCGCCCCTGGAGCCAATCTAGGCCAGGCCCCGGGCTCGAACCTCGGACGCCCCTTCACCGGCCCCGGCGGCGGTGGCCGCCAGCAAGGCCGCCGTACAACATTCGTCCCGTTCGCCGTCCCCTACTATGGCGGCTCCGGCTACTACCCGCAAGACGAGTACGCCGCGCAGCAGCCCATTGTCGTCCAAACCGCGCCGCCGGTCGTCTACATCAATCGCGACTACCAGCCGGAGCACATCAGTCCGCAGTTCCGCGACTACTCGAATGCCCCGCTGCCTGACGCGGTCCCGCAGCAAAGCGCGCCACTGCGTGTATACGACGCTCCCGTCTACATCGATCCCAGCCGCGACCGCGAGAACGATGAACCGGCCATTTACCTGATCGCGTTCAAGGATCAGACCGTGATTCCCGCCCTCGCCTATTGGGTCGAAGGCGACACCCTGCGCTACGTCACGCGCCAGCACGCGGTGAACGCGGCCTCACTCGAACTGATCGACCGCCAGTTCTCGATGAAGCTCAACCGCGAGCGCCGAGTGGAATTCAAGCTGCCGCAGTCGAACGAAAATTAGCGGTCAAGGTGCCAGTCCTCAAAGCCGAACGACCCCGCCCAATCGCCCCCCGAGGCGCGACCGTAAGGTCGCGCGTAAGCCCCACCCGAGGCGCGACCGTAAGGTAGCGCGTAGTACGTGGTCTCTTGCATCGTCCCCCATCTGGGACACCGAATTTCAATCACTTACAGGGTGTTCTCTCCACGGGAGAGCGTCGGACGAAGCGCCAAGCACCCAATCCGAGCCGCGACCAAACGGGCCTGAAGGGCCCCGTCGGGAGCGGACTCTCCACAGCCATTTACACGGGGAGCCGATCGGCGCGGTCTTTAAGTAATAGATAAAAAGGTAGTTACATGGATTCAAAACACACATGCCGGAATCGGGAATTTCTGCTCTTCTAACTCCCTCTGAATCAATCACCTACAGCCTCCCGACCCAAAACCACCCCCATCCAAAAACCCGTTCACACGATTCGAAAAATTCCTAACCCCATCAT
>JAYVTO010000216.1:0-10341 GCA_043788745.1 Acidobacteriaceae bacterium
CTGCGATACCATTCCCTACATGAACTTTTCGAACCGCGTGGCCATTGTCACCGGAGCCGGAACCGGCATTGGCCGCTCCTGCGCCGAGCAATTCGCCAAACATGGCGCCAAAGTCGTCGTCAATTACAGCAAATCGAAAGATGCCGCGCACGAAGTCGTGGCCGCAATTCAGTCTGCGGGCGGAACTGCCATTGCCCTGCAAGCCGATGTCGCCGACGAGCCGCAGGTGATCGCGATGGTCAACCGCACCGTCGAGGAATTCGGCGGCCTCGATTACCTCATTAACAACGCCGGCTGGAGCACGCGAATTCCTCATCACGAACTCGACCGGCTCACCGACGAGGTCTGGGACAAGACGCTCAACACCAATCTTCGCGGAGCCTTTTACTGCATCCGCGCCTCCGTTCCGCACATGAAAAAGAGGCCCGGCAGCGGCATCGTCAATATCGCCTCGGTAGCCGGATTCGCCGGCATGGGCAGTTCGATGGTTTACGCTGCGTCGAAGGGCGCGATGCTCACCATGACGAAATCGCTCGCCCGCGCCCTCGCGCCCGACATCCGCGTGAACGCCGTAGCGCCTGGCTTCGTTCGGACAGCATTCGCGGGCTGGACGGAAGACGCATTCTCCGCTGTCGAAAAGGTTACTCCGCTTAACCATTTAGCCTCCGGAGACGACATCGCCGATGCCGCCGTCTACCTTGCAGGCGCGACCTCGGTGACTGCCGAAATCATCGTTGTCGATAGCGGTATGCTGAACGTCGGACCACGTCAATAATTCCGAACGAACCCAAAGGACCACGATCATGAGCAAGCTCAATGGACAATGGCGTCTCGCCAGCCGCCCCGTCGGCAACTTCAAGGACGGCGATTTTACTTGGACCCAGGAGCCCGTGCCCGCGCTTGCCGACGGCGAAGTGCTGGTGCGTGCCGTCTATCTTTCGCTCGACCCGACGAACCGCATCTGGGCCGCGCAGGACTCCTACCTGCCTGCCGTCGAGATTGGCGCCGTGATGCGCGGCGGCGGCATCGGCGTGATCGAAGAATCGACGAACTCCGCCTTCGCGGAAGGCGATATCGTCCAGGGGATGTTCGGCTGGCAGCAATACTACGTGACCTCGGGCAAGGATCTGCAGAAGCTGCCGAAGCTGCCCGTCCCGCTCGATGCGTGGTCGGGTTTGCTGGGCCACATCGGCCTGACCGCTTACTACGGTCTGCTCGAGATCGGCTTGCCGAAAGCCGGGGAGACGGTGGTTGTCTCGACCGCGGCGGGAGCTGTCGGATCGCTGGTCGGCCAGATCGCAAAGATCAAAGGCTGTCGCGTCATCGGCCTCACCGGCAGCGACGAGAAGTGCGCATGGATTGTCAAGGATCTGGGCTACGACGTGGCCATCAACTACAAGAAAGAAGACGTCGGCGAGGCGCTGAAACGCGAGTGCCCCAAAGGCATCGACGTCTATTTCGACAACGTCGGCGGCGACATCTTGAATGAGGTACTCGGGCGCATTGCGCTGCGCGGACGCATCGTTTGCTGCGGCATGATCTCGATGTACAACTCGACGGAGCCCGTCCCCGGTCCGGCGAACATCATGAACCTTGTCTCGCGGCGAGCACGCATGGAAGGCTTCATTGTGCTCGATTACCAGTCGCGTGCCGAAGAATGCTTCCGTGAACTGATTGGCTGGTGGATGGCCGGCAAGCTGAAGTATCGCGTCGACGTCTCGGAGGGTCTCGAGAGTGCGCCAGCCGCGATTCGGCGGCTCTTCGACGGCTCAAACGCAGGCAAACTACTGGTCCGGGTGTCGGCGGAACCCAAGTAAGGCGATGAACGAGTCGATCCGCAACTGCCTTGAGGGCATCGAACACATATGACCGCGACAGCACTCCTGCTCATTGGAACGGCAGCAGTCGTTGGGCTGATGCTCATCCTCTGGCTGCTGCATTTTGCCGCGCGCAACGCGTCGGTCGTCGACCCTGGCTGGGCCGGCGGCCTGGCGCTGATCGCGATTCTCTACGCGTGGCTCGGCGGCGGTTATCAAACGCGCAGCCTGATTCTCGCGATTATGGTGGGCTTCTGGGGCTTCCGGCTTTCGGGCTTCCTGTTGTTCACTCGCGTCATCGGTCATCCGGAAGAAGGCCGCTATGTCGAATTGCGGCGCAAATGGAAGACGAACATCGGCTTCAAATTTCTGCTGTTCTTTCAGGCGCAAGCGATTCTGTGCGTGCTGTTGTCGTTTCCGTTCTTGGCGGCAGCGCGCAACACGGAGCCGGCGATCAGCGCGATTGAGCTTGCCGCAATTGCTTTGTTCGTGCTCGCCGTGATTGGCGAATCGATTGCTGACGCGCAGCTCAACGCGTTCAAATCGAATCCGGCAAACAAGGGCAAGACGTGCCAGGTGGGTCTGTGGCACTACTCGCGCCATCCCAACTACTTCTTCGAATGGCTGATCTGGGTCGCGTATTTCCTCTTCGGCGTCTCAGGACCGAACGGTTGGGTGGGTTTGATTTCTCCCGTCGTCATGCTGTTCTTCCTGTTCCGGGTGACTGGAATTCCAGCGACCGAGGCGCAGGCGCTGCGATCAAGGGGAGACGCGTATCGCGAGTATCAGCGGACAACGTCAGTCTTTGTGCCGTGGTTCCGCAGAGCCTGACAAGCAGCGCCCGCTCCGTCGGGCGGGGCTAGAGCGATGCCGGGTATTTTTGGGGTTCAGTGCTTGCGGGGCACGCGCCCACTGACGTTCGCGGTTCGTCGAGATGCACTCACTCACGTTCGCGGTTCGTCGAGATGCACTCACTCACGTTCGCGGTTCGTCGAGATCCACTCACTGACGTTCGCGGTTCGTCGAGATGCACTCACTGACGTTCGCGGTTCGTCGAGATCCACTCACTGACGTTCGCGGTTCTTTGTTGGCCTTGCAAAGTGGGGCCGCCCAGGGCCTCAGCTACAGCAAGCCGGACCACAACAATCTTTTGCGGCCGGCTTGGTCGCGCGAATGAAGGCACTGATAAACTTGCCTTCCACTTGCGGCGCGATCGCGTCGACGTCGATGCCTTCTCCGGTGAGGAATTGGCGCGCGTCGTCGATCGAGTAAACTCGCGTCGGCTCGATGTCGATGCCATCGAATCCGGCGCGGGCGAGCTTGGCGACGTAGTCGTAATCGCGAAGGGCTCCGGCGATGCAACCGACCCACATTTCCATGCTGCGCTTTACTTCCGGCGGCACATCGCCGCGGACGACGACGTCGGAGACGGCAAATCGGCCTCCTGGTTTGAGGACGCGGAACGCTTCCCGCAATACGCTGTCTTTGTCGCCGGACAGGTTGATAACGCAATTCGAAATGATGACGTCGACGGAGTTGTCGGGCAGCGGAATCTTCTCGATCTCACCTTTCAGGAACTCCACGTTGTGGACGCCCGCCTTGCGCTGGTTCTCGCGGGCGAGCGCGAGCATCTCGTCGGTCATATCGAGACCGTAGGCTTTGCCTGTTGGACCAACGCGCCTCGCCGAAAGCAGGACATCGATGCCTCCGCCCGAACCGAGATCGAGCACGGTTTCACCGGCGTTGAGATTGGCAAGCGCGGTCGGGTTTCCGCAGCCGAGCGACGCGAGCATCGCCTCGGCGGGGACGCCAGCGCGCTGCTTTTCGTCGTAGAGATCCGAAGTAATCGGATCCCATGTTTCCGGGCCGCAAGAACTACTTGCGCCGCAACAACTGTTTGCCTGACCGGCAGTGACGCGGAGGGCGGCCTGACCGTATCGCTTCTTTACCACGTCTCTGAGCTCCGTGGTGGCCCGATCGACGTTTTTGCGCTCCATGATTTTTCTCCTACTTGCAAATCTGTGTGATCTTCGCGGGTTGGATGGCTTTGTTGCGTGTGCAGCACTCGGCGTACAGGAAGCCAAGTAAATCCTGAAGAGCCGCTGTATTCGCGGTATAGCGCAGAAACGTGCTTTCGCGTTGGACAGCGACGAGACCCTCGTTCTTCAATTTGTCGAGGTGATGCGAGAGCGTGGAGGCGGCGATACCTAGCTCCTCCTGAATCTCGCCAACCACCATGCCGCCGGGGTGCGAGGCCAGCAGAGCACGCACGATCCGCAGCCGCGGTTCAGCTCCTAGAGCGGCAAACATGTCGGCATAGCGGGCCGTGTGCTCGACAGCGGCCATCGCTTTCCGACTTACTGATTTCATATTTTCATCATAACAGAATTATCGAAGTTGTCAAGAGATGCCGGTTGCTTTCGGGGTTCAGTACTTGTGTGGTACGCACGACCTTACGGTCGGGCTTCGTCGAGATCCACTCACTCTCCAGTTGTAAGTGATTGATTTCGAATGCCGCAATTCCTGGTGCTGCGCGGGCGCTTACTTCGCTTGGCCTTCGGGCCGCTTCGTTCGCGGCTCTTTGCTGGAGAGTGTCGGCGCAGATTTGGCGGCTGCATCGTCAGCGCGCGACCTTACGGTCGCGCTGCGGTGCATGGGCCGAAGACCAAGGATTTACTGCTGCTTCCTGAGTTCGACGAAGCGCGGTACAACGAGAGATGCGAAGACGCCGTCGCTCTGCTGCGGCAGCGGGTAATACTTCAACAGTTCTTTGGCTTCTGCTTTTTTGCCCGTTTCGCTGAGACACCATGCGTACATCGTTCTTGCGACGCCGTCGGTGGACGGATTGCTTTGATCGTACGCCTTCTTCCAGATTTCGGCGGCTTCGCTGAACTTGCGCGCGGCGAGTAATGCGAACGGCGGCGGAAGTCTCGCGGCTTCCCCCGTCCAGAGAATCAACTGCGCGGCGTATTCGGGGCGATTCTCCAGACGGCGGCGCGCGGCATCCGGGCGGGCGGTCATCCACTCCCACTGGGCGAGAAGCAACTCGCGGGGGCCCATCACGGGAGGCCCGGGGATCTGCTTCACAATAAACTCGACATACCGCAAGTGCAGGGCGTCCGCGGCGGCGGCATCGCCGGCTAACCAGCGCGCGAGCGCCGCCTTGAGCAGATCGTATCCGCCGATCATCGCCGGATTCTGTGCGTGGGCCTCAAGGAAGTACTTTTCGGCCTCCGCGAATTTGCCATGGAAGAAGTGAATCTCTCCGAGAGAATCGAAGCCATTGGCTTCCTGCCCGGGGAGGCGACCGTACTCTTCGATCGATTGCCTGCCACCAGCCAGATCGCCTTTTAGGGCTTGCGCGTACCCGACCAGGTTGAGGAGCGGGTAATTCCGCGGTTCGAGGGCGAACGCCGCGCGATACTGCGCGATTGCCTGGTCGTAGCGGCGCGCGTGAAAGTTCGCGTCCGCCGCGCCGCGGACAGTGTTCGTGTCACTCGGACTCAGCTTGGCGACTTTGTCGAAAGCTTCGGCGCGCGCCGAAGCTGCGCCGTCGGGACCGACTTTGATCAACTCGAGCAGCGCGCGATCCGCCGCGCCGATCAGCGTGGGCCGAGCCAGCGCTTGCGCGACGACGCGCAACGCGCCGTCGCGATCGTTGCGGGCGGCCAGCGACTCCGCCCAGGTGACGTAAAGCAGGCCGAAATCGGGGGCGCGGGCAGCGACTTCCGCAAAGCCGGATTGCGAACGAATGGCCTTGATCCAGGCCTCGACCACGGCGGGGTCGGTGACAGGAAATGCGCGTGCGCCAGGGTCAATGGCGTGAGCGACTCCGGCGAAGGCAGCCAGCAGTTCGTCGGATGTCGAGAAGTGGAGAACCGTCTTCCGCGTCTCCAGATTCTCGACGTTCGCCTCGACGTGCAGCTTTCCTCGGCGCCGCGTGACATAGCCATGGACGATCCGCGTCGCGCCCTGCAGATAGGCGTCTCGAAGCGCGCCCCCCGTTAGAACCACGATCTTCGGAAGACCTGCGAGCTGGTTTGAGAGCACCGCCGGGGCGGCGGTCGCCACCCAGTCGAGCGCTACGTCGCCGGTCAGGTTCTCAAACGGAACCAGCGCGATGCGATCAATACCTGGCGCGGGACTGCGCCCGCAGCCGGAGATGGATAGAATAAGCCCAAAGCACCCGCTGACGAGCGCTAGGGGGAGAGTTCGCCGGATTCCCCTCAGATGACTTTGTACTCCGTGGTCATCAGGATTCTGAATTCCGGCAGATCGCGAAGCTGGGCGAACTCAGGATCCCTGGCAAACTTCTCGCGTTCCCTAAAGCCTTCTTCGATGGCCTTGCGGATGTAGAGCATGGCGCGTTCGGTTTGGCCGGCTTTCGCGTAGGTCTTCGCAAGGTAGAAGTGGAACTTTGCGCGCTCATCGACCGTACGCTCCTGAAGCAGGACGCCTTGCGAACTGCGGTGCTCGAAGACTTCGGCGTCGAGCTGCAGCGCCTGTTGATATTCGACGAAAGCTTTGTCGTAGTCCTTCCGCGCGAAATAGGCGGTGCCGAGGTTCGAATGGATCGAGGCGGACTCGGGATTTAGGCGAAGCGCCTTCTTGTATTGATTGACGGCCCGGCGGAAGCTTTTGTTGGCGTAGTAGATGGTGCCCAAATTATTGATGGCTTCGGGGTAGTCGGGCTTCAACTTGGCAGCGCGCTCGTACTGCTTGCGGGCGCTGTCGAGATTCTGCATCTGGTGGAACGCGATACCGGTCTTGTTCGCCACAACGGGCGAATCCCTTGGACCGCTCTGATACATCTCGACGGCTTCGCGGAACATTTTGCGCGCCATATAGATGTCGCCACGCATCTCGGCGGTGAGTTCGCCGCGGGTAGGCGCGGGCGTCTCCCGGCCCGCCGGCATCAGCCCGTTTTGCGCCTGCAGCACCGAAGGTGTGCTGAGCGCGAGAACGGCGAAGACTCTCACCCCCGTGAACGTCTTCTTACTCCCCAATATCCTATGGGAAACCATGGTTCGGCCTCCTGACAACATCTGTCCCGGACGGATTTAAGGCCACCCGGAATGGCTGGCTACGATTGTAGCTCACCTGAAAGTGAAATCGGCGGCAGGTGGGGTGAACTGTACCCTTGCTGCCGCCGAACACAGTCAGATAAAACTGACGGCTTGAAAAGAGGAACGCCCCATTGGAAAACCAGCGTTGGATGCGCGGCGCTTACTTCGCGACCCCTTCGGGGTCTCTTCAGAAGGTCCAAGTCGTCACACGCCTGAAAGATAGCGCCGACTATGGCGTGGTGGGGCAACGCGAGGCGCCCGAGGCGGGTAACATCATTTGCGACGAAGTCATTGTCTGGTGCACCCAGCAGGATCTCGGTCCGCAGGCCCGGCTGCGCCGCATCGAGGTACGGCCGAAAGAAAAGCACCAAACCATGGTGTCCCTCACCAATCAACTCAAACTCGTCGCCGCCACCGTCGCCGCCATCTATCGGGGAGCGTTGGGCCATCGGCGTTGTTTTTCAAAGCCATCCAGCAGGGCCTCAAGATCAAGACTTTCGTCGGCACCAGCGAGAATGCGGTTGAACCGCAAAGCTGGACGGCTCTGATTGGCATGCTGCTAGTGACGTACCTTCACTGAAGAGCACCTTCGACTGGAGTCTGTCCAATCTCATCGCTCTCCCGCGCCAACAACTATTCGTCTATCGCGACCTCTTCCCGTGGTTGAACGACCCGTTCCCGACTCCACCCGCGCTCGACGACGGCCACCTAGTCAATCAACGGCGGAAATCCCTGCAAGGAGCCCATCGAGCACACTCTAAATTGGACAGCAGTTATAGACACCCGCCCCCGGTGCTCCCACCAACCTGTTTGTCCAACGTACCGGCTTGGCCGCCATAGTCCATCGTTCTCAACGCAGATGATCCGGTCCTCGCGCTAATTTGGCCAGCAGTGTAAGCAAAACTCCTCCATCCGGCACGCCATCGGACTCGCCGACTCCTACAAAGAGAACGCTAAATAACTCGCCCTAATCGCGCGCCACACCGCGCGCCAAAGCCGCGAAGTTCTCCAAAATCACACGCGTCCGGGCGAAGTGCAGAAAGAACGACTCCGCTATCAACAGGAGCGCAAACAGCCGCATAATTAAGCGTTCGGGCAGCATCAACAGGCCGCTGGCGCAGGCAAGCAAGCCCCACCGAATGCGGAACATGCAGAGGCCTCTGGCTTCGTTCCTCACCCCCCGTCACCGGCCCCTGCGCGGGTCCTATCCCGCACCGTACTGTTGCTAACGCGCATGCGAAGGTGTCGGCTACTTCAGCTCCTTGATCCGCATGTTGCGGAACTCGACACGCGTGTCGTGACCGAGCAGGCCGATGTGGCCGGTGGTTCGCTTGATGCCGGGGTGCTTCTTCAAGGTTTCAGGATCGGTGACCTTGCTGAGATCGGCGTCGACGATGATATGGCCGTTGAGCGTCACGACAATGTGGTTGCCTTGGGCGCGGATTTCTTCGACGTTCCAATCCGTGCTCTTATTGAAGCCGGTTTTGGCAGCGACGACGTTATAGATGGAGCCTTGCACCTGCCAGGGCTTCAGCTTGCCTTTGTAGACGTCGGCCTCGTCGTCGAGAATCTGGATCTCCATGCCTTCGTAGGCCACGTCTCCAGTGAGCGGCGCGCGGATTCCGATGCCATTGTTGGCTCCGGGCTCGCCGTATTTGAATTCGAAGCGGAGGATGAAGTTGGCGTATTCCTTCTCGGTAAAGAGATTGCCGTGGACCTTCTGGCAGATGACGATGCCGTTCTCGACGGTGTAGCCGCTGGACTCGCCTTTGCCGACGAACTTCCAACCGCTGAGCGATTTGCCGTCGAAGAGGGGCTTGAAGCCGGGTTCGGCGGCATGGAGCGGGCTTGTGGTGCTAATCGCCAATATCGCGATTAGGGTGAGAGAATTTGCATGCATCGCCCACATGGTAGCAGGGAGCAGCGGGGCGGTTTCGCTCGGCGGTTCCGGAACATAGTACACTCATATTGTTAGCTGGAGGTGAGATTTCCCCAGTCGACCGCTACGCGCAATCTCGATCGGCGCTGTTCCCCACCCGATTCCGGATGTCATCCGGAAGACCTTCTGCGGTCTTTTTTCCCTCGTACTTCCCGATGATTGCCGCGTCTGCGGCGAACCCCTTACGAACATTTCACGAATCCCGGTTTGCGCCCGGTGCCTTGCCGCGCCGAAGCCGATGGCGGCTGATTACGCGTGCACGCGCTGCGGCACGGCGTTTACAAGCGGGCATCCGCTGGATGAGTTGGGGCGTTGCGCGATTTGCCGCCGCGGAATGTGGGGCTTCGATGCGGCGTACTCGTTCGGGTATTACGAAGACGAATTACGCGAGTTGGTGCACGTCTTCAAGTATCAAAAGGTCTACACGTTGGCGAAGCCGCTGGCGAAGCGCATGCTGGCGGCGGTTCCTCGGGACTTGGTGTTCGATGTGATTGTGCCGGTGCCGATGCACTGGCGCAAGCGGATCGCGCGCGGGTTCAATCAGGCGGAGTTGCTTGCCGAAGAGTTGAGCCGATCGTTGCATATCCCGCTAAAGTCGGCCTTGCGCCGCACGCGGAGCAGTCCGGCCCAGGTATCGATGACATCCGCACAAAGGCGGGCGAGCCTGCGCAAAGGATCGTTTGCGGCCTCGAAGGCCGATGCCGCGGCGGGACGCCGCGTGCTGTTGGTCGATGATGTTTTCACAACCGGCGCCACGGCTCGCGCCTGTGCCCGGGAATTGAAGCGCGCAGGCGCTTCCCATGTCACGCTCTTGACCCTTGCCAGGGTCGATCGCCGTCCGGTTGCAATGCCGCGACACGCGAGAACCACCGCTGCTACGACCGGGGGAAATTGATCGAATGACCAGTGCAGAACGACTGACTCGACCTGTCCTTGTCTTGAACGCGAGCTTCGAGCCGATCAACGTGTGCGCGGTCCGGCGTGCGGTTGTCCTTGTCTTGAAGGGCATCGCGTCGGCGGAGGAGCATTCGGCGATCGAAGTGCGCTCTGCCCGTCGCGCCTTCCGGATCCCGAGCGTGATCCGGCTGCTCGACTACCGGCGGATTCCACATCAGACGCGGGCGCTGTCGCGGAAGAATATCCTGATGCGCGACAAGTTCATATGCCAGTATTGCCACCGGACGGTGCCGTCGGGCGAACTGACGCTCGACCACGTAATCCCGCGGTCGCGCGCGGGGGAAACGACTTGGGAGAATCTCGTCGCGTGCTGCCATCCGTGCAACAACAAGAAGGGTTGTCGGACTCCGGAGGAGGCGGGCATGAAACTGGCTCGCGCTCCGCGGCCGTTTAGTTTGCATACGAGCAGGCATCTGATGCGGCTCCTCGCGAAGAGCGACGATCAGTGGCGGAAGTATTTGTTTTACTAGATGATCGTTCTGTTGAAAGCTAACCAATGGAAACATTCTTGTGGCAGAATGGTTTTATGCCATTCGTCACGAAGCGACAACCATTGAGCCTG
>JAYVTO010000217.1:0-68158 GCA_043788745.1 Acidobacteriaceae bacterium
GGCGGCGCGCTGACGGTGTTAATGAAAGACGCGCTGCTGCCGAATCTGATGCAGACGCTTGAAGGGACTCCGGCGTTTGTGCATGCGGGGCCGTTCGCGAATATTGCACATGGCAATTCGTCGATTGTTGCCGATCAAATTGCGTTGAAACTGGCGGGTTCCACCAATGGCTATGTGCTGACGGAAGCTGGCTTTGGCGCGGACATGGGCTTTGAGAAGTTCGCGAACATCAAGTGCCGGTACAGTGGGCTCGCGCCGGATTGCGTGGTGCTGGTGGCAACGATTCGGGCGTTGAAGATGCATGGCGGCGGTCCGAAGGTGGTGGCCGGGCAGCCGCTCGATTATGCGTACACGCGGGAGAATCTGGAATTATTAGAGAAGGGCTGTTCGAATCTGACGGCGCACATTCGGAGCATCCGGAAGTTCGGAATGCCGGTGGTGGTGGCGATCAACAGGTTCAAGGACGATACGGCGGCGGAAATCGAGTTGGTGCGGCGCATCTCGATGGAGTCTGGCGCGGAGGACGCGGTGATGACAAACCACTGGGCAGAAGGCGGCGCGGGCGCGGTGGCGCTCGGCAACGCGGTGATCGCGGCGTGCGCGAAGCCGAGCGAATTTCGGTTTCTGTATCCGCTGGAGCTAAGCATCAAGGAGAAGATCGAGACAATCGTGCGCGAGATTTATGGCGGTGCGGGCGTTACGTACTCCGAAGAGGCGGAGCGCAAGATCGAACTGTACACGCGCAATGGTTTCGCGGCGCTGCCGATTTGCATGGCGAAGACGCATCTGAGCCTAAGTCATGATCCGATGCTGAAAGGCGCTCCGAGCGGCTTCGTGGTGCCTGTCCGCGATGTGCGCGCGAGCGTCGGCGCGGGGTTTCTGTATCCGCTGCTGGGGACGATGAGCACGATGCCGGGGCTTCCGACGCGGCCTGGCTATTACGACATCGACATCGATCCGGCGACGGGGCGCGTGGTGGGTTTGTTCTAGCCTGGGGAGCTACTCTAAAGGCAGATGCCCACGAATCATGACAGCCAGATGTTGGTGGAGGTACGACAGCAGCCGGAAGCGCTGACGAAGTCGTTTGGGGGAGGATTGCGTGCGGCGACGAAGCTGCGGAAAGCACTTGCGGCCAAGCGGCCGCGGTTCATTGTGCTGGCGGCGCGGGGCACTTCGGACAATGCGGCGCAGTTTGGACGATACCTGATCGAAGTGACGACGGGCATTCCGGTGTCGCTCGCCGCGCCGAGCGTGTACACGCTGTACGAGGCGAAGCTCGACTTGCGGGACACGATGGTGATCGCGATCTCGCAGTCGGGGGAATCGACGGACATCAACCTGGTGCTGGAGCGCGCGAAGGCGCAGGGCGCGATGACGGTGGGGATCACGAACGAGTCGTCGAGCAAGCTGGCAAAGCTCGCCGAGCATGCGTTTTTGGTGAAGGCCGGCAAGGAAAAGAGTGTAGCGGCGACGAAGACCTACACAGGTCAGTTGCTGATGCTGTACCTGATTGCGTGGGCGCTTGGTGGGCGGATCGATCTCGACGAACTGGGTCGATTGCCGGACTACGCGCACGCGGCGTTGTCGCTTGAGGCGGAGATTGCGGAACGCGCCAAGCGGTATCGATTTATGGATCACGCAGTGGTGGTTGGACGCGGGTTGAACTACGCAAACGCGTTCGAGTTTGCGCTGAAATTAATGGAGACCTGCTACGTGGTCGCCGAGCGGTTTTCGTCGGCCGACTTCCAGCACGGTCCGATTGCGATGGTGGAAGCGTCGTTTCCGATATTCTTATTCGCTCCGGGCGGGGTCACATGGCCGGGCGTGAAGGATATGCTGGCGCGGCTGGATCAATTAAAAGCGGAGACTCTGCTGATTAGCGATCAGAGCCATCGGGATCTGCCGCACGATCGCGGGGCGATTGTGATTCCGGCGCGGCTGAAGCGTTCGGCAGCCACGCCGAGCGATCTCTACACGCCGATCCCCTACATTATTCCGTGCCAGCTTTTTGCTGCTTGTTTGGCGAATGAGAAGGGCATCAATCCGGATCAGCCGCGCACGTTGAGCAAAGTCACCCGCACGATGTAGGGTTACTTGCAATCGAAGGTGCCGATTGAACAGCAGTAGATACGCATCCGGTGAGGTAAGTGGTGGGAGTCACTTGCTGCTCGCACCGGAGATCATGGACTGGACGAGCAGTAGTGGCCAGGCGACGAGGTAGAAATTGGGAAGCCACCAGGCGATGCCTAGTCATGCGCAATGAGCGACTGATTTCGAGAATGCGTTGAGAACGATGAGGCCAGCGACGATGGGTGCGATTCCGGCGATCGCCGGAACGTCGAGGCGCTGACCGTAGAGCAGCCATCCGGCGAGGGAGACAAGAACGACTCCGACACCGGACCAGATGGCGTAGGCGATTCCGACGGAGATGGTTTGCAGGGTGAGGGAGAGAAGGTAGAAGGCGGATCCGTAGCCGAGGACCACGATGACGGATGGGACGAGATTCGTGAATCCGTTGGAGGCCTTGAGGGCCGAGGTCGCGGCGACTTCGGAGAGGATGGCGAGGAAGAGATACAGCTGGTTCGTGGACCTAGCGTAAAAGAATTTCAGCGACTGGACCTAACGCGCGTGAGACTGAGTCTGAATTGAACGCCTTCGGTCCGTTGAAGCGCAGAAACAATGTTAATCAAGCTGGCGGCCGACGGACTGCCTTTGGGTCCCAGCATGCGCATAAGACTTTTCTCGGGGATGTTCGTGTATGCTTCCAGACTCTGAAATCCGAGCGTGGCGTTGACGTAGTCGCGAAGGACGGCCTTGCCGGTAGCCAGATCGCCGTTGATCACGCACTCGATCGCTTCGCGCAGAAGAGCTTGGCGAAATTTTGGGTCACGTTGGGCGCGCGCACGGATCGTTTCCTTGAAATCACGGGTTAGGGGCATCAGTTAGTCTCCAGTTTCTTCCTGAGTTTGTAAGCGGCCCACCGCTCGTGAGCGAGTAACACATCGTGCCGCTGGCGCTTCTTGGCGCCGCCACCGACAAGGATCACAAGGCGCTCACCCTCTTTACCGAAGTAGATTCTGTAACCAGGGCCGAAGTCCAGCCTAAACTCCAGCACGCCGGAGCCAACACTTTTGGAATTCGAGAAATTACCTTGCTCGATCCGAGACAGCGCGACGGTAACTTTGGCCGCAGCGATCGAATTCAACGAGTCGAACCACTTCTTGAACGGGCTGTCGCCGCTGTCGTCAACATATTCGCGAAGCTCGATCACGCAGATCTATGGTAACGCGTACGTTACCATAGATCAATTGCAATGAGGTGGACTCGTCGAAGTTCACTCCTCGAGCTTTAAAACATTGGAAATACGTCGCCGAATCGATTCACGAGCCATACGGTGAAACACTCCGGAAGAAGATCGCGCCAGCCCGCGAGGAGTTGCGACCAATCGCAATTAGATTGGTCCAGGAGATACTCTGTCAGGTTCATCGTTACCTTCTCTGATCCCAGCAGCGACCGTACCACCACAACGACGCGACAAAACTCACCGCGACGAACACCAGCACCACCGGACCTCGTTGCAGTTCCGCGAAGCCGATGGCGACTCCGCCTAGCGCTTGTAGAGCTCCTACGGGTAGCAGGCGACCTCCGGTGAATCTCCAGCGCTGTTGCGGGATTCGGTGGAAGATCGAGGAGTGGTGGCCTAGAGCTAGCGCAACGAGGCCGAACGTGATTCCGGGGAGCGGGTCGAGTGGCGTTAGCAGCAGTAACAACACGGCCATGAAGGCGATGTCCTTTGCTAACAGGATCTGCCAGCCTCGGAGCGCCAACAGGCGATAGCGCGTCATTCCCGAGCGCAGATCCAAGCCGAACAGCGATTGGGCGCAGGTGCTGATGGCGAGCGTCACGAGGATTCCCAACAAAGGGAAAGCGACGGGGTCGGTTGCTTTGCCAGACAGGCGGAACAGGCCTCCGCCGACGCTCAGCGCCAATGCGACATAAGGGTCGAGCAGGCTCAGCAGTTGGCGAATGTCTTTGCGAATGAGGCCGCCGATCGGGCCGGGAAGTTGCGGGATGTAGCGCAGCAGGTGGAAATGCCGCTGGCGAGTCGCAAGTCGCTTCCCGAGCAGTGAGGTCGCGCGGACGACCAGCGCCACAGCGAGGAACGTCAGGCCTTCGCTGAGGCGTCCCGTGCGCCACGCGATGATTAGCGCGATCCAGAGTAGCGGGCTTAGCAGCAGGCTGGAAACGCGCAAGGCGATGCGCTGGGGTGTTGAGAGCGGCCAGAGCGCGAGGCGGTCCGGCGGGATACGCGCGAGCGGGTCGGCGGAGATGGGGAAGAGCAGCAAGAATCCGAATAGGAAGAAGAAAACGTAGGCGCTCTTCGGCGGCTGGCCGGATTGCACTGCGCCTGCGACCAGCAGCAACACGAACAGAAAAAAGTTGTTGACCTTGAGCGATTCGAGCGAGCTCAGATCGCGCTGGACCGCCTTGCGCAGCGCGTCTAGGATCGCGAAGAGCGGAGCCAAGGCAGATCCTCAGACTGTGGAGTTTCAACGAAGTCGAAATACATCTCTTCGAGCGGGCGATCGAGCGCGGCCATCGCGGAGTCCCATACGATGCGCCCCTGGCGAATCATCACGATTTGTCCGGCTAGCTTGTCGATGATCGACAGAATGTGCGAGGTCAGAAAGACCGTGATGCCGCGCGCGGCGACCGTCGTGAGCATGTCTTGCATGGTTTTCGACGAGACGGGATCGATGCCCTCAAACGGCTCGTCAAGAAACAGCACGCGCGGATTATGCAGTAGCGCCATCGCGAGCGCGGTTTTCTTTCGCATCCCATGCGATGCCTGATCGAGAAAGGTGTCGCGCTTGTCCTGAATGCCGAGCATGCGGAGCAGGGGGTCCATACGCTCACGTGTTTCGCGGAGGGAGAGTCCGTAGACAGGGCCGGAGAGTTCGAGATGCTCTTTGATACTGAGCGAATCGAAGAGGCCGAGGTCCTCGGGCAAAACGCCGATTGCGTGTTTGGCGAGCAGGGTCTCCAACTTGACGTCGTGGCCGGCGATGTTGATCTCGCCAACGTCCGGCGCAAGAAGTCCGGTAAGCGACTTCAGCAACGTTGATTTGCCCGCGCCATTGGGTCCAAGCAAGGCGCAGATTCCGGATGGAATATCGAGGTTGATATCGTCGAGGGCGACGAAACCGCCGAAGCGCTTTGTGACGTGGCGGCAAAGAATCATTTGGTGTCGTTGGTCTCCTCTCTAGGGACGCGCCTATGCGCCAAACGTCTTCCATGTGGTGACAACAAGAGCGTGCGTCACCATGGATGCCCGAATGCCGTTGCCGGAACGGAACGCCAAGCCGTAGAACAGGCCGGCGACTGCAGCGAGGATCGCGAAGCGCCAGTTCGGGAACGCCCGATACCACAGATGCGCGGAGCCGAAGAGCGCCGATGCTGCCACAAGGCCGATCCACCTGCTGCCCGACAGCTTGTCGAGCGATTGCTGCAATAGGCCGCGGAAGAAGAACTCTTCGCTCAATGCGACAACCCACAAGATTCCGAGGAAGGTACCGAGCGCGATGAGAGACGCTTTCCACCAGGGGTGCGGCGGCCAGCGCAGCGTGATGAACTTCAGCCAGACGGCAAGCAAAACCGCTACCGGCAGAAACAGGAGGTAGTATTGCGCTCCGACGGTCCACTCGCGGCGCGAGGGGATAAAGCCGAAGCCGATGCCGCGCACGTTTCGCATGCAGAGAAGCGCGAAGACTCCAGTCCGAATGAGCATCAACTGGCCGAGGATTTCGAGGTGCAGCTTCGGAAACGGGCTGATGTAGAATCGCTCGAAAACTTTGGTCAACATAACAGCGGCGAGCAGCACGAGGAAGGCAACGTCGACGAAGCCGTTGTGTGGAAGGGCGATGTACCAGAACGAGACCACCAATGCCAGAAGGGCAATCCAGGCAAACTGCGTCCACGACGTTGCCAGACCCGCGGTCACGAAGGGGGCGAGGGCAGTGACCCACAACCAGAATGCCAGGGTCGAGGGCGGCAGCTTTGCGAGGAGGTTCCGGACGTCATCACGACCCAGGGCGACGTAGAACGCGGCTTCGAGGAGAAAGGCTGGAAGCAGGGCGACGGCGGCCCCCCACTCGATTCCGATTTGCCGCGAATAGAGGTAGGCAGCCAAGGCTCCGGCGGCCCAAACTACGAGGACGATCAGCAAATAGGGGCGGAGGACGCGCATCACGTTTGGGCCAGAGCCTTCATGCTACCAGCCGGAGGCGTTGGCGGCAGTGCGGCGTAACCTTTTACCTTTGCAGCGGTACCCTCAATCGAAGCGTGAATTTGACAGATCAGCAAGTCATGGCGGAGGTCGGGTCGGGCGAAGTAGGCCGGATGGCAGTCCTCTTTGAGCGGCACCACCGGGCTTTGTTCCGGTTCTTCGTGGGACTGTGCCGCGACCGGGCGTTGGCCGAGGATCTGGCTCAGGACGTGTTCTTTCGTATGCTCCGATACCGGCATAGTTACGACGCAAAGCAGCCGTTCACGGCCTGGATGTATCAGATCGCGCGCAACGCGCACCTGGATCAGGTGCAGAAGCGGAAGGGCGAGGTTGTCTCGTTCGAAGAGTACCTGGAGCGGCGGCAGGAGCCGGCTGAGCCGTCGCCCGGAGCCCAGGATCAGCTCGAGCGCATGCAAGACGTCGGATTGTTACGGCGCGCGCTCGAGCGCCTACCTGAAGACAAGCGGGAAATTCTGATTTTGGCGCGTTATCAGAATTTGAAATACGAAGAGATCGCGCAAATATTGGGCTGCGAAGTGAACACCGTGAAGGTTCGCGTGTTCCGTGCGGTGAAAGTATTGGGGCAGGTGTTTCACGAATTAGCAGCGGAGCGGGCCTCCTAATGCAATGCCCTGCAGAAAACATCCCCGGGCTGAAGCCCGGGGATATAGCATCGCCGGTTACGGCGGGGATGGTTTCGATCCGAATCACGCGGTGAGAGAAGTCGTAGGGGCCAGGAAGAATTTATATGAACTGCGAATTGTCAAAGCAGGCGATGCCGGAATACTGGTCCGGAACTCTCGATGAGCCCGAGCGCGCAAAGTTCGAGGTCCATCTATCGGAGTGCGCCGAGTGCCGCGGCGAAGCGGAAGAGTTGACGAAACTGTGGCGCGGACTCGGATTGATTCCCGAAACGGCCGAGCCGAGCCGCGAGTTGCGGACGCGTTTCTATCAGTCGCTTGGGGCGTATCAGGCGGGCCTTGAGGAATCGAAGAAGGCGGCTGCACCGAAGTTGGCGGACCGGCTGCGGTCATGGTGGCCGAAACAGCCGGCGATGCAGTTCGGTGCGGCGATGGCGATGCTCGTGGTTGGACTTGGCGCTGGGTGGTTCGCGCGGTCGCCGGCGGTGAAGCAGGAAGATTCGGAAATGGTGAGGTTACGAACTGAGGTTGGGAGTATGAAGCAACTGGTGACGCTATCTCTTTTGCAACAGCAGTCGGCAAGCGATCGGCTACGTGGCGTGTCGTGGGCGTATCGCGTAGAGCAATCCGATACGGAAGTGCTGGCGGCGTTGCTGACAACGGCGAATCAGGATCAGAGCGTCAACGTCCGGCTGGCCGCGGTGGATGCGTTGCGGTCGTTTGCAAACAGTCCGGTGGCGCGCAAGGGCATTGTGCAATCGCTGTTGCGGCAGGAGTCTCCGTTGGTGCAGGCGGCGTTGATTGATCTGATTGTCGAGATCAAAGAAAAGCCGGCGCGCACGTCGCTCGAAACGGTTTCGGCAGGCGAGACGTTCAATCCGGCGATCCGGGAACGGGCCAAGAAGGCCCTCGGCCAGTTGCAGTAAGCGGTACCGCCCCAACCGGTTTACCGGCGTCCGTGTGGGCAGGGGCGGGCCGCGGAGGAGGTTTGAGGCGCTGAATGGAGACGTCTTGATTCGCAAGCAATAGCCCTGGAAGGAAAGGGGCAAATGAAGACAAGGAAGAACAAACAATGAAGACGAAACACTGGAAGATACAAATGGCGGTTGCGATTTTCGCGCTTGGCGCCGGAGCGGGTTTGGTGCAGGCGCAAGAGCCAACCAAGGTGCCGCTCCGGAATCCGGGGCAACCGGTGAAGCTTCGCGTGCATTTGTTGCGCGGCAGCATCACGGTGAAGGGTTACGACGGCAAGGAAGTACTGGTGGAATCGAAGGGCCGCAGCGCGAGAGAGCGGGACAAGGATCGCGGTCGCGATCGTTCGGATGGGATGCGGCGGATCGACAATACGTCGGGCGGCCTGGAGATTACCGAAGACAACAACGTAGTAACCATTGGCGGTAGCGTGTTTCGGGCTTCGGACGTGATCGTCACCGTTCCGTTCGCGACGTCGCTGAATCTGGCGACTGTGAATGGGGGCGACATCGTCGTCGATCGCGTATCGGGCGAAGCGGATGTCGACAACACCAACGGCAATGTGACGATCACGAATATGAGCGGATCGGTGGTCGCACACGCTCTGAACGGAAAATTGATGGTGACTTTTGATCGCATTACGCCAGGCAAGGCGATGTCGTTCAGCACATTGAATGGCAGCATCGATGTCACGCTGCCGCCGGACACAAAAGCGAATCTCAAGATGAAAGCCGACAACGGCGACATCTATACGGACTTCGATCTGCAATTGAATCCGACTGGACCGCCGGTGGTCCAGGATGGGCGCGACCAGGGGGGGAAGTACCGCGTACGCATCGATCGCTCAATGCGCGGCGCGATCAATGGCGGAGGCCCGGAGATGACCTTTACAACGCTAAATGGACGGATCTATATTCGCAAGAAAAAGTGAGCGAAGAGTTACGGACGACGAAAGTCCGAAGGGCGAATTGGAGACGCACCCGGGTAGGCCTCGGGTGCGTTTTCGTTTCCGCGGAGCGCCTGAGGCCTACGTCGTCATTCGAACTTCGTAATTCGTCATTTTGTATTGACTTTCGCTTGCAGGCGGCGCATTCCTCGAATCCAGCGGTCGTAGTCGCTGGATTTGCGCTGGAAATACTCGCGGACTTCGGGGTGCGGCAGGAAGAGGAACTCCTCGGATGCGATGCCCTTCATGACAACCTCGGCCGCAAACTCCGCGGAGACGGAACCCTCGATGAGAAAATTGCCTTCGCTTTGCATGAGCATGTGCGTGCGAACGCCTTGTGGGCAGAGCGCCGACACGCGGATGCCTTGTTCGCCGTACGTAATCGAAAGCCATTCGGCGAGCGACAGAGCGGCGTGCTTGGTGACTGAGTACGGGGCGGAGCCGATCTGCGTCAGCAGTCCGGCTGCGGAAACGGTCTGGACAAGATAGCCGCCGCCTTGCGCGATCATCTGCGGAACAACGGCACGGGCGGCGTAGAGGTGCGCGAAGTAATTGACGCCGAAAATGCGCTGCCACTCGGCGTTCGACGCGTCGAGGCCGCCGTCGACGCTGATGCCGGCGTTCGAGCAGAAGATGTCGATGCGGCCGTAGGTCGCGGTCGCTTTCGCCACCAGCGCCTGGACCTCGGCCTCGTTGGCGACGTTCGCGGGAAACGCGAGCCCGTCGACTTCCGTGGCGACCGCTTCCGTTCCGGCGGCGTCAATATCAGAAATCACGATGCCCTTGGCGCCTTCGGTCTTGAAGGCGCGACACAGGGCAGCGCCGATTCCGCGAGCGCCCCCGGTAACAACTACTACTTTGTCTTGAATCTGCATTTCCTAAGCAGGATACTCTACCGGGCAGGGCCACTCCGCGCTAGGCTACACTTGGCGATTTACCGTGGCTGACAAACTGACTCTCGAACAACTACGCGCCTTCATTCCGCGAATGCCGTTCAACATGCTGCTGGGTATGACGATCGACCGGCTGCACGAGGATGGAGTGACAATTTCCTGCGGTGTGATCCCGAAGCTTGTCGACGAGGACGGCGCGTTGCACGGCGGCGTCCTGTCGTCGCTTGCCGACGCAGCCGCTGGGCTCGCGACGCAGCGGCACTTGGGAGGCGCTCGTCCCATTACCACCGTGGAATTGAAGATTAACCAGATTCGACCAGTGAAGTCGGGCCGCGTTACCGTGCGGGCACGTCTGCTGCGTGTGGGCAACACGTTGAGCATCGCGCGCGTCGATATTGCCGCCGGGCGAAAGCCGGCTGGCGTCGCGCTCGTGACGTACATGTTGCTGCCGGTTTCGCAACAGCCCGCGCTGCGCGATCCGCTGCCGCCGAGGGATTAGGCAATCCGCCGCGGAGACGAACCGGAGCGCTCGCGTAGTACACTTCGATTGCGGAGCGTATCTCTCGGCGATTGGGTCCTTAAAAGCCCGCGCCGCCCCGGCCGCAACATTCCGCTACGCCCGGCGCGGTAGCCAAGTGGTAAGGCACAGGTCTGCAAAACCTTTACTCGGGGGTTCGATTCCCCCCCGCGCCTCCAACTTCTCCCTCGATTAAGAACCTACACGGGCAATCGCAAACGCGCGATGATGGAGATTCTTTGAGGGCAAAATCCAGATGACCGAACATCGCATCCGTGCGGTAAACAAAGCGACCGAGTCTGAGAATAGGATTCACGACGATACCGTGGCCGCGCAGTACGGCTTCCGGGGCGGTCTTGTTCCGGGGGTTACGGTTTACGGATACATGGCGGCTCCGGTGCTCGAAGCGCTCGGGCCGGATTGGCTAAAGCACGGCAGAATGACGGCACGATTCCTGCAGCCGTTCTATGACGGAGAGTGGGTGATCGCGCAGTTCGACGGCGTCAAGGTAGTCGCCCGAAAAGAAGACGGAACCGAATGCGGTGTCGGTACGGCGGGATTGACCGACATCGAGACCGGAGCCTCGTCCACGCTCTGTGAGGCGCCGCTACCTGAGATACGGCCTTTGGCGGTTGAGGCGGAGTTCTCTCCGGGCCGGGTCCTGGGCACTCTACACACCATGGCGCCGGATACCGTGACGCCTGAGTACCTGCTGGGACTCTCGAACGAGGTTCTCCTCAAGAACTACGAACTGGGTCCGTGGATCCACACTGGTAGCGATGTGCACAACCTTTCCGCAGTGAATCCCGGGGACGCTATTGAGGTGCGGGCGCGAGTCGCGGATTGCTTCGAGAGAAAAGGCCACGAACTCGTTTCTCTCGACGTCATTGTTACCGCGAACGGGTTGCCGGCGCAGGCGGTCCGGCACACGGCCATCTACCGGCTGCGCTCCGGAGTCTAGTCGCTCTTGTCGACGGAAGCGAGATTTTCGCGGTAGATCGCGTCGAGGACGCCGTTGATAAACGATACCGCCTCGTCGCCTGAGAATTGGCGCGCGAGTTCCAGCGCTTCATCGATAACGACTGGCCCCGGCGTCTTGATGGAGGTCATTTCATAGACAGCGAGGCGCAGGATATTTCGGTCGACGGTCGCCATCCGCTCGATTCGCCAATTTTCCGATTTCCGCGAAATGCGCTCGTCGATAGACTCCGCGCCGCTCACTGTTCCGCGCGCCAGGATCTCCATGAACGGATCGGCCAGCGGCGGCTCGGGATTCTCTTCGGAATACAGCGTTT
Organism: Acidobacteriaceae bacterium; assembly: GCA_043788745.1. Taxonomy (GTDB): domain Bacteria; phylum Acidobacteriota; class Terriglobia; order Bryobacterales; family Bryobacteraceae; genus JBBQWZ01. The sequence continues at coordinate 11,551 of JAYVTO010000217.1, forward strand.
CGTAGAGGGAATCGATGGCCTCTTGAATCGGCTGCTGCCTCATGTCCCATTGATACAGCACCTGTAGTGCCCGCTGCCTGGATCGATGACGTGCGGGCATACCTAAATTATCGCTTTCCACGCAGTTGTTTCAACAACTGGGCCATCTCGATCGCGGTGTTCGCCGCATCGAAGCCCTTGTTGAGGCTGAGATCGCCCGCCGGTGAATCGGAACCCCATCCGCCTGCGCGATCCATCGCCTGCCGGATCGTTTCGGTTGTAAGAACACCAAAAATAACGGGCGTCTCGGTTTCGAGCCCCACTTGCAAAATGCCCCGCGCCGCTTCACCGGCCACGTAATCGAAATGGGGAGTATCGCCGCGAACCACCGCGCCCAAAGCCACTACGGCATCGTGATTCTTGGTCAGGATCTTCGAGGCCAGAGGCAATTCGAATGCCCCAGCAACCCTCACAACCTCAATCGCGGCTTCCTCGGCGCCCGCTTGCTTCAGTGCTTCCAAAGCACCTGCCAGCAGTCTCTCGGTGATTTCGCGATTGAATCTCGCGACGGCGATCGCAATGCGAAGGCCTTTCGCGTCCGCACGCCACGTTAGTTTCTCGCTGGACATCGCTTACTGGGAACCCCGGGTCTCGACCCAAGCCTGAATGCACTTCCGTGGGATACTGAAAGTTCCCAACATCATCATACCGCATGGATCCCGCCTACATCCGAAACTTCTCTATCATTGCCCACATTGACCACGGCAAGTCGACGCTTGCCGACCGGCTGCTGGAGGCAACTGGCGCACTCTCGCAACGCGAGATGATGGCGCAGGTGCTCGACTCAATGGACCTCGAACGTGAGCGCGGAATCACCATAAAGGCACACGCGGTTCGTTTGTCGTACACGGCCAAAGACGGTGTGATCTATCAATTGAATTTGATCGACACGCCGGGCCACGTCGATTTCACTTACGAAGTTTCGCGCAGCCTGCAGGCGTGCGAAGGCGCGCTGCTCGTCGTGGACGCTTCGCAGGGCGTCGAGGCGCAAACGCTGGCGAATACCTACCTGGCGCTGCAACACAATCTGGAAATTATTCCAGTCATCAACAAGATCGATTTGCCCTCCGCCGAGCCGGAGCGCATCCGCGAACAGATCGAGCAGCTGGTAGGGCTTGACGCATCGGAAGCAGTGCTGTGCAGCGCGAAGAACGGCATCGGGATCGAGGATGTTCTCGAAGCGGTGGTGAAACTGGTGCCGCCCCCAACCGGAGACCCTGAGGCCCCGCTGCGCGCGTTGATTTTCGACAGCTGGTTTGATCCCTACCGCGGCGTCATCATCCTGATGCGCGTCATCGACGGGAAGATCAAAATAGGACAGAAGATCCGGCTCTACTCGAACGAGAAAACGTACGAGGTGGAAGGCCTCGGCTATCAGTCGCCAAAGCCCGTCCCCTGCAATGAACTCTCGGCGGGTGAGGCGGGATATCTTTTCGCGAACATCAAGACGATCGCCGATGCGCAAATCGGCGATACGATTTTCGGCCTCGACAATCCCAACGTCGAGCCGCTTCCCGGCTTTCAACCCGCAAAGCCGATGGTGTTCGCCGGGTTGTATCCCATCGAAAGCCACGAGCACGGCCTGTTGCGCGACGCGTTGGAGAAGCTGCGGCTGAACGATAGCGCGTTTAATTTCGAGCCGGAAAACTCGGTCGCGCTTGGCTTTGGGTTCCGCTGCGGATTCCTGGGTCTCCTCCATCTGGAGATCGTGCAGGAGCGTCTGGAGCGCGAGTTCAACATCGACCTGATCACTACAGCGCCTGGTGTTCGCTATCTGCTTACCAAGACCGACGGCACTGTGTTTGAAGTGGAGAGCCCGGCAAAGTTCCCGGATCCGACCGGCATTGCCAACATCCAGGAGCCGATTATCGACGCGACTGTGATCACGCGCGAAGAGTACATCGGCGAGATTCTCAAGCTGCTCGAAGAGAAACGCGGAGTCCAGAAGAAGTTCGAGTACATCGGTGGCGGCCGCGTTCTGCTGCTGTACGAGATGCCGCTCAACGAAGTGGTGCTCGATTTCTACGACCGGCTAAAGTCTGCCTCGCGCGGCTATGCGTCGCTCGATTATCAGCTGTCCGGGTATCGAATCTCGCCGATGGTGAAACTCGACGTACTGGTCGCCGGCGAACCTGTGGACGCATTATCGATGATCGTTCATCGTGATTTCGCGTTTGACCGGGGCAAGGATCTGATCTCGCGGCTCCGCAAGCTGATCCCGCGCCAGATGTTTGAAGTCGCATTGCAGGCGGCGATCGGCAACAAGATTATCGCTCGCGAAACGATTGCGGCAATTCGCAAGAACGTCATTGCCAAGTGCTACGGCGGAGACATCTCGCGCAAGCGCAAGCTGCTCGAGAAGCAAAAAGAAGGCAAAAAGCGGATGAAGCGCGTGGGGCGCGTGGAGATTCCGCAAGAGGCCTTCCTCGCGGTGCTGAAGGTCGGGCAGGATTCTTCGGAAGATTAGCTCGGCTACGCTCCGGTGGCCAGGCGTTCGGCCAATCGATACGGCAGGCCCGCTGCGATGATTTTTCCCATCGCGGCCTCGACATCGTACGCCACGCGATAGTGCGTGAACAACCGATCCGGCACGGAGTAGACGGCATACGCGGCACGCGGATCGCCATCGCGCGGCTGGCCAACAGCGCCGGGATTCAGCAGGTAGTACTCGCCGGCCTGGATCTCGATGTTCCGTTGCTCTGCGTAAAATGCGGTCGCTTCGATTCGGCGCACGCCCCCTGGGCGGAGAAGAAATCCGCCCTGCACGTGCGTATGCCCGAACAAGGTCACCGGAGAGTTCAAGTGGTCGCGCTGGAGACGCGCATCGTCGGTCGTGATCAGGTACTCGTCTTCGTCCGTCAGCGCACCGTGGCAATAGGTGAATCCGTCCAGCGGAACGGGGCCCTTGCGCAGATTCGTCACGTACGCCAAGCACTCCGGCGTCATGGCCTGCTGCGTCCACAGCGCGGCGGTTTGCGCGTACGGCGAGAAGTCGTCAAAGCCGCCCAGCCCGGCGCACACGCGATCATGATTGCCGCGGATCACGTGCTGGACGTGCTCGCGGACCCAGTGAACCACTTCGTTCGGTTCGGCGCCGTAATCCACCAGGTCGCCACAGCAGACGATGTCGTCGTAACGGCCTTCGGCGTGCGCGAGGACAGCCTGGAGCGCATCGAAGTTGCCGTGGATGTCACTTAGAATCAGCCAGCGCATGCCTCGCTAAACGGTCCTCAACCGGATGAGAGTCACTTCCGGAGGCGCGCCAAGGCGCACCGGAACGCCGATGGTGCCGATGCCGCGGGTCACAAAGACAGCGGCGTTTTGCTCCCGGTAGAGGCCGCTGGTGTAGGGCGTGAAAAAGCGCGCCGGATTGATCTTATTACTGAGAATCTCTACGTTCACTTGCCCGCCGTGCGTATGTCCCGAGATCGTCAGCGGAAATCCCTTATGGCGCGCGACCGGAAAGACGTCCGGATTGTGAGAAAGCAGAATGTTCAATGCCCCGGGAGCAACCAGGGATTCCGCGCCGGTGAGGTACGGGGCGCGAAAGGGCTGATAATCTACGCCCGCCAGGTTGAGTTTCGCAGTGCCGAAGCGAAAGGCGTGGGCCTGGCCGCGGAGAAAGCGCATACCGGCGCGCGCACCCCCCAGAGTGACCTTGTCTTCAGCATGGGCATAGATCTCGTGATTGCCGAGGCAACCAAACGTGCCGGCGTCGGAGCGAAGGCGCGTGAGTTCGGCGATGCACTCCTCGAGTGGATCGCCGTCGTAAGAGACGAGATCGCCCGTGACTAGCGCAATGTGCGGGCGCATCGAGTTTGCAGCGTCGATGGCGCGGGCGAGATCTTTCCTCGAGACGAACTCGCCGAGATGAATGTCGCTGAGCTGCACCAGCCGGATGCCATCGAGGTCCTGCGGCAGACCTGGGAAGTGGATGTCGACTTCGACTATGCGGAGGTCGTTTCTCTCGATCAGCGCGGCGCACGCGACGGCCGCGGGAGCGACGTAGGCGGCTACCACGGCGGCTTGCAGAAAGCGTCGCCGCGCCGGATTCGCAAGAGCCATCTCCGCACCTGCCCGGCTGTGGATGAAGAGCGAACACTGTCGGACGGCGGTGATCCAGACGATGACAGCCGCCCAGGTCAAGCCGAATGCGCGCGCCCATTGCGAAAACGCCGGCGGCAGAGAGCGCGTGAAGTTGGGAGACAGCAGGAAGCCGGTGCCGATGAGGATGAGGGTCGAGAGGATGGCGGCGACAAGGCGGGGCGGCGTCCAAGAACGGCCGCGCGCGGGACGCAGAAGGAACATCCAGGGCAGCACGAGCGCCAGCGCCACCAGACCTGCTTCCGGAATGTGCCGCCAGATCGTGACCATGGGAATCTCTTTTATTCTAAGACGGATGCTCCAGGCGACATGCCGATCGGCGGAAACCACGGCAGCCGGTACAATGGTGACTATGTCACTCGTTGTTGTTGGCTCCGTCGCATACGACGGGGTTGAAACCCCACATGGCCGCGTAGACCGTATGCTCGGCGGCGCGGCTACCTACATCGCCTTATCGGCCAGCGCCTTCACAAGTGTGAAGATCGTCGCCGTGGTCGGAGACGATTTTGCCGATGAAGATACAAAACTGCTCGAAGGCCAGGGAATTGACCTCGAAGGCCTCGAGCGCGTCTCGGGCAAGAGTTTCTTCTGGAAGGGCAAGTATTCGGCGGATATGAACGACCGCGAGACGCTGCAGACCGATCTGAATGTCTTCGCGGATTTCCAACCGAAGCTGCCCGCGGCTTATAAGTCGGCGCCCTACTTGTTCCTGGGCAATATCCAGCCCGAACTGCAGCGAAACGTTCGTGAGCAAATGGGCGGCGTCCGGCTGACGGGCGGCGACACGATGAATTACTGGATCAACGATTTCCGCCCGCAGTTGCTTGAGACGATCCGCCAGTGGGACTTCCTGCTCATCAACGATTCGGAGGCGCGGCTGCTGTCCGGCGAAGCGAACCTGCGGCGTGCCGCTGAAAAGATTCTGGCGATGGGTCCGCGTACCCTGATCATCAAGCGCGGCGAATACGGCGCCATGCTGTTCCGAGAAGGCCAGCTGTTCATGGTCCCGGGCTATCTGCTCGACACCGTCTTCGATCCGACCGGTGCCGGTGACTGCTTCGCGGGCGGATTTATCGGCTACCTCGCGGAGAAAGGCTTCGACCTCGCCGCGGGCCATGTCGATACCAGCGAGCTGCATCGCGCCGTGATCTACGGTTCCGTCCTGGGAAGCTTCTGCTGCGAGAAATTCGGCGTCGACCGCTTCCGCACCCTGACGCGAGCGGAAATCGACGCCCGCTTCGATGAGTTCCGGAAGTTCACCGCGTTTTAGTCGTGGCTCTCTGTGTTGCGTGACGGACGATTGCAGGCCGTGCGATTCGCACCACCGCGCGGTCCGGAAGTAAACTGTGGCCGATTCAAACCTTACGTCCCGAAAACGAACCCGCGCGCGCTTCGATTGGGTGCCGTGGGCTTGGCTGATTGCGGCTGCGCTGATGCTGAGTGTCATCAGCATCAGCGCATCGCAGTGGTTCGCCGCCCGAGGATACACCCTCTATTTCGGCGACGCGGAGGCGCATCTCAACATCGCGCGACGGGTCTTCGACACGCGGACGCCGAATGGCGAACAACTCGGAACCGTCTGGCTGCCGGCCCCGCACCTTTTGATGCTTCCATTCGTGAGCGAGGACTCCGCCTGGCGGAGCGGAACCGCCGGTGCAATTCCAGCGTCTATTTGTTTCGTCATCGCCGGGTGTTTTCTGTTCGACCTGACGCGGCGCGCATTGGGATCGGTGACGGCGGCCTGGACGGCCACGATACTCTTTGCGCTCAATCCCAATCTGCTCTACCTGCAGTCGGCACCAATGACGGAGGGCGTGTTTTTTGCCGGATTGCTTGGGCTGTTGCATGCCACTGTCTGGCACGCGCAGGCCGGAGGCCGAAGCAGCCCGTGGCTGGCGATCGCGAGCGGAGCGCTTTGGGCATCGGTCGCGTCGATGTCGCGTTACGAAGGCTGGTTGCTACTGCCGTTTGCCGCCTTGTTCTTCTGGTTCGGACCCAAGGGCAGCTTCTACCGCGCCGCGGTTTTCGCACTGCTCGCCGCCATCGGCCCGCTCGCTTGGCTGGCGCATAACTGGTGGTATTGGGGTGATCCGCTGGAGTTTTATCGCGGGCAGTGGTCGGCCATCGCGATATATCGGCGGCAGTTGGCTGGCGGCATGTCGCCCTATCCAGGCGATCATGATTGGGAGAAAGCGTTTCTGGTCTTTCGCACAGCAGCCGCCCTCGTCATCGGAACGCCGCTTGCTCTCATCGCAGTCGCCGGATTCGGCGCGGCCTGGAAACGAGCATGGTGGGTCGCCGGATTCCTGCTGATGGGTCCGGCGTTTTACATCTGGAGCATGCATTCGTCCGGAACGCCAATCTTTGTTCCAACGCTGTGGCCGAATAGCTACTACAACACGCGCTACGCACTCGCGGCATTGCCGCTCGCCGCCTTTGGCGGTGCGGCTCTGGTCGCGATGGGTTCTCGGCGCTTCCAGCCGTTGCTTGCGGCGGCGGTATTGGGCCTCGCGTTGTTTCCATGGGCCGTCGATTCGCGCGAAGACGCGTGGCTCGTGTGGAAAGAGTCGAAGGTGAATTCGGAGCAGCGTCGCGCCTGGACCCACGAAGCCGCCGAATTCCTAAAAGCCAACTACCGCGCCGGCGATGGAATCCTGATGCCGTTCGGTGACATCACCGGCGTCCTGCGTGAAGCGGGGATTCCACTTCAGGAGAGTCTCCACGAGGGAAATCATCCGCAGTGGGAAGCCGCGATCGCCCGGCCGGAGCTGTTTCTCAACGAAACCTGGGCGATCACCTTCTCCGGAGATACGGTCGCCACCGCGTTACTACGCGCCAGCCGGAAGGAACGCCCGTATCTGATCGTGAAGAGCATCGCCATTCCGCACGCGCCGGTTGTTGAAATCTATCGCCGCAACCGGGCCCCAAGACTCGACACCGAGGAGAGAAGACCGTGACCCGACTCGCCATTCCGTTCTACAAAGCGCAGGCCGCGCGGAACGATTTTCTGATGACGTGGCAGAATCTGCTTCCCGCCGATATCGACCCCGCCGTCTTGGCCAAGACGATTTGCGACCGCCACTCGGGGGTGGGTGCGGATGGCTGGTACGTCTTATCGAGAACGCAGGACGCCGATGTCGCGGCCACGCTCTACAACGCGGACGGAAGCGTCTCTGAGCTTTCAGGCAACGGATCCCGCTGCGTCGCAGCGTTGCTCTACGACAACGGCCACCCCCACGCCGAGCCCGTAACGATCCAGACTGGCACCGGGCTGAAAACCATTCGAATGGTCGCGACTCATGGAATCGGGTATCGCCTGGAGATGGCGATGGGCGAAGCTCCGGTACGTGCAAATGAGCGGTTCAACGCGCCAGGCGGGCCTCGCGACGCTGTCATCCTTACCGTGGGTAATCCGCAATGTGCGGTGCCCGTTGAGAATTTCGAGTTTGATTGGCGGTCCGCAGGCGCTTGGCTCGAGCGGCATCCGCGATTTCCGAATCGAACCAATGTCTCGTTTGTGTGCCCCGGCGTCGATACGCATCAAATAGAGGTTCGTATCTGGGAACGGGGCGTCGGCGAAACCCAGAGCTCTGGGACCGGCTGCACCGGAGCTGCGGCAACGGCGCGGTATCTGGGTTGGGTCGAGAGTCCGGTGGCTGTGCTGACACCAGCAGGCGTCCTCGAAGTACGATGGGATGGAGACGAGTACTTCCTGACGGGCCCGGCGGAGATTGTCGCCCAGGGCGAGTGGTTCCCGTAGGGACGCTCGACCGCCGATGTGTTCAGATGGGCCAATTGAGTCCCCGTTTCGTTTCAAAGGATAAACAGGTATCGAATGAGCACGGTTCTTGAACAACTGAAGGCAAAGATCAAAGACAAAACGGCGCATGTGGGCGTTGTTGGGTTAGGATACGTCGGGTTACCGCTTGTTGTCGAGTTCGCGCAAGCTGGATTCACCGTCACCGGCATCGACGTCCAGCAGAGCAAGGTGGACGACATCAACCGCGGCATTTCCTACATTCAGGACGTTCCAACAGCGGTGCTGGAGCCGCTGGTTAAGGCTGGCAGGATTCGCGCAACGGCGGACTTCTCCGTAGTCTCCGGCTTGGATACGGTGAACATCTGTGTGCCGACGCCTCTCCGCAAGACCAAGGATCCGGACATGAGCTACATTGTCGCCGCCTCAAAGGAGATCGCGAAGTATCTTCATGCGGGCGTTCTGGTCATCCTCGAATCGACCACCTATCCGGGAACCACCGATGAATTGGTGCTCCCGATGCTCGAGAAGCCGGATCTCAAAGTGGGCAGCGAGTTCTTCCTCTGCTTCTCCCCGGAACGCGTGGATCCCGGCAATCCGAACTTTCAGACGAAAAATATCCCGAAGGTCGTCGGCGGCATCACGCCGGCTTGCACCGAGGCCGGCGCGTTGTTCTACGCCCAGGCACTCGACACCGTTGTTCCCGTCGGATCGACGCGCGTCGCGGAAATGGTGAAGCTGCTCGAGAACACCTTCCGTATGATCAACATCGGCATGGTCAACGAGATCGCGCTGATGTGCGACCGTATGGACATTAATGTCTGGGAAGTGATCGACGCCGCTGCCACCAAGCCCTTCGGCTTCATGCCGTTCTATCCCGGACCCGGCCTCGGCGGACACTGCATTCCGATTGATCCCTTTTATCTGAGCTGGAAAACCAAGCAGGCAGGCATCGAGGCGCGTTTCATCGAATTGGCCGGTTACATCAACGGCCAGATGCCGCACTTCGTCGTCGACAAAATCCAGAATGCATTGAACGAGCAGACCAAGCCTTTGAAAGGCTCGCGCGTGCACATAGCGGGCGTGGCCTACAAGCGCGACATTGACGACGTCCGCGAATCCCCGGCGCTCGACATTATTCTTCTGCTGCTCAAGCGCGGTGCCCTTGTCACCTATAGCGATCCGTTTGTTGCGTCGCTGAAGCACGAAGGGTTGGACCTCGAGGCCGAGGATCTTTTGTCGCATGCCGAAAGTGCGGACTGCGTCGTGATCGTCACCGACCACAAGCTGTTCGAGTATGAAAAACTTGTTGAGAAGTCCAAGCTGATCGTCGACACGCGCAACGCGCTGAAGAGCATCGATTCGCCGAAAGTTTTCCGCCTCTAGGCCAGGCCGCTCCGCAGCCGTTGGTCCATCGCCAACGCCGGTGTTACACGAGCGCGATGACGCGGCTGGCTTTCGTTCAAGAGGTAGCGGAGTCTACTTCTTGATCTGCAGTTCCGTCTCGCAACGCGACATCTCAAGGGAGATCTTGATCAGCCCCGCGAGATCGGTACTGAATTCATCCTGTGGCCACTCGGTCTTCTGTGTTCCGCAGTGCGCGGCGTACGCCGTGGGCAATTCGAGCTTGCACTTCGCCGATTCCGGATCCACTTTGCGAATGGCGGCGAAGCGCTTTTCAATCTGCCTGTCGTTCCACGACTGTTTGTAAATGTCGCAGGAAGTAAACCCCGGCGTCTTCCTGGCTTCGGCTGCGGACTTCGGCGCGGGTGGTGGCTCGATGGCCTTGATCGCCGCCTCGCAGTCGCGAAGCAGCACCTTCATCCGGCTCGACGCAGTCACGCGCCGCTCGATCTCCGCCTTCTGGGCCGCCGCGAGGCCCCCTGGAGGCTGGCCCCCACACGCCGACGCCTGCGCAGCAAGGGTTAGACGAAGCTGGTTCTCCGCCTCGTCGCGCAGCGCGGCACAGGCCTTAGGGCGGTCGCCCTCCTTCGGTAAGGCCGACACGAGGGTATTCAGTCTGGCGGCCGTGTCGTCGCATTCCTTCTTCGCGCGCGGATCCGGTGCAGTTTGGCAGAGCGTGACAACGGGCAGAAGTAGAATCGCAAGTCGCATGGCGTGGTGGAGCGATGGCGATGATAGCACAGCGCGGCAGCGGCTTCGGTCATAATAAACCGCATGCGTACGCTTGTCTTGCTCTCCGTGTTGCCGCTGTTCCCAGGCCTCCTGGCGCAGACGCCAACCATTGAACAGTCCATGAACTGGACCAGCGCTTCGGCACCGCGAATCTCGCCCGACGGCAAACACGTCGCCTTTCAGGTAACGGCCGCGGACTGGGAGCAGAACGCCTTTGTCTCGCAGACGTGGCTGGCCGTCGTAGCCACTGGCGAACGGTATCAACTGACGCATCACAAAAAAGGTGGCAGCGCCGCGGAGTGGTCGTCCGATTCGAAGACGCTCGCCTTCACTGCGGATCGCGACGGCAAGACGCAGTTGTACACGATCTCGGCGACCGGCGGAGAAGCGCGGCAGCTGACAACGTCCGAAGGTGGAGTCCTGGCCTTCCACTGGTCTTCCGACGGGCAGCAGATCGCATTCACCTCGACTGGCGGCGAGGCGAAAGCAAAGAAAGATCGCAAAGAAAAGTTCGGCGACTTCGAAATCGTCAACGGCGATTACGCGATGCAACACATTTGGGTGATCAACGTCTTCGACGAGAAGCCGAAACCGATCCAACTCACCGAAGGCAATAGCTTCAGCGTCGGCGGCTTCTCGTGGTCGCCCGATTCCAGGCAGCTAGCGTTCGCCGCCGCCAAGGATCCCGACATTTCGCACGGCGACACGAGCGATGTCTACATCGTGCGCCTCGGCGATCGCGGCGTGCGGAAGATCGTCGCGACTCCCGCCAGCGACACGAATCCGATCTGGTCTCCCGATGGCCGCCAGATTGCTTTCTCCACCTCCGCCGGACGCGACCCCTCGTATCTGAACCGCTTCATCGCGACCATATCGCCCGACGGCGGAACGCCCAAGCTCCTTACGGAGAAGTTCGACGAATCTCCAATTCTCGACGCTTGGGGGCCGGACGGCATCTATTTCGGCGCTAGCCAGCGGACCGCGTCGCATCTGTTTCGCGTCGATCCTCGCACGATGGCCGTGACCAAGATTAGCCAGCCCGCGACGCTGATGATGAACGGTCCATCCTTTACCAAAGACTTCACAATGATGGCATTCTCGTGCTCCATGCCGAATCAATACAGCGAGATTTGCGTTTCGCCGGTTGCCGATTTCGCGCCGAAAGCAATCACCAGAATGAACGACCAACTGAAGGATTTCCGGTTGGCGTCGCGAGAAGTCGTCGAGTGGAAGTCAAAAGACGGCACACCCATCGAAGGCATCCTCATCAAGCCCGCCGACTTTGACGCCGGCAAGAAATACCCGCTTCTAGTCGTGATTCACGGCGGTCCAACCGGAGTCGACCGCCCCTCGATCGCCGCCGATCGTTACTATCCCATCGAGCGCTTTGCTGCCAAGGGTGCAGTGATTCTGCGGCCGAACTATCGCGGCTCGGCTGGCTATGGCGAGAAGTTCCGCTCGCTCAACGTGCGCAATCTCGGCGTGGGCGATTACGAAGACGTCATCGGCGGGGTCGATTTCCTGATCGCGAAAGGCTTCGTCGACAAGGATCGCGTGGCCTCCATGGGGTGGAGCCAAGGCGGCTACATCTCCGCGTTCATCACCACCTACAGCGATCGATTCAAAGCAGTCTCGGTCGGCGCGGGCATATCGGATTGGATGACGTATTACGTGAATACAGACATTCATCCCTTCACACGGCATTATCTGAAAGCGACCCCGTGGGAAGACCCCGAGATCTACAAGACCACGTCGCCGATCACCTACATCAACAACGCCAGAACACCGACGTTGATTCAGCACGGCGAACTCGACAAGCGGGTTCCGATACCGAACGCCTACGAGTTGTATCAAGGCCTGCAGGATCGCAACGTTCCATCCAAGCTCATCGTCTACAAGGGATTCGGCCACGGCATCGACAAGCCGAAGCAGGCTCGCGCGGTGATGGAACACAACTACGATTGGTTCAGCCAGTGGATCTGGGGCGAGAAGCCCTCGCGCGTAGCGGAATAGCCTACAAGCCCAGCCGGTGTTTTAACTCCTTCGCTCGATCCCGGCTCACGTCCAGTTCGACGCCGTTCTTCAGCTTGATTCGCCAGGTTCCGGAAAACCATGGCATCATCTCCTGCACGTGCTCAAGTTGCACAAGATCGCCGCGACTGACGCGCAGGAAACCCATATCGGCAAGCATCTCTTCGAGTTCGGCGATGGTTCGATCCACTAGAAAGCGTTCCGCCATCGTGTGCGCGAAGACGAGCTTGTCGTCAATCGAAATGTAGAGGACATCGGGCGGTGAGAGCAGCAGAATCCGCTTGCCCTTCCGCACGGCGAGTTTCGTGAGCGGCGGATGCAACGCCGCCAGCACGGCGCGCAGCGGAGCCGTAGGCGCGCCGGCACGTAGAGCCTCGCGAAGGCGCTCCACAGTCTTGCGGACGCGATCCGCCTGGATGGGTTTCAGCAAGTAGTCGGCGGCGTTCGCTTCAAACGCCTTCACGGCAAACTGGTCGAAGGCAGTCGCGAATACAATGCGCGGCGGGTTCGCGCCGAGTTGACGAACAACTTCGAGGCCATTTAGCCCAGGCATTTCAATATCGAGGAAAACCACGTCGGGCGCTTGTTCCGCGATCTGCTCCAGCGCCTCGACGCCGTTGCGCGCCTCGCCGACGATGACGATGTCCGGCATCCCGGCGAGCAAACGCGTGAGGTGCACGCGCGCCGGATCTTCGTCGTCGACGATGAGCGCACGCATCACGGGCGTTTCTCCATTGGCATTCGGATGGTCACCTGCACCTGGCCGTCCTTCTCTTGAACCGTAACAACCGAGTCATGCAACCGCAACCGCTCCCGCACGTTATACAGTGCGTGGCCTGGTTTCCAGAGATTCGAAGGATCAAGATGGCCTTCCATTGGATTCGAAACCACTAGTTCGCAGCGTACGCCATTCCGGCGCACCGCGACCTCGACCGTGCCGCCTTCGACGAGCTTCGCAATTCCGTGCCGGACCGCATTTTCAACGAGCGGCTGCAACGTAAGGCCTGGCAGCCGCAGGTCGTCGATAGGCTCGTCCGGGAGGCGAACGGATAGACGCGTCGAGAAGCGTGCCTGCTCCAGTTTCAAGTAGTTCGACGCGAATACCAATTCTTCTTCGAGTGTTCTTAGGTCGCCTTGCGCCGAATCGAGCGCGTAGCGAAACATGTCGGCAAGCCGGCCCACCGCATCCTGCGCCGCCCGTGGATCCGCCGCAATCAGCGCTGAGATCGTATTCAGTGTGTTGAAGAAAAAATGCGGCTGGATCTGCGCTTGCAGTGCGAGTGCCTGCGCTCGCAACGCCAGGACCTCCTGCTGCCGCGCTTCGGACTCCGCCCGCTGCACTTGCGTCCGCAGGCGTTGGAAGGCACCGACAACCAACGTCATCACCGCGCCCGCCATAGCCTCAAAAACCAGTACGAGCGCAACGTATTCCCGCCCCGCAAACTCGAATTCCGGAATGAACGCGACTTTCCACGTGGCGATCACAAAACCCAGCGTCGCACCGATCGCGCCGCCGAGCGCAAGCACCCATCTCCGAAACGACTCAGGCAGACCCTCCACCTGCTTGCGTAAAAACTGCAGCGCCAATCCACACGTGAAGTAGAACGAGAGCGAAAACTGCGCGCCGAGAATCATCGTCACGCCGATCTCGCTCATCAGCGGCAGCCGCCTCAATCCAAGCGTCGTGAACAAAGTCGAGACAACGGCGCCGAACAGCATGCCGAAGAGAATCGCGCTCAGGACGCGCGTCGTCAGTTGCGTCAAGCTACGTGGCCGCGGCGAGTTCCAGAAATGAAATAACCATCGCATGAGAATGGCTCCCTTACTTTACTGCCGATTTCAGAACCGATTCGAAAACGTCGTCCGGAACCAGACCGCCGCCGAGTCGCGAACCCGCCGGCAGCACGGTGAATAGCTCAAGGCCCACCTGTTCGGCCGTCCCGCTCTGCGCCGGCTTGCCGTACACGCTCGACGTCATACTGCGATGCGCGGACCCGTCGAAGAAGTTGTTCAGCGCGACCTTGTCTTTCCACCACGTCAGCAGCACCGCCATCCCCGGCCGATCGACGCTCTGCAGTAAGTGCATGCCGAGCAAGCCAGACAGATTCTTCATCGCATCGACGATAAATGCCATCCGTTCTTTGGTGATGTTCTCTCCGGGAAGCATCACGGTCGCTGCTGCCATCAGCGGCGCGACGTCGAGACTGACCATTTCAAAACGATCCGGCATCGGCCGGCCGGATGGGTCAAAGGCAACCGCAGGCTGCCGCATCTTGGCAAGTTCCTGGGCAGCATGCTTGCCCGCGCCGCTGTTTGGCGCAAGTTCTACCGCCTTTTCGAAGGTCGCGCGGTCGCGCGTGTTCATTCCCAGAAGGGCGTAGGTGCGGGCTTGTTGCTCTGGATTCAGCGTTGCAAACTCCTGGTGGCGAATCACCCACTCAAGATCCTTGCGAGCGATCGCCGCCTTGTTGAGAAACGGCGGCATCTGTCCGTACATCATTGCGCGCGCCTGCCGGACCGCAAAGTTGTCTGGGGCCTCCGCAACAGCGCGGTCGTAATCGGCGAACGCCTCCGCCATCAACGTATTCGCCGGGCCGAAATCGCCCTTCCGGGCCAGTTCGCCAGCCTTCTGCATCTTCGATTGCGCGCGATCCAGCAGCACCTTAGGATCTTCTGCAGCAAGCACGCCGATGGTTACGAGAGTAAGGAGCAGGTGTTTCATGGCCCCAGTCTGCAGCCAGGCTGCCGGCACAGTATCCGCTTTCGGACGAACGGTCGAAAAACCGCCCCGACCCGTTAGACGCGCCCGAGGTTTCGCCCGATCTTCACCCAGCGCCGACTGCGAAGTTTCTCCAATTCGGCGCGTGCCTGGGCAGCTTCCTCTTGAAGCTTCAGCGCCCATTCCGAACGTTCGTCGAACTCGCCCTTCAGCTTCGTCGCCAAATCGACGTGGTGGTCGAGATCCTTCTCGAGCGAGCGAGCCCACGCCGTGCGCTCCTCAAGCTGCTTCTCTAATCGCTCCGCCCACTTCGTCCGATCGATGAGATCCGCAGTGAGCTGCTTTTCGCGATTGATCATCCATGTGCGGATCTCGTCCGTTTCCGCGACCCGCTCCTTGATCTCGTCTTTCAAGCCGCGAATCTTCGCGAACATCTCCCGATACCCAAGCACCAATTCGGCAACGTCGTTGGCCTCGTATACGAAAGCCCCCTTGCGCGCTGCGATGGGCAACGACCAATTCTCATGCGCCGGAACGCCGAATTCCGCGCAGGGTTCCGCCGCGATGCGAACGCTCGAGAAACCAATACCGGTCAGGATCTCGCGCAAGGCGCGCTCGCTATAGCGCCGCATCTCGAGCGTCGACCCGCCACCGCCGTGAAACACCAGATTGTCGAACGTCTCGATGCGGCCATCCCTTGTTCGGTTGATAAGAACAAGGCCGCTGCGCAATTCCGCAATGTTGAAATCGTGGAGCTCCGGGAAGTGCTCATGCGTCGCTGCTTCAAGCGTGTACGGCACTGTTAACAACAGAACCCCGCGCGGCTTCAGCATGCGAAACAGCGTCTCGAACCCACGCTCAGGCGGCGGCGGAACGTGCTCCATCACCTCGCTCGATACGATGAAGTCGTATTGCCCGAAGTGACGCTCGTCCATCGCGATCACGTCGAAGCGCAGCTCCTTGTGGTAGTAGGTATTGGTGTAGGAAAAGCGATCGGCGAGTGCCTCTGCAAAGTCCGGGGAGTCGCTCATTCCAAGCCCGCGCAGGCCCTTCCTGCGGGGCATCTCACTCATCGGCACGCTGACGCCGAACAATTCAACCGACAAGAGATGGATCAATCCGCGCAATCGCACGGTTGACCGGCAGCGCATACAGCTTGCAACTTCGCGGCCAAGCGATTCCAGTTCCGCCTGGTTCTCCGTCCCGCACAAATTGCAAACAAAAGTGGTCATCGGGAAGCCTTGGGACGGAATCGGAAGATCTCAAAAACGGCCCGTCCATTCCGATCGTAAATCGTTTGAAGAAGTACCCGCTCGCGGTTGTAGCCGGCCGCGATCTCGCCAAGCCGCGTTGCACCCCCCGCGCGGATCTCGTTACCTGCCGTGTGTGTAACAAAAATGTTGTTTTCGTTGGTAACAATGTGCACGAGCTGTTTGTTGTCCGATGCAAGATCATCTGCGCCGGCGAACGTCAGGCGGCAGGATCCCTCGGTGAGTAATTCAACCGTCTCGACGATGCCCCAATCAAGCGCCACAAGATTCGCCGCTTTTTGCTTCTGCAGCGCCTCCGTCAGCGGTCGAATCGCGTCGGTCCATCGTAAGCCGGGTCCGTTCCGGACAAGGTCAACGAACGTTTGATTGGTGACAAGCAAGCCAACCACGCAAACAAGCGCCGCAACGTACGGCCCGAAGCGCGATTGCGCCAGCACCAGCGCGATCACAAAAAGATGCGCTGGCCACAACAGAATCACGTGGTGCGCGGCCGCGCCGGCACCGGCAGTCACAGCCATCTGCAGCCACGTCACCGCCATAAATACAAACGCGAATAACGCCGGCCGCCGGATGCTCCTGAGAAACGGCACCGCCAGCAGCGAAAGCAGGAACGCGACCTCCGTCACATTCACGCGCAGAGAGCCGCACCAACGGCTGACGCGAAACGCAGCGCGTTCGATCATCGAGTGCGGTTGACCCGGCTTCGGCCCCGGTTCCTCAGCGACAAAGAACCCAAAGCCCACGGTCCCGCTCATCGTCGCATGGATCAATACCGATTTCCCAAGCGCGTCCACCGTCTGCACGTTCGCATTGGCCCGCAGCGTTTCTGCAGGCTTCGCGATATTGTACGTCAAGAGCGGCAATGCTCCAAGCCCGAGTCCAAGCGTGGCAACCAAAACGTTCTGCCACGACAGGCGCTTCAAAACCTCGCGCGGATAGATCGTAAGCGCCGCTGCCGCGAGTCCAACAAAGACCCAGACGAACAACGCTTTGTCCCACAACCCGACGCCAAAAAGAAAGAACCCCAGCGCAAGCCAGATCCGCCGTCCGTCGCGACAGAAGCGCAGCAGTAACAGAATGCCGCCAAGCTTAAATAAATGCTGAAGTGCAACGAAGCCGAAATCGATGGTTTCCGTCAACAGGAACGCAGTGTCGGTTGCCAGCAGCGCGGCACCTATCCAGGCCGCGCGCTCGCCCGCCACATCGCGCAGCAGCCTCCAGAACAGCGAGAGCGTCGCCAAACCCATCAGCAAAGTAGGCAGGCGCACCGGCATTTCCGACGGCGGCCAGATCGCGAAGATCCCGTTGAACAGCCACGTCTTCGTCGCGCCCAGATAGCTCAGGATCATCACCGGAATTTCCACGCCGCCGAAATTCCAGGAATAGAGCGGAGATCCGCCCTCAAAAATTCCGTTGGTGATCAGTGCTTCATCAACCTCGATACCAAGGCGCGGAATGATAGCCAACCCCGGCAGCAGGAAGGCTGCCGCAAATACACTCGCAAGAAGCCAGCGATGAATTGGACGCAAGCTCCTATCCTACTAGGCCATCCGTGCAGTGACAGCCATCGTAGTCGCCGCGGTGCGAACGGCAGCGAAATCGACCGTTCGAGATGGTACCATTTCGATCTATGAAGCCCGCACTCGCTTTGTTGTTTGTTGCTGTCTCCCTTCTCCCGGCGCAGAATCTGACCAAAGACCTTCGATGGCGGCAAATTGGGCCGTTTCGCGGAGGGCGCGCAGTCGCTGTCGCCGGCTCAACGGCGCAACGCGACGTTTTCTACTTTGGTGCGACTGGCGGCGGGATCTGGAAGACGACAGACGCCGGCGCGAGTTGGGAGCCAGTTGCCGATGGGCAGCTTGGCACGGGATCGGTCGGCGCGATTTCGGTTTCTGAGTCGGACCCCAATGTGATCTATGCGGGCATGGGCGAGGCCTGCATTCGCGGAAATGCGTCGCATGGCGATGGCGTGTACAAGTCCGTCGATGGCGGCAAGACGTGGAAGAATGTCGGTCTCAAGGAGACGCAACACATCGGCGCGATCCGCATCCATCCGAAGAATCCGGACGTGGTGTATGTCGCGGCGTTGGGGCATCAATTTGGCGCGAACCCGGAACGCGGCGTGTATCGCTCAACGGACGGCGGCAAGACGTGGAAGCAGATTCTAACGCGTGGTCCAAAGGCGGGCGCGGTGGATCTTTCGATGGACGCGACAAACGCAAACGTGATCTACGCGGCCCTCTGGGAAGTCTATCGGACCGCGTATTCGCTCGAAAGCGGCGGGCCCGGAAGCGGTATTTGGAAGTCGACCGACGGCGGCGATACCTGGACCGACTTGACGCATGCCCCGGGCATGCCGCTCGGCATCCAAGGGCGCATCGGCGTGAGTGTCTCGCCCGCGAATCCGGAGCGCGTTTGGGCAATTGTAGAGGCCGACGACGGCGGCGTGTTTCGTTCCGAGAATGCCGGCCGCACGTGGGCCAAAGTGAATTCCGATCGCAATCTGCGGCAGCGCGCCTGGTATTACACACACATTCTGGCCGATCCGTTGTTGCCGAATCGCGTGTATGTGTTGAACACTAGTCTCTACAAGTCGGACGACGGCGGGCGCACGTACGCGGCAATTCGCGAACCGCACGGGGACAATCACGGCATCTGGATCGATCCCAAAGACAACAGCCGCGTGATCAACTCGAACGACGGCGGCGCGAACGTTTCGTTCAACGGCGGCAGCACATGGAGTCCGCAGAATCAGCAGCCGACAGCGCAGTTCTACCGCGTGAATCTCGACAACGATTTCCCGTATAACGTGTATGGCGCACAGCAGGATAACTCGACGGTAAAGACGCCGTCGCGCGGCACCGGCGGAGGCATTACCGAGAAAGACTGGTACGACGTAGGCGGCGGCGAGAGCGGCTGGATTGCCTACGACCCTCGTGACACGAACGTCGTGTACGCGGGTTCATACGGCGGGTTGATCACGCGCTACGACCGGCGCGTGGGGCAACGGCGCGACATCAATCCGTGGCCCGACAATCCGATGGGGCATCCGGCCAGCGACCTGAAGTATCGCTTCCAGTGGAACTTTCCGCTGATGATTTCGCCCCACGATTCGACGGTTATGTACACCGCGGCGCAATCGGTGTTCAAGTCGACGAACGAGGGGCAGAGCTGGGAACTGATCTCCGGCGACTTGACTCGCAACGATCGCGCGCGGCAAGGGTCGTCCGGCGGCCCGCTGACGAAGGACAACACGAGCATCGAGTATTACTGCACGATCTTCACGATCGCGGAATCGACGATCACAAAAGGCCTACTGTGGGTTGGCAGCGATGACGGTCTCGTGCACGTCTCCCGAGACGGCGGTAAGAAATGGGACAACATAACTCCGAAGGATCTGCCGGAGTGGTCGCAGATCAATTCGATCGAGGCTTCGCCGAACGAACCGGGCACAGCATACGTGGCGGCCACGCTCTACAAGGCCGACGACTATCGGCCGCTGCTCTACAAGACCAACGACTATGGCAAGACCTGGACCAAGATCGTCAACGGGATTCCGGCGAACGCCTTCACGCGCGTGATCCGCGAGGACCCGAATCAAAAAGGCTTTCTGACCGCGGGCACGGAGACGGGCCTCTACATGTCGACCGACGACGGTGCGAACTGGCAGTCGATGCAGTTCAACCTGCCCGTTGTTCCGATTACGGACCTCGCCTATCACAAACGCGATAAGGAACTGGTCGCCGCGACGCAGGGCCGCGCGTTCTGGATCTTCGACGATCTCCCCTTGCTGTATCAGATGAACGACGCGGTCAAAACCGTAGACGTGCACCTGTTCGCGCCGAAGGAAGTGTATCGCGGCGGTGGCGGCGGTCGCGGAGGCGGGCAGCGTGGCGGCGGTGCCGCGGGCGCGAATCCAGCGGCGGGCACGGTTGTCTACTACTCACTGAGGAATCGCGCCGAGGGCGAGTTGACACTCGAACTCCTTGACGAAAAGGGCACAGTAATCCGGAAGGTTTCGAGCAAAGCCGAGGAAGATTCTCCCCAGCGTCGCGGCCCTGCGGCCGGGGATGACGAGGAGGGCTTCGGGCCTCCGCCTCCAGCGCGCGTGACCGCGAATGCGGGCATGAACCGCTTCGTTTGGGACATGCGGTATCCGGACGCAACGACCTTTCCGAACCTCATCATGTGGGCGGGCAGCACCCGCGGCCCGCTTGTTGCTCCCGGCAAGTATTCGGTGCGGCTGACGGTGGACGCGAAGACACAGACGCAGCCGTTTGTGGTGTTGAAGGATCTGCGTGTGAAGGCATCGATTGAGGACTTGCAGAAGCAAGCGGCGCTCAGCGTCCAGTTGCGCGACAAGCTTTCGCAGGCGAATGAAGGCGTAATCCGGATTCGCGACGTCCGCAAGCAGGTGACCGATTACGCGGATCGCCTGAAGGACGATGCGTCCGCGAAGAAGGTTGTCGATGCAGCAAAGGAGTTAGCGAAGAAGCTGACCACGGTCGAAGAAGAGCTGTATCAAACGAAGAACCAGAGCGGCCAGGATCCGCTGAATTATCCGATCAAGCTCAACAACAAGGTCGCGGCCTTGCTCGGCGTAGTGCAGAGCGCGGACTTCGCTCCGACGGCGCAATCGTACATGGTGTACGAGGGGCTCGCGAGCGAAGTAAACGCCCAGCTAAAGTCGCTCGACGGGTTGCTAAAGACTGACCTGCCGGCGTTCAACAAACTGGCGCGGGATTCGAATGTCCCGGCCGTGATTCTCAAGAAGTGACCGGAGGTCACGGTAAACGAAGTGACCGGAGGTCACGGTAAACGATGACGGCGGCCGAACCAAAGCGGCTACTCGGGCTCGACGCCTTTCGCGGCATCACCATGGTGATGATGATTGCGGAAGGCTTCGGCCTGCGGTACTTTCGCGGCACGCCCTGGCTTGCGCCGGTCGCGTCGCAGTTCACGCACGTCGACTGGAATTTCCACGGCTGGGAGATGCACTTCTGGGATCTCATCCAGCCGTTCTTCATGTTTATCGTCGGCGCAGTGATGCCCATCTCGTTTGCACGGCGCTGGGAGCAAGGCGAGACGTGGCGGGCATCTTTGCTCCATGTGTTGAAGCGTAGCGCGCTGCTCATCGTGTGGGGATTGATCGCGCGATCGGTGGGCGCGAATCGGCCTGTGGTGGATCTGATCAACGTGTTGGCGCAGATCGCCTTCACCTACTTGATGGCTTTCCTGATTCTGCGAAAGCCGTGGCAGACACAACTTGGTTTCGCCTTCGGGCTGCTTGCCGTCCATTGGGCGCTGTTCATGTTCGCCACAGCGGCAGGCGTGCAGGGGCCATGGGTGAAGGACGCGAACATCGGCTGGTTCGTCGATCAAACGCTGCTTGGCAAGACGTGGGGCGGGTCATACGTCACCATCAACTGCCTGTCATCGGCCGCGAACACGATCTTCGGCGTTGTAGCCGGCGGACTCTTGGTGTCGAAGCTCGACGAGGTGCGGAAGCTGCGCGTGCTGTTGCTCGTCGGCGTGGCAGCGGTGCTCGCAGGCGCAATGCTCGACGCAGCGATTCCGCTGAACAAGAAGATCTGGACGGCGTCGTTCGCGGTATTTAGCACTGGATGGACGCTGCTGGCGTTGGCGCTGTTTCATTGGCTATGCGACGTTCTTGGTCACGTCCGGTGGGCGTCGTTGTTTGTCATGGTAGGCGCGAATTCGATCTTCATTTATCTGTTTCACGAGATTCTCGGCGGATGGCTGTCGAGAACGACTCTCATCTTCCTGTGGTGGTCGGTCGAGTTGTGGGGTCCAGGCGGACGCATGTTGAACGCTGTGGCCGCGATCGCGTTGCAGTGCGCGTTGTGCGTCTGGCTGTACCGGCGGCGCGTATTCTTGAAGTTGTAGTTCGCACAAAGGCCGGGAGGCCTGTGCCACTGCTACATTGGTGATCAGAGAGCTTGTAGTATGCCCCTTGTCCCCCCCTACATTGAATCGCTCCGCGCCTACGAACCCGGCAAGAGCGTTGCGGATGTGCGACGCGAGTATGGCGTTTCGCGTGTCATCAAACTGGCTTCAAACGAGAATCCGTTGGGGTCTTCGCCGCTTGCTGTGGAGGCGATGCGGCATGAACTGGATCGCGGATTCAACCTGTACCCAAATGGCGGCCTGGATCTGCGCCGCGTCCTCGCCGCGCAGTTCGATCTCAAAGTTGAGAACGTAATCACTGGCTCCGGCTCCGACGCCATCATGTCGAACATCATGCGCGCATTCCTTTGCGACGACGATGAGGTACTCACTACGGAGGCCGCCTTTATTGGCTTTCAAGTGATCGCCCGGTCGCGCGGCGTCGTGTACCGGACGGTGCCGTTGAAGAATTGGGGCTACGATCTGGAGGCGCTCGCGGGCGCGATCAACGCGAAGACGAAGATCATCTATTTGGCGAATCCGAACAATCCAACGGGCACGATTTTCACGAAGCAGGAGTTCGACGCGTTCTACAAGCACGTCCCGGAGCGCGTGCTGATCATTCTCGACGAAGCCTATTTCGAATACGCGCAGGACAACCCCCGCTATCCGAATTCGATGCATTACCGCTACGACAACGTGATTACCCTGCGCACGTTCTCGAAGATCTACGGCCTTGCCGGCTTGCGTGTCGGCTACGGCTTCGCGCACGAGGATCTGATCGGGAATCTGCTCAAGGTCAAGTTGCCATTTGAGCCCGCGAGCACGGCGCAGACGGCTGCGGTCGCGGCGCTGGCGGACAAGGAATTCGTCCACCGCTCTCTCGAACTCAATGCGCGCGGCATGCGCCTCTACCACCAGAGCTTCCGCGAAATGGGGTTCCAGGTGATACCGTCAGAGGCGAACTTCGTGACGCTCGTATTCGAGTCTGAGACACAGGTCGCGTTCATCACGCACGAATTGCTGAAGCAAGGCATTGCGGTACGGCCGTTGAGGGCATTTGGCTTGGCACACTGCCTGCGAGTCTCGACGGGCAAAGACGACGAGAACCAGATCCTGCTCGACGCGATGGCCAAGCTCAAGCCAGCCGTGGCTGCGGCACAGCGTTGACTGCTCAATTCCAGATCGTTCCATTTCATCAGGCGAGGCGTGACCGGTGAATTATCCCGATTCCGTTCGCTACCTCTATTCGCTCGGCAACGAGATGAAGACAGCGAAGCTCGGCCTGGAGCGCATGCGGACCCTGATGGAGCGGCTCGGCTGGCCGGATCGCGCCTGCAAGATCATCCACGTCGCGGGGACCAACGGCAAAGGGTCAACCTGCGCGATGATCGACGCGGGGTTGCGCGGCGCTGGGTTTCGAACCGGCCTCTACACTTCGCCGCACCTCCAGGAGCCCACGGAGCGCATCCAGATTGGCGGAGCTCCGGTGAGCGCGGCGAACTTCTCGACGGCCTTCGATCAAGTGCATGTCGCGGCCGAAGCGTTGCTCGCCGATGGCGCGCTCGATGCGCATCCGTCGTACTTCGAGACGGTGACCGCGATGGCCTTCCTGCTGTTTCGCGATGCGCAACTGGATTGGGTGGTGCTCGAAGTAGGCCTTGGAGGGCGCTTGGATGCCACCAACGTGGTGACACCCGTGTTGTCCGTAGTTACGCCGATCGACTACGATCACGAGGCGATGCTGGGATCGACGATTCAGAAGATCGCGAGCGAGAAGGCGGGGATTCTGAAGCATGGTATACCGGCGGTGTTTTCGCGCCAGCGCCCGGAGGCCGAGATGGTCCTGACACAGACCGCGGCCGAGCGCGACTGCGCCGTGCGGCGCACCGCGGATTGGCCGGTGACCGACCTTGTTCTGACGCCGCAAGGGAGTTCGTTTGTTGTCGGCGGAAAGCGGATTGCGTGTCCATTGGTGGGCCAGCATCAGGTGGACAACGCGCTCACGGCGGCGATGGCCTTGGATGCGATCGGCGTTTCGCCGGCGGGCATCGCGTACGCGACGTGGCCGGGCCGGTTGGAGACCATTGCGCCGGGCATCCTTCTCGACGGCGCGCACAATCCAGCGGGCGCTCGCGCGCTGGCTGCGTTTATCGGCCGGTTCTACGCCGGCAAGCGTGTGGTGCTGGTGTATGGCGCGATGCGCGACAAGGCGATTGAAGAAGTCACCGGAATCCTGTTTCCGTGCGCCGCGGAGATCGTCGCCACAGCCCCGCAATCGGGACGCGCGCTGCACCCGGAGACGCTAGCGGCTGCGAATCCGGAGCATCGGGTGCATGTCGTGAAGACGCTCCGCGAGGCGATCGAGCGCGCGCGAGGCCTTGCGCCGGACGTGATCTTCATCACCGGCTCTTTGTTCGTCGTTGGCGAAGCGCGGGGCATTCTTCTCGAAAATGGCACAGGCCTCGTACAATAGAAGACTATGCGCCATCTGCGCTCCTTGCTGATCACTGTCCCAGCCATCTTGTGCAGCACCATCGCGTTCGGCTCAGTGAGTCTGGTGGTTTCGCTGTTTGATTCTGCTGGCAGAAAACAGATCAAAATCGCGCGCGCCTGGGCGCAGTTCCTCTGCTTTGCAGCCGGAGTAAAGATCATTGTCGAAGGCTTGGATAAGATCGATCCGGAAGGCGCCTACGTGTTCGCAGCAAACCACCTGAGCTACATGGATACGCCCGTGGTCTTGTCGCAGATTCCGGTTCAGTTCCGCTTTCTGGCGAACGATTATCTCTTCAAAATTCCGTTTCTCGGCACCCATCTGCGCAGTGCCGGACACATTCCCGTGCCTTACGGCGATGCGCGGGCGGCCATCCGAACTCTGCGCGTGGCCGCGGA
The DNA here is from genome assembly GCA_043788745.1 of Acidobacteriaceae bacterium. Classification (GTDB taxonomy): domain Bacteria; phylum Acidobacteriota; class Terriglobia; order Bryobacterales; family Bryobacteraceae; genus JBBQWZ01. Next base: position 36,407 of record JAYVTO010000217.1, read on the forward strand.
GAAAATTCAGAGCCAGCGCATCTCCTTGCTGATTTTCCCGGAAGGCGGGCGCTCCGAGACGGGGGAACTACAGGACTTCAAAGACGGCGGCGCGTACGTCGCGATCAAGTCGGGGGCCCAACTGGTGCCGATCGCGTTGGTAGGTGTGCGAAAGATTCTGCCGATGCACGGTAAGATCTTTTCTACCGGCACGGTCCGCGTGCGGATTGGCGACCCGATTTCTACCACAGGTCTCGAACTCAGTGATCGCGGCAAAGTGACGGCGCTGTTACGCGAGCGAATCGTTGCTATGCTCGAAAATCAACCTGTTCCGGCATCTCGATGAAAACCAAAATTGTTCTTTCGCTTCTCTTATTGATTTCCGCGGTGAGTTGGTTCGCCGGCGCGCAGAATCCGCCCGGCGGTCAGCCGCCCCCGCAACGCGGCCCCCGGAAGCCCACTGAGGTGATGCCGTTCGAGGAGTACGACCCGAAGTCGATGCTCGTCGTGCCGGAGCATCCCGTGTGGAAGGCGAAGTATCCGTTTGTTGACGTCCATCATCACCCGCAGTCGAAGACCCAAGCCGACGTTGACGCCCTGGTGAAGGACATGGACAACATCAACCTGCAGGTGATGGTGAACCTGTCCGGCGGCTTCGGCGACCGGCTGAAGCAGAACATGGATGTCTACCAATCGCGCTATAAGAGCCGATTCGTGGTGTTCACGAATTTTGATTTCAAGGATGTCGACGCTCCGGACTACTCGGCACGCCTGGCTAAGCAGATCGAGGACGACTACAAGGCAGGCGCCCGCGGCTTGAAAATTTTCAAGAACTTCGGCATGGATCTGAAGGACAAGATCGGCCAGCGAATCCACACCGACGACCCCCGATTCGATGCCGCCTTCGAGGCATGCGGGCGGTTGGGGATGCCGGTTCTGATCCACACGGCCGAGCCGCAGGCGTTCTTCCAGCCCATCGACAAGCACAACGAGCGGTGGCTGGAGTTGCAGCAGTTTCCGCAGCGAGCGCGCCCACCGGAACGCTATCCGAGTTGGGAGGTGCTGATGCAGGAGCAGTGGGCGATGTTCAAACGCCATCCCAAGACCAGGTTCATCAGCGCGCACATGGCTTGGCTGGGCAGTGATCTCGGGCGGCTGTCGAAGCTGATGGACGAGATGCCCAACATGTACACAGAGATCGGCGCGGTGCTGTACGACATCGGGCGTCAGCCTCGGGCGGCGCATGCGTTTTTCATGAAGTATCAGGACCGGATTCTGTTTGGCAAGGACGCATGGGAGCCTCGCGATCCGATTGAGTATCAGTGCTACTTCCGGGTGCTCGAAACCAGCGATGAGTACTTTGACTACTATCGCAAGCGCCATGCGTTCTGGAAGATGTACGGTATGGGGCTGCCCGACGATGTGCTGAAGAAGATGTACTACAAGAACGCGATCAAACTACTGCCAAGCATTGCCGCTTCGCAGTTCCCGAGGTAGCGCGGCGGCGAAGGAGCGGCGGCGAAAGAAAGCTCCGCCGCGACCCCACCCGCTACAATAAAGCGTGCCCCTCGAGCCTCGACTCCGCGCGCTCGCTGGCGCAGTCTGCGCCCTCGCCCTTTCAACGCGCTCACGCACGGCTTGTGTGCGCAGACGCTCATCCTGCCCGAAGCGGACCAGGATACCTTCACCAGTTTCTCGCGAAACCTCGCGAACGATCTCCACGTGCATGGAACGCTAGAAGAATCGCTAGCGATGAACATGGCCGCAGCGCAATATCAAATCGAGCGCGCCCGCGCCATCGGCAACAATATTCTGGAAGTAGGCGCCATCGATCACGCCGCTGAACTCCCGGAATCCGAGCAAAATCCGTCCATTAGGCATGCCATCGGGCTCGCCGAATCCTACAAAGCGAACGCGAAAGATCTCGACTTAATCTCGCGCTACACCGCGCGCCACAGCCGCGAATTTCTCCAAACTCACACGCGCCTCTGCCAAATCCAGAAAGTCCAGAAAGATCGCCACCGCTACCAGCAGGAGCGCAAACAGCGCCACAACCAAGCCTTCGGGCAGTATCAACAGACCGCCGTCACAGGCAAGCAAGCCACACCGAATCAGGAACATGGAGAGGCATCTGGCTTTGTTCCGCAGCCCCCATCACCACCACTAGATGCGTCCCAGCCGCCACTCAATGATTCGCCAATAACCAGCGCAAACACGCTGGAATTAGTCAAAACGAACGAGGAAAACGCCGCCTAATAGCCCACCACCTCCCACCACCCATCCCAAATTCACCAAACAAGAGCCCGAAGTGTGCCCACCTCGTGCTGTCCTCCCACGAAGAACCGCGAGCGTAAGCGAGCGGCCCTCCGCACCGCTATAACCCCGCCCTTCAGGGCGGGATTAAATCGGGCGCTGTCGGTAGGGGAGAGATCCGTTCACTCTCCCGCGGCGACCCTGTAGGTGGTTCAATCTTGGTCGCAGCAGGGCGGGGTGCCGGCTCGTGAATCCGCTCCCGACGCGGCCCTTCGGGCCGCTTTGGTCGCGGCTCGGATTTGGTGCATTTCTTGGGCTTCTCGCAGCAATCCCGCGTTAACTGGTTCCTAGCGCGCGTCCGCTCGCTTACGCTCGCGGTTCTTCTTTGGGGGCGTTCGCTTACGCTCGCGGTTCTTCGTGTAGGTCGGACCTGTAGGGCGGACCTGGAGGGCTGACCTGGAGGTCCGACTTACTGGGCTGATTCTTTTGCTTCGTTTTGAGCGGCGACTAGGAGGGGGAGGTCGCGGTCGGCGTCTTTCCAGAGGTCGAGGAACTTTTGGTAGGCCTGTTGGGCTTTGGGCTTGTCGCCGCCGGCGGCGTAGGCGCGGGCGACCCCGAGGTAGGAGAGCGGAACGATCATCGGTTCCTGCCAATAGGCGGCGCGGCGGGCGACGATGGTCTCGAAGGCCTTGGCGGCGTCGGCTGGCTTGCCGAGTTTGAGGCTGGCGAGGCCGCGGAAGTAGATGGGTAGGCCTTGGCCGCGCTCAAAGCGGGCGGTGGGCTGGAGCTTTTCGAGCACGGCGGGCCAGTCTTCTTTTTTCACTTCAATGGCGGCGCGGGTCAGCGGCATCCAGACCTGATTGTTCATCGTGTCGAGGGGAAAGGCTTTCGCCGTTTCCTCATTCAGTTTGATGGCCTGGAGTCCATCGCCACAGAGGGCCAGGGAAATAGCGGACGTGGCAAGGGTCGTGGAATCGCGGTCCATGGAGAGCGCGGAACGGACCAAGGCGCGGGCACCCGTGCAATCACCCAGCAGCGCGGCGGCCTGCGCCTCCAAGGTAAGGGTTGTGGCGGCAAAGCCTGGGAGATCGCGCTGCCTGGCTAATGCGGAAGCCTTGCGGCGGAATTCGGTGGCTTGGCGGCGTTGGCCGATGAAGTCCGCGTACTGGGCCTGCTCCGGGAGGCTTTTGTATTCGTTGGGGGTTCCGGCGGCCCATTGGAGTTCGCGGGCCACGATCGGTTTGTCGCCTTCGAGATAGGCGATGCGCAAGAGGCCGATGTGCGCGTCGGTGGAGCCGAGGCGGAGGCCGATGGCTTTTTCGGCAACGGCTTTGGCTTCGGCGAACTTGTCAACGGAAGTGTAGTTCTGCACGAGGTTCGTATAAGAGACGGCCGCGCGAGGCTCGAGGCGCATGGCTTCGAGGCACTCCTGAATCGCCAGATCGAAATCTCCGGTTTCAATGTACGCGGAGCCGAGGTTGACATGCGGCGTGAGATCGCGGGGATAGGTACGCGAGTACAACTGGTAGGTCTCGACGATTTTGTCGCGGTCGCGGGTGACGGATTCGTTGTAACGGGCGGTGATGTAGAGGCGCTCGCGCTCGCTGACGCGATCGACGAGAGCGAAGGCCTTGCGAGCGAGGTCGGCGGCTTTGCCTTTTTCTCCGGCGTTCGAGTAGGAGACGGCCTGCCGGGCGTAGGCCATGGCGAAGTTGGGGTCGAGCGAGGTGGCGCGCTGGTAGAAGGGGATGGCGTCGAGCCAGAGGCCCTGGCTCTTTTGGGCTTCGCCGAGGGAGTAGGCCTTGAAGGCTTCGAGAGAGCCGGTCGTAGCCTGCTTGAATTCGTAGTTGAGTTTCTGGATGGAGGCGAGGGATTCGCCGAGTTTGGCGCGGAGGTTGGCGGCGGCGGTGGAAAGGGACTTGAGGACGCGTTCCTTGTCTTCGGATTCGACTTGCTCGCGGGCGAGGGTTTCGCCGCTGGCGCAATTGATGGCCTCGAGCGTAATGACGTAGGTTTTGCCAAGCGTGGCGATGGAGCCGGCGATCATGGCTTTGTGGGCGTCGCGTTCGCAGATTTCGCGGGCGATGGGCTGGGTTAGCTTCTCGTCCGCGGCGCGGCCCGTGAGCTTGAGCGCATTGCGGATCTCGCCCTCGGACTTGATTTTGAGAAACGGCGATTGCTCGAGTTGAATCGCGAGGGCCTGCTTCAGCGCGCCGTCGAAGATGGCGTCGCCCGTCGTGTTGTTGAATTCCGCGAGGACGACGATGTCTTTGTCGGTAAGGATGGTGGCGGCGGGCTTGGGTTTGCTCGTGAAGTAGAAGGCACCGGCCCCGACGGCGAGCAGGGCGACGGCCGCGGCGGCGTACTTCGGGAGATTCGACTTGGGCGTTGGGAGTTGTCCGGCGGAGACGGAGTTTGCGCTGGGAGTCGCGATGATCGTTTCCTGGGTTGCGGTGGGCTGCGAGGACCCGGGGCTGGAGACTGACAGGCCGGCGCCGCTGATTTCGCGTTCGGCACGTTTGAGATCGCCGCGGAGGTCGGCGGCGGATTGATACCGGAGGTCGCGGTCTTTTTCGAGCAATTTTGCGATGATGCGCTCGAGCTCTGCGGTGAGGTTGGGATTCCGGTCGCGGAGGGGCGCGGGGCTTTTGGTGAAGAGGGCTTCGAGAATGGCTCCGGCGCTGTCGGCGGCGAAGGGAGGGGTGCCGGCGGCCATCTCATAAAGGACAACGCCGAGGGACCACAGGTCGCCGCGCGCGTCGACGCTTTGTCCGCGTGCTTGCTCTGGAGACATGTAGGCGTAGGTACCCATGGTGGTGCCGGGCGTGGTGAGGGTATCGCCGATTTGTTTGGTTTCGTCGGTGAGTTCGTTGGAGACGAGTTTGGCGAGGCCGAAGTCGAGGATCTTGGCCTGGCCGCGTTCGTTGACGAAGATGTTGGCGGGCTTGATGTCGCGGTGGATGATGCCTTTGGCGTGGGCGGCGTCGAGGGCGTCGGCCATTTGGATGGCGAGGGGCAACAGGGTTGCGGGGGCCATGGGCTGGGTGCCAATAAATTGCTTGAGCGTGTCGCCGCCGAGGAGTTCCATGACGAGATAGGGAGTTCCGTCGGATTCGCCGATGTCGTGGATGGCGCAAATATTGGGATGGCTGAGTGACGAAGCGGCGCGGGCCTCGCGCTGAAAGCGATCACGAGAGGCTTGGTCCGAGAAAGTGTTGGGGAGAACTTTGATGGCGACGTCGCGATTGAGGCGAGTGTCGCGGGCGCGGTAGACCTGGCCCATGCCGCCGGCTCCGATGGATGCAAGGATTTCGTAGGGTCCGAGGCGAGTCCCGGCAGGCAGCAGCATACGCGCTAGTGTAACTGGTTTGCGGGGCGATTCGCAGCGGCGTAACAAGTCTCGTGTCGCGCGCGGTCTTTACTGTGCGTCTGGAACCGCTGGATCGCTCACAAGCGCGAACCGCAATACCGTGAGCGCTGACAAACACCCCAAGTCATCGGTGAATCGTCACAAGCGCAAATGGTGTGATCAACGTGTCAGAGTTGTCCTTGGACAGCACGGACGACCTGAACAACCTCCAGGCAGCAGCGTTCGTCCTGGGCTCGCTCCACTTCACAACACTCACCACCGGCACGAGCCCACTTGTGATCTCGATCAACGCTCTTGGCGACGCGGCCGGCAAGCGAGGGCGAAGCCCGAGTGCGGTGATTCGGTGATGCAATCTCCGCAGATCATGCGAGGAATAGCTTGCGTCGTGCGGTGATTAACCACTATAATCACCGCATAGAGTGCGGCGAATGACCATGTACAGCCACGAACTGCCAGACTGGCCCAAATACCGCTGGAACCACCGACGCCTGGCAGAAACGCTCGCCTCCGTGCGCCATCAGCAGGGCCGCCTGATCGGCCACATGGAAGCGCTCGGGTTTCAGCTTCAGCAGGAGGCCGTGCTGCAAACGCTCACGGAGGATGTACTGAAGACCAGTGAGATCGAAGGCGAGAGGCTGGACAAAGAACAGGTTCGCTCATCCATCGCCCGCCGCCTCGGCATGGACATCGCTGGCATCAAGCCATCCGACCGCAACGTCGAAGGCATCGTCGAAATGATGCTTGATGCGACACGCAACTACGACCAGCCCCTGACTGCGGATAGGCTGTTCGGCTGGCAGGCATCCCTCTTCCCAACTGGTCGCAGCGGCATGATAAAAATCACCGTCGGAGCATGGCGTGATGACATGACCGGCCCCATGCAAGTGGTCTCCGGCCCGATGCGCCGTGAGCGTGTCCACTACCAAGCACCCGTAGCGGCACGATTGGACCAGGAAATGAGCGCGTTCCTGAATTGGTTTGACAGCGATGCGGCAATGGACCAAGTCCTCAAGGCTGGGATGTCCCATCTCTGGTTTGTCACGCTTCATCCCTTCGACGACGGCAACGGACGCATCGCGCGCGCGATCGCGGATATGGCACTCGCCCGCTCCGAGAAAAGCGCGCAGCGCTTCTACAGTATGTCATCTCAGATTCGCCTGGAACGCAACGCCTACTACGACATCCTGGAGAAGACCCAAAAGGGAACTATGGACATCACCGAATGGATGGAATGGTTCCTCGGATGCCTTGGTCGTGCTATCGAAGGGGCGCAATTGACCCTCGCGGCCATCCTGCACAAGGCACGCTTCTGGGACCGACTTGTAAGCGCATCGATCAACGCATCGATCAACGACCGCCAGCGACTCATGCTGAATCGGTTACTGGACGGATTGGAAGGTAAGCTGACCACTTCCAAATGGGCAACGCTGACAAAATGCTCGCCGGATACGGCGCTGCGTGACATTCTGGGCCTCCTCGAAATCGGGGTTCTGGTTCGGGGTTCCGAGGGTGGTCGCAGCACGAGCTACTCACTGAGTAACCCGCAGTAGCACTGATGTTTGACCGCCTATGCCAGGAACGAGAAGGAAGACCGGGTCAGCCCTAAAATCGCTGAGGATGTGGACGTGAAATCCATTCGCAGCAAGTTGGGTATGACGCAGCAGGAATTCACCAGCTTCGGTTTTTCATTGAGTGCCATCCGCCACTGGGAAGCTCATCGCCGGATGCCTGAGGGTCCCGCTCGTGTGTTGCTCATGGTTATCGCTCGTAACCCTAGCGTTGTACTCGAAACACTGCATCGTTAAGTCGAAGATGGTTCTGATGTGGCTTAGCACGGGGGCGCAAACTGTGCCCGGCGTCTCAAGTCTCGGTTGCGGCCTGCGGTGGCGGAGGAACAAGGCGAGGACGATGCAGGAAGAGGTTCCGGCGGTGAGGATGAAGCCGGAGCCGCGGCATCCGTTCGAGTGGCCGGATTGACGGTGCCGGATTTATGGTGATGGGGTAGGAATTCTAGTATCTGCGGATGCGGTGCGCCGCGAACAGCAGAGCCCGCGGGACGTGGAAGCAGCCTTTGTAGTTGTTGCCTTTTAGAGTGTGGGTGAGGTTGCCCTGACGGTCGCAGTAGGCGAACCATTCGCCGTGTTGGGGGTCGGCGAAGTGGGTGAAGGCGTAGTCGTTGATGCGGTCGAGCCAGGCGCTCCATTTGGGCAGTTCGGCTTCGAGGTCCTCGGCGCGCTCGGCATGGGAGCGGGGGGCGTTGGACGATTGGGCTTGGGAGTGCCGCTCTCGGGAGGTCTGCTCCCTTACGGTCGCGGTTCTTTGTTGCAGGGGCGGTTCTGCGTCGCGCGAGACGGAGTCTGCTTTGTTCCGCATTCTCTCGGCGTATTCTCTGGTTTCCATTACGGCGAGGACACAAGCGTAGAGGGCTTCAGTGTGCGGCCACCAGAGCTTCATTGTGGATTCGAGTTGCAGGGTTGGTTTTCCTTCGATGTCCATGAAGTAGTAGAGGCCGCCGTGCTCTTTGTCCCAGCCAAGTTCCAGCGATGCTTCGATCACGTCGAGCCAACGGCGAATGCGGTTGTAATGCTGGGGGAGTTTCGTCTTTTCCTTGATGGCGATGGCTTCGTGATTCTGTAGGGCGATCTCGCCGTGGATCAGGAACCACGCGACCTCAATCGAACTGCCGGGGCAGAAGAGTCTGCCTTCGGGCGTTGCCCTGTTCGGCGTGTTTTCGAGTAGAACGTTGTGCACTTTGTCGAGAAACGTCTCGGCGAGGTTCACCATGTCGTGGATGATCTGGTGATACTTCGGGTCGCTCGCGACGGTTGCGATTTTGATGGCCATCGAGAGGACGACCATGCAGTCGGCTAGATTCGGCGGGGCGGGAAAGGGGCGGCCTATGAGTTCGGGGTTCGCGATCCAGGCGCGAATGTCTTCGAAAAGATTTAGTGCAAGGGTGTGATATTTGAAATCGCCGGAGGCTTTGAAGTACTCCCAGAATCCGAGAAAGACGAAGACGGCGGCGTAGGGTTTGCGTTGATAGCCGGTGGGGGTGAGGCCGTCGCGCGAGGTGGAGAACCAACAGCGGCCTTGTTCATCAAAGGCATGTTGCGCGAGGAATTCGGCGCCGCGTTGGGCGATGCGGAGCCATTCCGGATTGCGTTCGAGGTTGTTGTAGAACTTCGAGAAACTCCAGACGCCGCGGCCTTGCAGCCAGATGTACTTGCGATCGTCGTAGACTTCGCCCGTGCGGTCGAGGCAGGTGAGGAAGCCGCCGTGGACCGTGTCTACGCCGTGAGCCGTCCAGAACGGGATCACGGAGTTGCGGAGTTCGTCGAGGTAACGCTCGCGGAGGGCTTCGAGGTCCATGGAGTCGAGTGTAGCGTTCGGGGCGGGCGGGTTTGGAATAAGGAGGTGAGTGCAATCACGATACAGATCGAGAAAGGTATCGCGGGTCTTTTGGCGGCGATGCAGCAGCCAGTTGCTCAGGCGGCGCGCGAATTTATTGTCATGGAACTGTATCGGCGCGGCAATCTTTCAAGGGGGCGCGGCGCGGAGTTGTTGGGCATGAATCGGATCGAATTTGTGCCGCAGGCGTCTGACCTCGGGATTCCGTATTTGCAGATGGGTTTCGAGGATCTGGATCGGGAGCTTGAGGCGGGTCTGACGTAGGGATGGCTGTCGTTAGCGACTCGCAGTCCGCTGATCGTCTTTCAGCAGATCGGCATCACTGTCGCAGTTGTTCGGGCAGAGCCTAATTCCCTCGGCGGTCGCTGTTGAAATTGCGGATAGAGTGGGTTCCAGGGACTGGCTGGAAGTTCGGTGTCTGGCCCGAGCCGTTCCGGCTGAAGTTTCTCTTCTGCTTCCACTCCGCAGCGCGATCAATGACCGCGTGCAGGCGGAGCGAGGGTTCCGGTGGTAATCCGGCCTGCTTGCACCACTTCAGGATGTCTTTCCACATGAATCCTGATCGAAAGAAGTAGGGGCGGCATTCGAGGAAGCAGAGGCAAACTTCGATGGCTTCCGGATCGCCGGCTCTTAGTTGGCCGTGCGGAGGTTGTCCCAGCGAATTGGGAAGGCCGGCTTTGCGCACTGGGTGTGCATGTCTTCGCAAGCCGCCTTCTACCTTGCTTTGTGGGCGGGGCTCTCGGTGTGACGCGCGTGGGTCTCGTGGATGCAATTCTGAAGGCGGGTTCCCAGCGTTCTCGATCAGCTGTTGTTTGATCGAGTCGGAATCCGTAACAACTCCGCGCCTCGCGCCGTGGCGTTCGAAACAGGTATGCAGCGCCCCCTCCCTTACCGTTGGGGTTCAGTGCTGTTTGTTACGTGCGACCTTACGGGTCGGAACTCAGTGCCTATTTGGTACGCGCGACCTTACGGTCGCGCCTCGGTTTTTGTTGTGAGAGCGCAACTGAGTCTACCGGAGGCCGAAGCCGTGCAGCATCACGTTGAACGCGAAGGCGAAGAGTCCTGCTCCGAGGATGATGCAGACCGGGAGCGTGAGCACCCAGGCGAGCAGCAGTTTGCCGAGAGTGTCCATCTGCAGGCCGGAACGATTCGCGGCCATAGTTCCGGCGATTCCGGAGGAGAGGACGTGGGTGGTGCTGACGGGGAGGCCGAGCATGTCGGCGGCTCCGATGGTCATCATCGCGACGAGTTCGGCGGAGGCGCCTTGGGCGTACGTCAGGTGTTGCTTGCCGATCTTCTCGCCGACCGTAACAACGATGCGCCTCCAACCGATCATGGTGCCGAGACCGAGCGCCAGCGCGACAGCGATCTTCACCCACACCGGGATGAACTTCGTCACCTTGTCGATCTTGTTCTTCAACTCGCCTGCAGCTGTCTTCTCGACCGGGTCCTTGATCAGATTCTGCTTCGAGAGTTTGGCGAGTGCTTCGGAAACCAGATAGAGGTCGGAGCGAAGGTCGCGCCGGTTATCGCCGCTCAGTTGACCAAACGAACTCTTGCCTTCGAGTCGAGTAGAAATCTCGCGGCACTTAGCGGCAGCGGCGGGGAAGGTCCGCTGCGTGGCCGTACCCTTTGGTTTCACGTACGCCGACAACTCGTCGGAAGCCGCATCGCCCGAAATAGAAACTCCCGTCGAATGACGATCCAAGGCGGGCGCGATGCTTCTGCTCATGGTCATCAGTTGCTGCACGGGTGCTTGGCCCGTACCCAAGTCGACGGCAAAGGTGGCGGGTACGAGTCCGATGAGGATGAGCATGATCAGCCCCATACCTTTTTGCCCATCGTTCGATCCGTGCGCGAAGCTTACGCCCGTGCACGTCAGTACAAGAATGCCGCGAATCCAAAGCGGCGGCGTCTTGCCTTCCGGCGACTGGTATAGCGCCGGATTCCTGATCAGCGCCTTGCACAATAGCAACAGCAGCGCGGCTGCGGAAAATCCAACGAGCGGGGAAACCAGAAGGGAGAGTCCGATCTCCTGTGCCTTTGCCCAATTCACGCCGTCGCCGAACTCATGACCTTTCGCGATGACGGAGTGCGCGAGGCCGACGCCCATGATCGAACCGATCAACGTATGCGAGCTGGAGGCGGGCAAGCCCAGATACCAAGTGCCAAGATTCCACGTGATCGCGGCCAGCAACATCGCGAACACCATCGCGAATCCGGCGGCGGATCCGACATTCAGCACCAGCTCGACCGGAAGGAGAGCCACTACGCCGAAAGCAACCGCGCCGCTCGACATCAGCACGCCGATCAGGTTCCAGCAGCCAGACCACACTACGGCGACGGTGGGTTTCAGCGTATGCGTGTAGATGACGGTGGCGACCGCATTCGCCGTGTCATGGAAACCATTAACGAACTCGAACGTAAGCGCGAGTCCGAGCGCCAGAATCAAGAACATTGCACTGGGGACAGAGAGATATTGTCCGAACAGTTCCAAGCGGAGCCTCCGGTGACCGTCTCACCCCGGCGTCGCCATCCATCCTGATTGACACCGTTCGCCTGGCGGACCGGAAGATCTGCAAGGGGTGCCCCTGTAAAAGTTTCGCGACAGCAGCAGAGTGTGGTTGAACCCTATTTAGAGTACACGACTGCGAGGGCAGTTTGGCTCAAAAAAATGCAAAAACAAGCGTAGATCGCATATTTTCCGACTTTTTGATGTCAATTGTGTGACAACGCGGCGGCGCATGACAGACGCGGCCTGAATCTCTGATCCTGGAGTTCAATGAGCAGGCGAATTGAAGTTGCGGGTGACCTCGACGGTAAAGGCGGGCGAGCCGCTGGGTGCGTTGTTGGGCGCTTTCCAGCCGAAGATGATCATGGTTTTCTTGTCTGGCTGGTACGAGAGGGCGAAGATGCCGGCGGCGAGTTCGTGGGTGCCGGAAAACCAGTCGGAGACGATGGACCATTTGGCGGTGAGCGGCTGTTCGATGCCGACCAGGGCGTGCAAATTGTGTCTTCCGCCCGCGGGTCCGAAAATCTGTTTCGTACCGATGCTGGGTCCGGCGGTGAAGCGGGTTCGGGGCCGGGGAAGGCGGACGCTGACGCCGCCGTAGGTCCAGTAGCCGACGCCCTGGCCGTCAAAGGAGAACGGGAGCATACCGTCGGTAAACTCTTTTTCTCCCAGGGGTCGTCTTCACCGTCGAGGAGGAAAACCTTCTTGCCGCCGATGCCGATGGAGCGGTTGCCGGAGTTACCCTGATTCAGCCGGTGGTACTGGCCCTCGAAGGCCAGCATCAAGTCCTTTTTGTCTACGGCATCGGCGCTCGGGATGCCGACGATGAGGCTTTGTGCGGAGACACTTATCGGGAGACACAGGACTCCCAAGAGGCTGAATCGGAGCATAGAAGTCCGATGGATGCAGCCCGGTTTAAAAAGTTTTATTATTCGGTGCGCTAGCCGGCCTTCTGGAAGGCGCGACGGCTGTACAGGTGGTCGAACAGATTGCCCTCGTGGGGCTGATCCCAGGAGAGAACCATGGTTGGAATGGCGCCGAGGTTGAGGCGGCCGACATGGGGCGAAGCAAGCAGCCGCTGCTGGAAGGCCCTGTTTGCGGTGATGGCGGTGATGACGAGAGAGGGGCCGAAGATCTCGGGCATGGTGGCTTCGGGCGTTTCGACGACGCTGGCGAAGGGGAACAGGAACTCGCGATTGGCGAGAGCGTGGTCAGGTGGGCATGCGACGACGGTCGGCAGCAGGTAGGTAGAACTGTCGAGGTCGACGCAGCGGTCTCCGGAGCGGAAGGAAGCGGTGACGTCGCGGGCGCCTGGCATGTCGCTGTCGATCATGGCGGAGATGCGCTGGGCGATTTTGGGATCGGCGAAGGGGGCGAGGGGCGCCTCAGGGTGGTCGGCGGGCTTGGGCGTCAGCTTCGCGAGGCGGGCGGCAAGGGCCTCGGCGATCTGCTTCCCGTGGCGGGGAACCCACACTCCGGACGCGTTGACGCAGGAGCGGCCGGAGTTTTCCGCGATGGAGGCGACCATGACGTCGATGTACTTTTCCCAATTGTCGATTTCATCTTCGCCGATGACGATCTTCGAATAGCCGGGTCCGTGGACTTCGACGCGCGAATCGTTTTCGTATTTCCTGGTGGCGGCGACGTCGCCGAAGACCATGCCGCGACCGCAGTGACGGAGGATCTCGCCGGCGCCGGAGTGATCGCAGGGATAGTAGCCGAAGGCTTCCTTCGGGGCGCCAGCTTTGATGAAGGCCTGGATCATGCGGTAGGGGGTCCAGGGTTCGGCGCTGCCGGGCTTCAAGAAGAGCGCGGTCTTCATGGCGATGGCGGGCGCCCAGAGGGAATGGACGCCGGGGGAGTTGTTTGGGAGGACGACGCCGAGCGACGCGGCGCGGGGGACGAAGCTGAGGGCGAATCCGGCGTGGGAGCCGAAGCCGGTGTCGAGGGTGTCAAAGCCGACGCCGCGGGAGAGTCCGTTCAGGACGTCGGTCATCTGATCGAGGACGCCATGGATCTTCTTCATGTTCTTGCGCACCATGACGTGCGGCATTCCGGTGGTCGCGGAAAGCTGCAGGACGTAGTCGCCGGCAGACTGCATCTGGTCGCCGATGGCGAGGGTGCCGTTGAGGAAGTAATCGGCGGCGGCTTTGCTGATGGCGATCAGTTCCGCGGTGGAGAATTTGGTGAGAGCGTCTTTGCCGCGCTGCTGATCGAGAAGGTCGCGGCGGATGACGCCCGGATTCGCCAGGCTGAGTTCGACGTAGGTTTGCTTGGTCTTGAAGTCGGGAGTTTTGGCGACGTCGAGGGAGCGGTAGGGTTCGCCGAAGCGGAGGACGGGAATGTGGAGCATAAAGAATTAGTGTAGGACGACTTTGGATCTGCGTTTGAGATGCGTCGCGCAGGGTGGGAGGCGCAAAAGCTGACGGCGAAACAATCGGACCTGCCGGTTCATCGATGTTGTGTGAGTTCCCTATGTTCCTTCTAAAACCGATTTTCTTTCCCGCAGCGATCAGCACGCTGCCTGCGCTCGCGCAGTTCTCAAGCCTGTCGACTAATACGGATGGCACGACGCTCTTCTTTACAACGCCGCTCGGCCAGACCGGGCTGGGGCAAGCGAACCAGGGCAAGGTGTTTCTTGCAGATTCGGCCGGTATCCGGCCGTGGCTGATCCGCAGCCGCGTATGCGATCCTGTGCGATTTGCCTGGGTCAGGGGTTGGCAGGTTTGGGGCGTTGCTGCCGGTGAGGTAGGGGCGAGATTACCAGGTCAAGCGCGCAATGCCCAGCACGCGATCGAAGTGGGCGTCGCGGCTGAGGATGGGCAGATCGTGTTGGCGTGCGAGCGCGGCGATCCAGATGTCGTTTGACGGAATCGGCCTGCCCGCCGCCCGTAGTTCGATCGTTATCTGCGCGTAGAAATGAGTGGTACGGCCGTCGATGATCAACAATTTGGCTTGATCGAGAAACTCGCGTAGCCAGCGCTCGTGCCGTTCGCGCCGATTCGACTGTAGGATGCCGTATCGGTACTCTCCGACAACGACCACCGGGACCTCCACCGACTCCCCACGATCAACCGCGCGGAGTGCGCCTTTGGCACCGTCCGCGTAAGCCGAAAGCGCATTGGTGTCCAGGATCACTCCCAGTCTCGCGGGTCGACCTGCTCAAACTCCTCACGAATCAGGGAGTCAATCCGCAGATTCTCGTCGTGGAGGTCGCTTAGCTGACCCCCAAGCTTGGTCCACGGTTTTACTTTCTTCGACGGGTCGGATCTCAGCTTTTCTTCTACGGCCTCGGTTACGAATTGACGCAACGCAACCCCTCGCTCGGCGGCCTTCGCCTTAGCACGGCGGAAGGTAGCGTCCGGGATTTCCAGGGTTGTCTTCATGGGTCTATGGTCCCATAAATATGGGACCACGCTACTTGACGATGAGTGCGTCGGCATCCACATAGGTGTCGGTTGACGCTTTATTCTTCCGGCCGGTGACGCGAAGCTCGAATTGATGGAAGCCAGCGGGTACTTCGAAGCTCCGGCGCGCTTGCCATTCCGTGGTGGGAGCGTAGAGATCTACCGTCGCTTGCTCGACTCCGTCGATCAAGACTTGTGCGATGCCCCGATTGGCGGCTTTCGTAAAGACCCACGTCAGCTTCGATCCTTCGAACGCAAGGAGCGCGCTTTCTCCCGCGGTCGCCGAATAGGTAATCGTGTGGCCAAACGTTTCCGGGAACTGCGTGTCGCGAATCCAGGCTCCGCGGTACAGAATGCGAAGGTCCTTATCGTCATAGGTGCCTGCCTTGGCGGCAGGCCGGGAATCTGCCTTGCAGGTGGCGAGCACTTTCGAGAGGCGGAAGCCGCCGTATTCCATGTGCGTCGCGGTGCAGAGGTTTAGCATGTCGCGCGCTTGCACGCTGGCCATCTGCACGGCGCTTGCTTCCGTGGGCGCCACGATGTAGCGGATACTGAATCGCTCAATCAGTTTCAAAATGTCTTCGGGCGCGGTGGCGTTGCGCAGTTCGTTCTCAAATTTCCAGGAATGCCAGGTTGCCGAATAAATGTGCGTGTGCATCCCGGCGATCTGATTGCCCGCGAGCATCGCGGCTGGCTCGCCCGGCGCGATGCGGTTGAGCTCGGAAATCAACTTCCTCCGGGGGATGTAGAACTCGGAGAAATGCTCCCGTTCTTTTGCGTCGAAAAGATTCAGAAAGAGATCGCGGTGCTGGAATCCGGAGCCTCCCAGGAAATAGATATTCGCCGCAAACGCGAGGCCCGCCGCGGCGGCGAACCAGCGATTCTCCCGGACGACGATGGCGATGGGGATCGACAGCAGCACGAAGGCCGGATACGCGTAGCGCAGATACGTGAGGCCCTGAAATTCCAGAATGACGAACGCAACTCCAGCGGCGAGCGCAGCGCGCCCAAGCGCGGGCAGGCTCTTCCAGCCAAGCGCCACGACGGGCAAGAAGAGCAACCACTGAAATCCGGCAACACCGTTCTGGCTCTCCAGGTAGCGTGAGGAGTAAATGGTCGCGTCGTAGAGCAGCCGCCAGGTGACGCCGCGTGGAAAGCGCGAATCGAGAATCGAACGGTCTTCGTAGAGCGCAGAATGAAACGTGCCGTTGAAGAACGGGAACAGAGGACTGCCGGTGACGATGTAGGCCGTGACGTACGGAATGCACGCGAACGCGCAGAGAAGGCCCAAGAACCCCGCAAGCTTTCGCGGGCTGTTGCGTAATCCCCAGAGCGCGAAGGGCAGCAGGACGAGGATCATCGCCAGGCTTCCGAACTTCGTGCCCATGGCCGCTCCCAGCACAATAGCCGCCGTGTAGACGCGATCTTCGCGGAGCGCGAGGAAGCCCGCGAACAAGAACAACGTCCAGATATTCTCGACAAACAGCGAGCCCGTCACGAGCATAACGATGGGGGTCGAGGCGAACAGCGCGACGCCGACCAGCGCCCATTCGCGCGCAAGCGTTCCCCGCAGCACCCGATAGAGCCCAGCGCAGATCGTCAGCAACCAAACCGAGTTCAGGAACTTCGCCGCGTACTCGCCACCAGTCAGAAACGCAATCGACGCGAGCCAATCGCCATTCATCGGCATCACGGCCCACGCAAGGCGGGCGGCATCGAAGCTCCATTGGTGATGCGCGGCGATCCACTCAGGAATCACCAAATGCATCGCAAGTCCATCGCCGCTGGATTCAGGAGAAATCGTCGGGAGGAGATGGAGCAGCAGCGGGAGTCCGGCGATCGAGAGCGCGATGTACTCAGTGGTTTGAAGTGTGATTGTCGTCGCTTGCCGTCGACGAAATACGAAAGCAACGGCCCCGGCAGCGGCGAAGCCCCAAAACCACGGGTAGTTAATCGGAACATGCGCGGCCAGCCCAAACCCTGTTGCGAGCAAGGCGGCCGAAAGCGGCACGTCGAACCAGTCGATCACCGGAATGCGAAGGCGCGGCCTCGACCACACGAGTAGCGCCGAGATCGCGGTGTACGCAAGGACCACGCCGATGAGGCGGTTGAGACCGAGCGGAGTCCAGATCCATTGCGCGAGCAGCTTCGCTTCGTAGAAGCCGTAAACAAGAGCCGCCAGCGCGGCGGCAAAAGCGATGCGCATCGCGACGCGCATCTACTCGGGTTCGCCCACTTTGGCTTCTTTGACGCGCGGCAAGGCGCTGTCTTCTGGAGCAACAGCCGCGGCCCGCACGCGGGACTTGGCGCGCGTGAAGACGAAGTCGCGCTGCACGGCGAAGTTCGCGAGAAACAGGGCGCTCTCCGCGCACAATTTCGCGATCATCACCGGAAGTTCAAACAGATACATCAGGAAATGGATCAACCCGAACGACATCAGCCCGCTCACCGCAACCAGCGCAAGATAGCGCGGCAGAGTCGCCTGATGCCGATCAGCGGAAAGGAATACGGCGCGGCGGGCGAGACCATAGTTGAAGATCACGCTGGCAGCGCGTCCCACTGCTTGCGACGGCAGTATCTCATCGGACAAGCGAAAAGCCATCCAGAAAACGAGGTTGTCGAGCGCCGCGGTCGTCAGTGACAGAAGGCCGAAGCGAAACAGCACGAACGTGATCTTTGCCGAATCGAGCAGTGGGTTGAAATGCGACGTGGGGTTGCCCGGTTCGTAGATCGTCTGAATCGGAATCTCGCGGATGGCGCAATCCCGATGCTTCGCCGCCGTCAGCATGTCGAGTTCGAACTCATAACCCGCCGATTCGATGCGAAGCAACTCCGGCAGCATCGACGCCGGAATGCCACGGAGTCCGCTCTGCGTGTCGCGAAGCGTGCGGCCGAGCACAATCTTAACGAGGCCGCGTGTCAGGCTATTCCCGATCCGGCTGCGCAGCGGAACGCCGTGCTCAAATCCCCTCGAACCGATGACCAGCGCCGACGGATCAGCGAGCAATGCTTCTGCCACGCGCTGAATGTCTTCCGGAGTATGTTGCCCGTCCGCGTCGGCAGTAACCACTCCGCTGAGCATTGGAAACGTCCGGAGGGCGTGATTGATGCCAGACTTGAGCGCCGCGCCCTTGCCGAGATTCACCGCATGCGCCACGATCTGCACTCCTGGAACGCCGCGCACAAGGTCGAAGAAAAAGTCGTAGCGCGCCTCGCTGCCGTCGTTGACGACAACGATAGCGGACGACGAATGCGCGGCCAACGCGCGGACAACATCCACGAGCGCCTGATTGGGACGGAAGGCCGGTATGACGACGACGAGGTTCATGGCGCGGCTTCCGCGATTATAGCCCCTGCGCGCGAACTAGGCGCGCTTGACGGTGAGGCGCATGCGATTCGAGTGCGCGCGATCGGGAGGCTTCGGGTTCGCCATCCGCGAATGTGTGATTGCGACAAGCGCGGTGGACTTTTCTTTCGCCACCGGATACATGTCAATCGTCACGTCGTCCTGCGCGCCTTCGAGCGCCGCCGCCACTTCGGGCTCGACGTAGCCGAGAATCAGCGCGTCGTTGCCGACGCGATGAACCTCGAAGGAAAGGAAGGAATTCCGGAAGAACAGCGGAGCTTCAAAACTGGCGGGCGAAAACGTGAAGCCGTAAAAACCCGCGGGCATCTTGTTCAGGGGGGCACCCTCGTGATCGCCCGAAACAAGTTGCACCTTGTTGCGTTCGCGCAATTCTTCCGAAGTCTGTGTTGCGATGTTGTTCATAGGAATCTCTCCCAGTTTACAGCGGTCATTTGAGGCGCTTCAAGCTTTCGGAACCAAAGAATGGTTGGCTCTGGACCCGTTGGTATTTCTCGGTATTGCTGTCGAGTGCGGCAATTGTGAATCCGGCGATCACAAACGCGCTCGATCCGGTTCCGCCGGAGCGGATCTCCGGCCACGATATGCCGATCGTCTATTTCCCGCGGCCGGCAAATTCGACCGCGCCGGGCAAGGCTTCCGCGCGAGTGCGTTGACGGCTACTTCTGCGCGAATCGATAGAGCCAGTGCTTGGTGCGGAGGTAGATGCTTCGATCCGCCAACGCCGGTGTGGCGAAGCATTCATCGTCGAGGTCGTTCACGCGCAGTACTTCCCACTGCGGTTTCGCGCTGAGCACGGCGAGCTTGCAGCTTTGGCTCAGCATATAGACCTTGCCGTCCGCGCCGACGGGCGAGGCCCAGAACTGTTCGGCGGAGCCGGGAATGCGGGCTTGCTTGTGGACTGCGCCGGTCTTCGCGTCGAGTGTGGTGACAATGCCGCCGTCTTTCACCAGGAAAAGCGTTGCCTGATAGAGCAATGGTGAGGCGGTGTTGGGAAGAGCCTTTCGGTAGCGCCACAGAACCTGATTTGTCAGGTCGCCGCGGCCAACTGGTTTGATCGCAACGATGTTGTTCGTGGCGGTCCGGTGGCGGATGTAGGCGTCCCATTCGTCGTGATCCATGACGCCATCCCTGTTGAGGTCGTAGTCGCGGAATCCTCCCCGGAAGATTGGGCGGAGTTCTTCCGGCGTCAGCCGGCCATCCTTGTTGATGTCGTACTTCGCGGCGATCGTTTCCCAGGGATCGACATTCGGCGGAGTCTCGAAATCGCCGCCGTTCTCCCAGGCGTTGAAGAAGATCGTGTCTCCATCGATCAATGGAACGCCTTTCACCTGCCAAGCCATTCCGTTTACCCACCAGAGCTTTTCGCCGGTCTTGAGGTCGTAAGCAATCAACTCGAACGAACCGGGAACGATGAGTTGCGCGGGTGCGTTCGGGGGCTGGAAAACAGCGGGCGTCGCATAGCCGCGGAGAATGCCAGCGCGATCGGCCTTCCAGCGCGGCTTGCCGGTCTTTTTATCGACAGCGATGACGTAGGAGTTGGTGTCCTGGTCGCAGATCAGCACAACGAGATCGCCCGCGATCATCGGCGAGGAGCCGTGACCGTTCGGGTTGTTGAACGGCCCCAGCGGAAGGCGCCAGCGGTCCTCCCCGTCGACGCCGTAGGCAAGCAGGCCGAAATCCCCAAAGAAAACGAAGACGGATTCGCCGTCGCTCGTTGGGGTGGGCGCGGCGGGAGAGTTGGTTTTCTGAAAGCCTTCCTTGCGAGGGCGCGGCGCTTCGCGACGCCAGAGAATTTTGCCGGTGGCGCGGTCCAGGCAGAGCGTGAGCAGCGTTTCGTTCTCGATCGCGGTGAGGAAGATGCGCGATCCCACAAGGATCGGTGAAGAATGGCCAGGCGGGAGGGCAGTCTTCCAGGCAACGTTTTTTTGGGCGGAGATTTCGGCGGGGAGATTGGAGTCGGAAGAGAGGCCGGCGCCTGCGGGTCCGCGGAACTGGGGCCAGTCGGCGGGTTGCGCGTACGCGAGCGTTGCGAGGAGTGCGGCGAGTGCCAAGAGCATGCGGGAAGGATATCACTGGGATCGAGAGAAACTAGGGCGTACTCGATAGCACATAAGGAAACGTTGGAGGGATGTCACTTTTCACGAGTGCGCCGCGGCGGCATGCTTTCGTCCGAAAGACCAGCAAATACAACGGGGGCGCGATCGGGAAACTCGGCAATGAGAGAGAGGTTCCCACCCATCGCTTCGACGCTCGTACGCAGAGTCGACAGTAATAAGTCGCTGCGCTTCTCCAGGCGGGAGACACCATCTTGGCTGATTCCGAGAGCTCTGGCAAGCCGCCCTTGCGTAAGTTTGCGAGCCTTGCGCAGTTCCTGGAGAGTCATCTCCTCTGCAATTAGAGCTGCTGCCCTGGCGGCGATGTGTGCGCGCCTATGAGGGCTCAGATCCTTCCTGATTTTTTCCAGATTCGTCATGGTAAGTTCCTCCGCTTGTTCGCGTGAGAGTCAAATCGCTTGTCCGCCTTTTCGATTAAGCGGCCTACCAGCCGACGGGCTTACCCTTATTCTGCTCATCCAGCCACTTCTGCAGCGGAGCGAAGTAATCGCGGATCGCGGTGGCGTCCATCTGACGCTGTCCGGTCATCGTGAACAGCGCTTCCTGCCAGGGCTTGCTGGCTCCGAGTTCGAGCATCGCGTTGAGCCGCTTGCCTGCTTCGGCGCTGCCGTAGATCGAGCAGCGATGCAGCGGAGTGCCGTTCACTTCCGGACCGCAGCCCGCGGCTTTCGTCAGGGCGCGGTGGAACTGGAACTGCAAAATATCCGCAAGAAAATACCGCATGTACGGCACGTTTGCGGCAACGTGATATTTTGCAGCCGGGTCGAAGTCCTCGGTGCTGCGCTCGACCGACGGTGCGACGCCTTGATACTTCAGCCGCAGATCCCACCAGGATTTCGTGTACGTTTCGGGCGTCACTTCGCCGCTGTAGACCTTCCACCGCCATTGGTCGATCATCAGACCGAAAGGCAGGAACGATACTTTCTCTAACGCGCGTGCAAGGAGCAAGCCGATGTCGCCTTCGGCTCCCGGAGCTTTGTCGAGTAGGCCGATCTTCACCAGGTATTCGGGAGTCACCGACAGCGCGATTGTGTCGCCGATGGCTTCATGGAAGCCGTCGTTGGCGGAATCGCGGAACAATAGTGGCTGCTTGTTGTAGGCACGCTGGTAAAAGTTGTGGCCGAGTTCGTGGTGGATCACGTCGAAGTCTTCGGCTGTGATGTTGATGCACATCTTGATGCGCAGATCGGTGTCGTTGTCGACATCCCACGCCGATGCGTGACAGACGACGTCGCGGTCGCGGGGCTTGGTAAAGAGGCTGCGCTCCCAGAAGGTTTTGGGCAGAGGGGCAAAGCCCAGTGACGTAAAGAAGCCTTCCCCGTAGCGCGCCATCTGTTTCGCGTCGGTCTTGCGATCGACGAGAATCTTCGTCAGATCGTAGCCCTTGTCTCCGGTTTTGGGCGCGACGATGTCATAGATGTTGTTCCACTGCTGGGCCCACATGTTGCCTGTGAGGTGCGCCGGAATCGGGCCGCTCGACGGCACCACGTCGCCGTACTTCTCGCGCAGTTTCCAGCGGACGTAGGCGTGGAGCGATGTGTAGAGCGGCTTCACCTGTTCCCACACGCGATCAAGTTCCGTGGCGAACGCGTCGGGTGGCATGTCGTACTTGGCGCGCCACATTGCGCCGGAATCTTTGAAGCCCACTTCACGGGCGCCTTTGTTGGCGAGTTCAATGAAACGCGTAAAGTCTTTCTTCATCGGCCGAGCGACCGAATGCCAGCCGCGCCAGACGTCGAGGAGTTCCTTGGGATCCCGACCGGTGGCGAGGATTCTGCCGATGTCCTCAAGATCGATGCACTGGTTGCCTGTTGGTGCGACCGCGGACTTTGGCACGTCGCGACAGTACTTGCCTTTACCGTACGCGCCTTCGAGCGACGACGCGAGGCGGGTGACTTCGGCGCTTTCTTTGGGGTTGGATGGCGCGGCGAGGACGAGGCCGTTTTTGAGGAGCATCATCTTGCGGGCGAGGTCCGGCGGCAGCGCTACTTTGTCGTAACGGCGGGATTCCTTGGTGAAGTCGATGGTGGCTTTGATGGCGCGCTCGCTGGCAAGCGCGGCGAGAGCTTCGGTGTCGTCGGTGATGAAGTTGGATTGCACCCAACTAGCGCGGCCGGATTCGTTGGAAAGTTGCAGCAGCTTTTCTTCGGTACGTTCCAGGAACTTGCGCGCCTCGGCGACAGTTGGTGCGGGGCCTTGGGCGAATGCGAACGACGTCCCGAGCATCAGAACGAGGATCCAGGTGGTGCTTCTCATGTCTCTAGGGCTACCACTTTTTGCGGGTGTACGTGGAGGCGCGCGGCTGGGCGGTCTTGCTAGGCTGGACGCTATGAGTCAACCTACATACGATGATGTCAATCTGATCCTGCGTCTCTATGAACAGCGCCGCGAACCACGGATGCGCGAGGCCCGCGAGTGGTTCGCGGGAATGTTCAAGAATGTCACTACGTTTGAGCAGGCGATGAAGATGGTGCCTCCGGGATCGGGTCCCAACGCCAGCTTTCGCATGGTGGTGACGTACTGGGAGATGGTGGCGTCGTTCATCAATTCCGGCGTGCTGAATGGCGAGCTGTTCTTCCAAAGCGGCTTGGAACTGGCCTTGACGTTCGAACGTATCAAGGCGATTCTGCCTGCGATGCGGGAAACCTACGGGAATCCGAAGCTGTATCATAACCTCGAAATTACGGCTGGGAAGATTGAGGCGTGGATGGGCAAAGACGCCTACGCCGCCTTCGTGAAACGAGTAAGCTAATGCGGCAGGAGCCTGATTTCTTTGGCGAACAGGAGTTGGATCTCCTGTACATCGCGAAGAAGTTGAAAGAGGCGCTGGTGCTGGAAGAATTGCTGACGGAGCGCGGGCTCGACTACCTGGTCGAGCCCGACAAGTACTCCGGAGGCCTCATTTTCCGCGCGGAGCGTGTGGGAGCGTTTATCTATGTGGCTCCGGCCGATACCGAGCGCGCGCGGGAGGTGTTGGTGGAGAAGAGCTACAAGCCGTACACGGTGGATTGAAGCACCGGATCATCAGTATGGAATGCGCCCAGGTTCCACCCGAGATTTCCGGCACTCTTGGCCGGCCAAGATTCGCGGAATGCGCGACACAGTGGCCGATCCGCAATAATAGAAGTTCCCCCTAATGGAAACTCTAGACCTTAAGAAAACAGTCCATCTGCCCAAGACGGATTTCCCGATGAAGGCGAATCTGCCGCAGGCTGAGCCCAAGATGCTCGCGCGGTGGAAGGAAGAAGACATCTACAGCCAGATTCGAGAGTCGTCCGCGGGCCGGCCGACGTACGTCCTGCATGACGGACCTCCGTACGCGAACGGCAACATTCACCTCGGCACCGCGTTCAACAAAATCATCAAAGATCTGATCGTCAAATCGAAGACGATGGCGGGCTTCGATTCGCCGTATGTTCCCGGTTGGGACTGCCACGGCCTGCCGATTGAAATTAAGGTCGACGGACAGTTGGGCGCGAAGAAGGCACAGATGACGGGCGCGCAGATTCGCCGCGTTTGCCGCGAATACGCGGGCAAATGGGTGGAGACGCAGCGCGCACAGTTCATCCGCCTGGGCGTTTTCGGCCGCTGGTTCGACCCCTATCTGACGATGTCGGCCGAGTATCAGGCGGTGATCGCACAGGCCTTCGTCGATTTCCTCGAAAAGGGCTACGTCTACAAAGGGCTGAAGCCCGTCAACTGGTGCATCCACGATCGCACCGCGCTTGCCGAAGCCGAAGTCGAATACGGAAATCATTCGAGCCCGTCGATCTGGGTGCGCTTCCAGTTGACGTCGGACGCCGCCGCGATCGACCCTGCACTCGCCGGCAAAGACGTCTACGGCCTGATCTGGACGACCACGCCATGGACGATTCCATCGAACCTCGGCATCTGCTATCACCCGAAGTTCGTCTACGTCGCGGTACACGTGAATGGCAGTGTTTATATCGTTGCCGAAGAACTCCTGAAAGCAACCGCGGAAGCCTGCAAATGGGAGAATCCGGAAGTCGTCGCGCGTTTCGAAGGCGCGGTGCTCGACAAAGCCGTCTTCCGTCATCCGTTCCTCGATCGCGATTCGCTGGGAATTCTCGGCGATCACGTGACGCTCGAGCAAGGCACGGGAGCTGTCCACACGGCACCGGGATTCGGCGCGGAGGATTACGCCGTCGGCCGTCAATACGGCATGCAAGTGTACTGCCCGATCGACGCGGGCGGACGCTTCTATCACGTCGAAGATGCACCGGGCGTGCTCCCCGATGTACTGATCGGCAAAACGATCTGGGAAGCAAACCCAATCGTCAACGATCTCCTTAGCCATCACGGCGCACTGCTCGGCCAGCGCAACCTGGAGCACAGTTATCCGCACTGCTGGCGCTGCCACAATCCGACCATTTATCGCGCGACCGAGCAGTGGTTCATCGGCATGGATCGCATCGCTGTAGGCGATACAACGTCGCTGCGCGAGAATGCGCTCGAAGCGATCAAGCGCATCGGTTGGCATCCGAAATGGGGCGAAGACCGCATCGGCAACATGATTGCGAGCCGGCCCGACTGGTGCATTTCGCGCCAGCGCGTGTGGGGCGTGCCGATCGTGATGTTCTATTGCGAAGGCTGCAACGCACAGTTCGCCGACACGAAGGTGCTGACGTCGATTACGGAGCAGTTCAAGCAGCACACC
The DNA here is from genome assembly GCA_043788745.1 of Acidobacteriaceae bacterium. GTDB lineage: Bacteria > Acidobacteriota > Terriglobia > Bryobacterales > Bryobacteraceae > JBBQWZ01. Next base: position 61,495 of record JAYVTO010000217.1, read on the forward strand.
GCGGATTACTGGTACGACAAAACGGTGGCGGAACTGCTGCCGGCGGGCACCAAGTGCGACCAGTGCGGCGGTGCGGAGTTCCGCAAAGAATCCGACATTCTCGACGTCTGGTTCGATTCCGGCTCTTCCCATCTCGCCGTGTTGAGCGAGAAGAACGGCCTGCCGTGGCCGGCCAATCTGTACATGGAAGGCGGCGATCAGTATCGCGGCTGGTTCCATTCCTCGCTGCTAATCGGCGTCGGGCTGCGCGGCGATTCGCCGTATCGCGAGTGCGCGACGCACGGCTGGACGCTCGATGAGAAAGGCCAGGCGATGTCGAAGTCGCTCGGCAATACGATCGAGCCTGAAGACATCATCAAGGAATACGGCGCCGATCTCGTGCGCCTCTGGACGGCGTCGGTCGAATTCACCGAAGACGTCACGCTTTCGAAGACGATTCTGCAGCGTTTGTCGGAGGCGTATCGCAAGATGCGCAATACGTTCCGTTATGCGCTCGGAAATCTGCACGATTTCGATCCGGCCAAGAATGCCGTCGATCCGGCACAGATGCAGGATGTCGACGTCTGGATCCTCTCGAAGACGGAAGACCTGATCAAGGAAGTTCGCGGATTCTACGCGGAGTTGGCGTTCCACCGCGCGTACCGTGCGATCTACGACTTCGCGACCACCGAACTGAGTTCGCTTTACTTCGATGTCTTGAAAGATCGGCTTTATACGGCCGCGACCGATTCCGCCGCGCGGCGCAGCGGACAGATGGCGCTGTACCGCGTGCATTACGCGTTGGTGCGATTGCTCGCGCCGATTCTGACGTACACCGCCGAAGAGACTTGGACCTACACGACGATGAAGCCCGCCGGTGCGCCGGCGAGCGTGCATTGTGCGCTCTTCCCCGAGCCCGGCGAAGTGACGCTCGGCTTGAGCGACGAACAACGAACCCGCGTCCCCGATTGGGATAAGCTGATCGCACTCCGCGAGCCAGTGCTGAAGGCGCTCGAAGACGCGCGTCAGGCGAAGGTGATCGGCGCGCCGCTCGAGGCGCGCGTGACGGTCGCGGCAAACGGCGATAGGCTGCCCTTGCTCGAAAAATACGCGGCGCAGTTGCCGGGCCTGTTTATCGTTTCCGAAGTATCGCTCGAAGCGGGTTCGGCGGTCGAAGCATCCGTAAAGGTGGAACGAGCAACCGGCGAAAAATGCGCACGTTGCTGGAAGTACACGCACGATACGGGCGCGGTGGCTGCGTTCCCGAGCGTGTGCAAGCCTTGCGGAGATGCGCTGGTTGAGATGGGTGTGACGGCGTAAACCACGCCGGCGGAATTGACATGAACAAGAGACTGGTTTCGCTTTTGATCGTTACCGTGATCTTCGCGCTCGACCGCGCGACGAAACTCGCGATCCAGGCTCGCGTGAAGGAATGGGATCGCATTCCGGTGATCCAGGATTTCTTCAACATCGTGCATTCGGAGAATCGTGGAGCGGCGTTTGGATTTCTGAACGACGCGCCTACCGTGTGGCGATGGCCGCTGCTCGTGGGAATGTCGACTGCGATTCTGATTGTGTTGGCCCTACTGCTCTGGCGTCCGGAGCGCGGCGGATTGCAGGAAAGCCCGCTGCTGCGCACCGCGCTTTCCCTCGTGTTCGGCGGCGCGATCGGCAATCTGTACGACCGCGCCCTGGTGGGCAGTGTCACCGACTTCCTGCAATTCTTCTTCGGGGCGTACGAATTTGCGTCGTTCAATATTGCCGACTCCGCGATTACGGTGGGTGCCGCTTTGCTGCTAATCGACATGTGGAGATCGAGAAGCCACGCGCAAGCTCCGCAGGCCGCTCCTCCAGGAGTCGCCAGTTCTTAGGTTCGTATGCTTCCGAAACTCATCTCATTCGGCTCGTTCTACATCCCGACCTACGGTTTCTTGGTCGCTATCGCGTTTCTCGTCGGCCTGTGGGTGACGCAGAAATGCGCAAAGCGCATCGGCCTCGATCCGGACAAAATCGCGAACCTCACCGTTTACGTCGCGCTCGCCGGATTGCTGGGCGCGAAGATTTTCATGATCCTGTTCGATTGGCCGCAGTTTGCCGCAAATCCCAAAGAAATCTTCTCGCTGGCGACGCTGCAAGCGGCGGGCGTGTTTCAAGGCGGCCTGATTCTTGCGCTGCTTTTCGCCGTGATCTACATGAAGCGCACGGGCTTGCCGTTTCTGCGCACTGCGGATGCCCTCGCGCCGGGCCTCACCATCGGCCACGCCATCGGGCGCATCGCCTGCTTCGCCGCGGGCTGCTGCTGGGGCGACTACTGCGAACGGCCGTGGGCGATAATCTACCGCAATCGTGAAGTCCAGGAATTCAGCGAAGTGCCGCTCGGCGTTCCGCTGCATCCCGCGCAGTTGTACGAGATGGCGCTGCTCGGCTTGCTGTTCGTCTACCTGTGGCGACGCTTTGCGAAGCCGCACGCCGCCGGCCGGATTCTGGCGGAGTACCTCGTTTTGTCGTCCGTGGTCCGCTTCTCCGTCGAGTTCTATCGCTTCCACGCGCAGGCGCTGCCATTTGGCGGTCCGTTATCGATCACGCAGTGGATTTCGGTCGGGTTGTTCCTGCTGGGCGTTGTCTTGTGGTTCCGCTCCAGGGAGACGGTGGTTCCAGTAACGGCGACCGCGTAGTATTTGCAGTTCTCACGCCGACCGCTCTGCTACTTCGCGGCTTTCTTTTCTGCGGCGGCGCGTATTGGCGTCATCGGCATGCGGAGGGAACCAATTTTTCCGGTCGAGCGGTCAAGTAATAACACGCGAACCTGCCGCACGCCGTCGATGGCTTTCAGCGTCTTCGACACGACAATGCCCTCACGCGCGGCGTTGCGATACTGCTCCTCGGTAAAGTTCAACGGGATCGCGGCGGTGCTTGTATCAAGGCTGGCGCCATCCGGCCCGGTCTGAAACAGGAACAGTTCCAGTTTGCCCACCCACTTCTCGTCTTTCTTTTCGAGGCGCACGTCGGACATATCTATCGACACGGCAACGCGCAACGAAGGCGGCGTGCCCGAGAGCAGGTCGACGCGGGCGGATACGCCCAACTCAGTGATCTCAAGCGCGCGCGTTGCGGCGGTCCGCAGGTCTTCCTGGATCTGTTGCGCGGTGCGCGGCGCTTCTTCGAGCGCGAAGTATCCGGTGCGGGCACGGACATCCAAACCGGGGCGCGTCGTCTTTACTTTGAGTTCGTGAAACTTACCGTCGAGTTCGTTTGCTTTGGGATAGAAGCCTAACGTATAGGTCACTTGACCGTCGTCAATGGCTTCGCGCATCGCGTTCGTCAGGTCGTTCGTATTGTAGTACGCCTTGCCGCCGGTGCGCGCCGCGATTAGGTTCATCGTATCGATTCCGCTGGGGCCGACTACGAACTTGGGTTTCGTTCCGGGGGCGATGGCGATATCCTGCACGACGAGGCCGCGGGCGTCGACGGGGTACACGGCAACGTTGGCCTGATTGAGTGCCCGCCAGGACTTCTGAATCTCTCCCGTGAACTGTTGGGGAGACTGCGCGCCGCCAAAGCCGGGCGTGCTGGGAAGTTCGGGCAGCCCCTCCATGGCGGGTGACGATTTGCGGCTCGCGCTGGGCATCGCGTTGGCGAGCGCGCGGATTTCGAGTTCGTTGCCGATACCGATCGGAAAACTGCCTGAGACCCAGATCAGGTTCTTGCGTCCAGGGATGACGGCGATGTGGCGCGCGATGGCAGCCAACGCATCGGTGGTCCGCCGCGCGCGATCGATTTGGGCGAGAGCCATGATCTGATCGTTTTGTTCCTGAAACTGCCCGTCCAACACGCCGACGCCCGTATCTGAAACACGGGATGTGGAATCGGTGAGTTGGCTGCTGTACTCGCCGGTCGTGCGCGCGAGTACAGCTCGAAGTTCGTCAAAATCGTCAGTGAAATCGTATAGGACGCGGAGGCTTCGACCGAGTTGGTACAAGGCGACGCGGTCGCCCGGCTTGAGCGTCTTCAACAAGGCGATCGCGCTGCGGCGTACAAGAACTTGGTCGAGTAAATCCGTATTGATACCGTCGATTAAAATGACGGTCATTATCGACGGCGCCGCCGCACTGCGATCAAAGCGATTTGAAAAGATATTAGGCGGCATCTTCACGGTCGCTGGCGGAGCGGCCGACGGAGCGGCCGAGGTCATCGAAAAAGCTGCGATTTCACGCGCCTTTCCCTTTTCAAATAGAGTGAAATCCTCTTTCGTGAGCCCGCCGACCGGTCCGCCTTTGTCACGGACGATGACATTGACCTCGACCAGTCGCGTCGTGACACGGATCGTGGGCGCGTCTTGCGCCAAAACGATGAGTCCGGCGGCAATGAGACCAAGGATGGCGGGCTTCATTCCCACAAGTCTAGCCGTTTCCCGGGCTTAACGCATCGGTGTTTACGTCGGCGGCGAACAACGCAAAAGGCCGCTTTACTGCTTGACCGAAACCGTCACTTCGCCGTCAATATAAGCGACATATTCGGCACCCTTGGCGGCTGCCAGATCCTTCGGCTTCGAGCCCGGGACCTCGACAGACCGACGAGCCGGACCATCTCCTCGCGTCCCCGCAGTCGCGCGAACGTTCACTTTGTGACCGTCCACCGTGGTCGCCTGCAGCATGCGCAGCGTCATCTTCCCGCCGATGCCGAGTACCTTTTTCTTCTTGCCTTCGAAGATCGCACCTGTGATCGTCGCGCCCTTTGCGATCACCACTGCGCCACCGGCCTTAAGGTCCTGGGTCGCGATGAATCGCAGCGTCGTGCCTTCTTCCGCGTCGGCCGGGATGTCGTCGACCAGTGTGATGCTGAACGGCGTGCCATCCGGCACCGGAACGCTGCGCGTGGGTGCGGCGACAGGCACAGGTACGGGCACTGCCGGCTTCACCTCCGCCTGCTTCTGCGGCTGCGTAGGCTTGGGCTGCTCCGGCGCGGGCGTGGGAGCGCTCTTCTGCCCCGCCGCCTTCTGATCGGTTTGCTTCTGCGCTGCCTTCTGGTCAGCGGCTTTCTGGGCCGGGGTCTTTTGCGCGGCTTTCTGTTCCGGGGCCTTCTCCGGAGCTTTCTCGGGAACGGGCGGAGTCTCAACAACCGGCGTTGGCGGAGGCTGCGTCGCCGGATCCGGAGTTGCGGGCTGCGGCGTCACGGCAGGCGGCGCATTCTGCGCCACCTGCTCCGGAGCCTTGGCCTGATCCTTATTCAGGAAGAACCACACGCCGCCGCCGATCGCGCCCAGCAACACCATGATTCCGGCAATCAAGGCAAGCGGGGAACCCTTCTTCTTTGTCGACGCTCCATTGGCTTGCTGTGCCTGCGGAGCAGCCGCCGGACCTCCGGATGGAGGTGGAGGCGAAATCATCGACGGCGGCTGCTGCCCTTGAGGCGGATACATCTGCGCCGGCGGTTGCTGTGCGTAGAGCGGTGGTTGTTGCGTCGGATAGCCTCCTTGCGGCGGATAGCCGGCCACAGCCGGAGGCGCGGACATCGACGGCGGTCCGCTCATCAGGGACGGCGGCTGCATTGCAGCCTGCGTGGGCTGCATCCCAATCGACGGCGGCTGCGGATTCCCGGCCATCGGCGTCATCAGCAGCGATGCCGGCGCGGCCCCGAAGTTCCCCGAGTCGTAGCCCTTCTTCAACGCACCGAGCGCGACCTCCACCTCGTGCATCGATTGATAGCGGTCGTCCGGATTCTTGCGCATGCAGCGCTGGATGATTTCATCGAACTCAGGCGGCGAATTCGGTACGAAATCGGCCACCGGCCGGATCTCGTCGCGCAATACAGCCGTCAACGTGCTCAGCGTGTTATCGCCTTCAAACGCGCGCTTGCCCGTCGCCATTTCGTACAGCACCGTGCCGAACGAGAAGATATCGGTGCGCGCGTCGATCCGCTTGCCTTGCGCCTGCTCGGGCGACATGTAGCTAACCGTCCCGATAATCGAACCTTCGATGGTCATCGGCTGGCCCATTGCACGCGTCTCGTCGGACTGCGCCACCGGACCCGCGTCCAACAATTTCGCCAAACCGAAATCCAGCACCTTGACCAGCGCCGATTCCGTCACCATGATGTTGCCCGGCTTCAGATCGCGATGGACGATTCCAGCGGTATGCGCCACGTTCAATGCCGACGCCGTCTGCACGCCCAGGCGCACCACCAACGCCGCCGACATCCCGGTGGGCGGAATCAGATCCGCCAGCGTCTTGCCGGAGACGTATTCCATCACGATGCACTCGACAGGCCCGTCGGAAATGATGTCGTAAATCGTAATGATGTTCGGATGGTTCAGCGCCGACGCCGCCTGCGCTTCCTGGAAAAACCGTCGGCGGCGCTCTTCATCGCGCGCGACGCCCGGCGAGAGAACTTTGATCGCGACAAAGCGGTTCAGCCGCGCGTCGCGCGCTTTATAAATCTCGCCCATGCCGCCTGCGCCGATCTTGTCGACAATCTGGTAGTGAAGTATGGTGCTGCCGAGCATAATAATTGAACCTGACGGGTGATCGAATGACCGCTTTGGGGAATCCCTTGAAATGATATCATTCCCCGGTTCCCCCGTATCCACAGAGTCTTGTCTAATGCAGGATGAGCCTGAAGGAGGGCCTGTTTCTAACGCAGGATGAGCCTGAAGGGGCGCATGCTAGGGATTGATCATCAGCATGCG
>JAYVTO010000218.1:0-14717 GCA_043788745.1 Acidobacteriaceae bacterium
TGACGAAGCGCGCAGGTGTCTGCACGGTGAAGACGAGGTCCTTCTCAGCGGGTACGTCAATCCGAAGCATGGCTTTTGCTGCCTGATTCTGTACCACGCCGAGCGCCGGACGACCGTTGAATGAAACCGAGCGCCGTACTGTCGTGTCGGCTGTCGCGCGATTGCCGGTGACGCGCGCGTAGTAGTCGGGGAATGTGCTGCGATACTTCTCGATCTGCGCGATCTGGTCCACGTTCGGCACAGCGCCTCTCGCGTGCAACACGACAAAGGCGAAGCGGAAAGTGCGCTGCGCGACGGTGGAATCCGGCGTGCGGCGTCCGGCGATCGCAATGACGTCTTTCGTTCGCGCCGGGCGTTTGGCGCCGTCGAAGGACACTCCAAACTGCGGCGCGCGCGACGGACCTCCGCCGATGGTCGGCGAAGCAACGTAGAACGAATCCGGCACGTCGTCGGCGGCGCGGAATCCCATCAGATATTGGTCGAGCGGCGAATACTGTTGGACGGTCCCGGTGGTCGCAAACTGCGGACTCGCGGGCGCGAAGTCTACGATCCGGTTGCCCTCCATCACAGACGCCTCGGAGTTGTAGAAGAAGCTCCAATGCACGCCGCTTCGTCCGAGCATCGGCTTGGCACCGGAGTCGAACGAATCCTTCACCGAAACGAACGCGAGAAAAAGATGACCCGCCTCGTGCCCAAGAATCGATAGCGGTGTATCGCCTGCCCCCCCCCTCGCCGGCACGGGCGCGTTCGGGTCGAGCGGATATTGCGACGTGGGACCCATGTTGAGGACTGCCTGCAAGCGCTGCTTCGATCCGAACACGGGGCCGTCGGCCACCAGTGTGTCGCCGAAGCCCGACCGGTCGTTGCGCACCGTTGTCTCCTGCGCGACTGCGCCGATAACGGGTGAAATTCCCAGCGTATTGTAGATCACGAGGTAGTCGTAGGCATCCTGCTGCGTCTCATAAAAGCGCTGAGCCACGGTGACGATGTCGATCGAAGGAGAACTCGCGAAGCGCTCGCCGACCGCGCCGGCATACTCGGTGGTGCTGCCGGTCGCAAGCGAAACGAGCGTACCCGGAATCGCGAGCGAGCCCGGCGAGATTCCCGTGACGGCGTCCGACGCACTGATACCGCGGAACGCGATCTCCACCAGGCCATCGGCGGACAGCCGGATCTGAAACGTCTGGCCCAAGCCCAATCCAAACGTCGAATATTGCGGCACCAGGACCCACGAGATCACGACGCGAGAGGGCTCCACCGCCACGCGAACACCTTGCGGTTCCACGGTCACGGATGGATCGAGATCGTTGAACAGCGCGGCAACGCGCGGCAGGCCCGAAGCGAATCGCCCGAAGCCTCGCTCCTGTCCCGAGTCTCCGGCGCCAAACGTTACGTTGCCGTCGGAATTGACATACACGCGGGAATACGACTTCCCGTAAAACGGAAAGGAGAATGGCAAAGTGACGAGCGCGCTATCATCGTCATCCAGCGCGAGGCGCACGCCCGCCGTCGCTGCCGCGATCTCAAACGATTCCGCGCCGGTTGAGTAGGTATATTTGCCCGCGTTGGCGGCCGCCGGGCGAAAGATCACCGTGCGGCTATCCAAACTGAACGGATTGCGCAGGCCGACCGTGCCGCCCTGATCGTCCATCAAAACGACGTCGCCGGAGACAGAGGTTATGGTGCGGTCCACATCCGCCGCCGCGGCTGAATGCAGCTTGGCGCGCGCGCGCTGCCGAACCTCTTTGTGACGCTGGTGAAGGAACACCTCTTCGCGCACGCCGCCGCGTTGCGTTCCGCACATCTGCTCCAGTTGCTTCGCAAACGCGGCGCATCCGGAGAGCAACAGCAGCGCGGCACAAAGTCGCCGCCCACGGATCGAATAAATACCCAACGACACTATTCAGTGTAACGTCGCTCAGCCGTCTGAAGTTGCGGAAAAGAGCAGAGCCAAAGCGCCGCACTGCCGGATCGCGGTATGCTGACTAGCAGAAACGTTTCAGCCCCTCCGTGTTTTTAAGGCACCATCGCCGCACTCGCATTCTCTTTGCCCTCACCGATCTCCTTTTCATCGCGCTCGCCTTCTGGGCGGCCTATGAAACCAGGTTGCGCCTTGGCATTGTGGAGCGCGCTTTTTACCTCACGCCTGAAGTGCGCGCGTTGCTGTTGAGCTGGGCCGCGCTTACGTGGGTCGCCACTGGATCCTGGTGGCAGATCTACGAACGGCTGGAGGCCGCGCACCCGCTGGTCGTCCTGCGCGACACGTTCCGCCAAGCCGTCGCGTGCGCGGCTGCGCTGGTCTTGCTCCAATACATGCTGCGCCTGGACCTCTCGCGGCTGTTCGTCGCGATCTTCGCGGCCTACGCCTGGACGTTTCTCACCCTGGGACGACTGAACGCGCCGCGCCTCGCGGCCACCATGCGCCGTGGATTCGCGCAGCCGCACTACGTTCTCGTGGTCGGGCTGGGCGATAGCGCGTTACGCGTCGCGGAGCAGTTGGAGAAGGCGGCAGCGTACGGAGTTCGCCTCGCGGGATTCATCGCGGACGGATCGGAATCCGCCGATGCGCTGGCAAAGTTTCCAGTTCGCTACGCCGTCCACACGCTCGATGAGATTCCGGAACTGCTCCAGCAGAACGTGATCGATGAGATTCTTTTCGCCGTCGATTCACGGCGTCTCGCCGAGCTCGAGGAAGTGTTCCTGCTCTGCGATGAGGAAGGCGTACGCACGCGCGTCGCGGTGGATTTCTTTCCGCACGTTAATTCGCGTGTGTATCTCGACCGCCTGGGAGATGCGCCACTGCTGACATTCTCGGCGACGCCCCATGACGAAGTCCGGCTGCTGGTCAAGCGCATCACCGATGTCGCGCTGGCACTCGCGGCGCTGGTGGTGCTCTCGCCATTTTTTCTGCTCATCGCCGCACTCATCCGGCTGACGTCGCCGGGTCACGCGATCTTCAGACAGACGCGCTGCGGATTGAATGGACGCCGGTTCGTGTTCTACAAATTCCGCTCGATGTGCGACAACGCGGAATCTCTGAAGGCGGGACTGTCCGGCCGCAATGAGCGAGAGATCGTGTTCAAGATCGCCGACGACCCGCGCCTGACACCCGTCGGAAAGTGGCTGCGAAGGTTTTCGGTCGATGAATGGCCGCAACTTTGGAACGTCCTGAAGGGCGATATGTCGCTCGTCGGGCCCCGCCCCGCCGTACCCGGGGAAGTGGAACAATATAAGCGATGGCAGCGCCGCCGGCTCCGGATGCGTCCCGGATTGACGTGTCTCTGGGCCATTTCCGGCCGCGATGCAATCGACTTTGAAACCTGGATGAAAATGGATATGCAGTACATCGATCAGTGGTCGCTCGGGTTGGATTGGCGCATTATTCTGCGCACGATCCCCAGCGTGATCACTGGCCGCGGTGCGCACTGATTGTATGAATCTAGTACCTACCCAAGAAGAGGTCGTCGCCCTGTTGCGCGCGACCGGTGGCCTACGTGACGGCCACTTCGTCTACCCCGATGGCCTGCACGTCGACAAGTACCTGCAGGTGCCGGTTACCATGCGGCATTACGAGCATGCGAAGATTCTCAGCGTCGGTCTCAGCCGGCTGCTGCGCGCGAATACCGAAATTCGCGCCATCATTCCCGAACTCTCGATTGTGGCCCCCGCGACCGGCGGATTGCCCATAGCCTATGGCGTCTGCGAGGCACTGCGCGCAGCTCGTGTCTATTGGGCCGAACGCGAAAAGCCCGGCGAGAAGCAGCAGTTCCGCCAGTTCCTTGAAGTCAAAAAGACCGAGAAGGTTGTTCTCGTCGACGACATTCTGCGCTCCGGCCGCAATCTGATGGAGCTCAAGCACTTGGTCGAGTCTTACGGCGCGACGGTTGTCGGACTCGCGGTACTCGTCTATCAGCCGACCCCGAATACGGCGGACTTCGGCGACCTGCCGGTCTTCTATCTCGCGAAGCTCGACGCCACGTACGCAACCGAAGCGGAGTCGCATAGGATTCGACCCGGCGAACCCGTGCAATCCGTCCGGATCTAGTTCCAAGACCGCGTGATTCGGGTCGAAACGAGCCCCGCCGTAGGCGGCGGGGCTATCACCCCGGACGTCAGCCCGGGGCTGTTTTTAGCCGGTCACATCCGTAGACCGCGACGAAAACAAGACGAGGAGAGTGGCAGCGCGTCATATTCATGCACCGTACCCGTCGTATGTGAGAGCGCGATTGCAACCGGATGACGAAATCACGTACGGGCCCGCGTGTTAGCCGCCCGCAACTAACCGAACGAGACCGCGTCACCCACGTCGCCGCCAACGGCGCGGTCTCGGGCGGCTTCGCGAAATCGTTTGATCGGCTCGTTCATCGGTTCCGCGCTCAGCCGGAACGTCTTGTGGTGCACGGGGAGAATGCGCTCCGCGCCGGCATCGTTCGCCATCTCGACCGCCTGTTCCGGCGTGCAATGGGCGTAGATCCACGGGTCATACGCGCCTATGGGCAGGATCGCGAGATCGATCGGGCCGTGCGCCCGGGCTTGCCGAAGCAAATCCGTATGCGCGGTATCGCCGCCGAAGAGAATGCGGCGGCCGCCGCGCGCAAGAACGTACCCGTTGTAACCGCGGTGCCGGTCGGTCTGCATCCGCGCGCCCCAGTGCCGGACGCGCAGCGCTCGTACACTGACTCCGGCCGAACGCGCCTCATCGCCCCAGCCGAGTTGAGTCACCTTCTTCCATTTCTCGACGCGCAGGAAATCGGACGTCACCCGCGCCGTGATTACCTCCGCGCTGGCGCGTTCGAGCGCCTTCCACGTCGGAATATCGAGGTGGTCGAAGTGCGCGTGCGATAGCAGGACGAGATCGATGGGCGGCAGTTCCGCGGTTCGCATGGCAGGCGGTGTCAGCCGCTTCGGACCAACTTGAATCGGGCCGAAAGCGATCCCGCAGCGTTCGCCCAGAACGGGGTCGGTGAGGATGGTGATTCCGTCCCAGCGAATCAGCACGGTGCGGTGTCCCAGCCAGCGCACGGAATCGTTCACGCTAGTAACCGAACCGTTCTTCCTTCCACGGATCGCCGTGCCTGTGATAGCCATTGCGCTCCCAGAAACCGGCTTTGTCTTTCTCGAGAAACTCGAGGCCGGCAACCCACTTCGCACTTTTCCAGGCATACAACCGCGGAACGATCAGTCGCGCCGGGCCGCCGTGCTCCGCCGTCAATGGCTCACCGTCGTGCAGAACCGCTACCAGCGCGTCTTCCGCGAGAAAGTTCCCTACCGGCAGGTTCGTCGTCCAGCCAAAATCGTAGCCGTGCGCCAAAATAAACCTGGCGTTTGGCAACAATCCGCCCGCCGCCTCCACGAGCGCACGCGTCGAGACGCCTTCCCAGAGGTTGCCCAGCCGCGACCAGCGCGTCACGCAATGGAAATCGGAAAACACCCGCACGCGCGGTTGCTTGCAGAACTCATCCCAAGTCCACGAAACCGGTTTTGCCACCAGCCCTTCAAGCGAGAACCGCCACGTCGCCATATCGATCTGCGGAGCGCCCGACGCATCCAACACCGGCCATTTCAACGTCCGCGACTGCCCCGAAGGAATTCGGTTCGCCCGTCGCGTGTCGGAAGAAACAATCACGCCAGCGCCCGCGTCCTCCGGCGTCAGCAGGTCGTTCCCCTGTGTTTTTGAAGAGTCCATTCCAAACATAGTTTTTAGCCACGCCATGCGAGCCAACCTACTTCTACAACTCCAGCATAGGGATTCCGCCGGTACCTTGGCGATTCCTGAAAGTATCGAATCCGCGCGGCAGGTCTCAGTGGCCACTCAGGCGATTCCGAGAGAGAACTTCTCCCGCGTTCCGCCACCTAGAGTACATGAAGCTTCTCGTCTGCTGTCTCTCGACTGCTCTCGCGGCGTACGCCGGGCACGCCGAATACGTTGGCGGCACCGTTGCAAAGTTGACGGAAGGCCGCGGCGGCAACGTGGAGACAACCGACCAGCGCTTCTTCGTCTTTTATTCGAAGCAGGCGAGCGTTCGCGTCGCCTACGACCAGATCAACCTCGTCGAATACGGTCAGAAGGTGGACCGGCGCTACCTGAGCGCGGCACTGATCTCGCCCATCCTGATCCTCTCGAAAAAGCGAAGCCACTTCCTGACAGTTGGATTCAAAGACGAGCAGGGCGCGCAGCAGGCGTTGATCTTCCGAGTCGACAAGTCATCCATCCGCTCGCTGCTCGTCAGCCTCGAAGCCCGCACCGGACTGAAGATACAGTTCCAGGACGAAGAAGCGCGGAAGGCAGGCAAGGGATGACCTTTCGCTACGCACTCTTTGCGTTCGTCGCCGCAGCTTTCGCCGCCGACGCACCCACGGACCTCGCCCGCGAAATGCCGCGCATCAAGCGTGTCTATGTCGATCGACTAACCGGCGGCGAAACCGCCGCGCAACTGCGCGAACTCATCATCGCCAGCCTGCAGGCCACGCGCCTTTTCATCCTCACGGAGAACGAACAGAAAGCCGACGCCATTCTGCGCGGCGGCGCCGAGGATCTCATCTACACCGATCAGTTTCAATCGTCCGACAACGTCAACGCCCGCATCTCCGCCAGCACGGGCATCGGAAGCAATACCCGTGCCAATAGCCGTGCCGAAAGCGATCGCGCGCGCTTCGCCGGCATCAGTATCGGCGAGCACGAATCGTCAAACATCAAAGAGCGCAAGCATGAAGCGTTCGCAACCGTCCGCCTCGTCAACAAAGAGGGAGACGTCATCTGGTCGACCACGCAGGAATCGCACGGCGGAAAATTCCGATCCGCAAGCGCCGACGTCGCCGACAAGATCGCGAAGCAGTTGGCACAAGACGCGAAAAAATAAACACAGGCCCGCGACATCCGACCCTCAGCCTCCGGCCACTCGCCGGCAAAGAACCGCGAGCGTCCCCCGCTCCTGTCGAAGAACCGCGAGCGTCCCCCGCTCCTGTCGAAGCACCGCGAGCGTCCCCCGCTCCTGTCGAAGCACCGCGAGCGTCCCCCGCTCCTGTCGAAGAACCGCGAGCGTAAGCGAGCGGGTCAATCCACGATAAACAGCCGCGCGCCCGTCGCCGTACTCGATCGATGCGGCGCATCCCCATCGCCGACTTGATAGCTCGCGCCGGGCGTCAACGTGAAACTCCTGCCATCCGCAAGTTCCGTAGTCAACTCGCCCGAAAGGCACAGAATCACGTGACCCTTCTCGCACCAATGATCCGCCAGGTAACCCGGCGAGTAGTCGACCATGCGCACCCGCACTTCGCCGAATGTCTGCGTACGCCACAACGCGTAGCCGGACTCGCCGGGGTGCGTCGTCGGCAGGATCTGATCCCAGTACGTGGTCGTGAATGGAATGGAAGGAAAATTCATGTCGGAAGTCCTTCAAGTCTCGCCTATCTGTTCGACAATCGGGAACTCGGTCTACTGCTGCGCCTTCTCGATCCACACCCGAACCTTCACGATCGGAGAGGACTCCAGGCGCACTTGCGGATCGGCAATAAACACGTGCACACGAAACTCGCTTTCGCCTTCGACGGCGCTCAAGTCCAGCGAATCCGTCTGCGCGCCGGACACCTGACCCACTCGTTGTTCCGGCCCCACGATGCGCAACTGCTTCGGCTCTGCTTGATAACGCACCAACCGGTAACCCGGAGGCGGCGGCAAGCCCACACGCACAATTACCGGAACATCCTTCGACACCAGATGATCGAATCGCAACCGCAGTTGCGATGGAACCGCGCGCAGAAACACGACTCCCTCGGGCACTTGGACGCTCCGCGGGCCAAGGTCGAAGGTGCGTTCGCCGGGCCGGTCGACATCGGATAAATCGAGAATCGCGGACGACTTCATCAGATTCGACACCGACAACCGGCTCGTCGGACCGCGCAATTCCAATTGAACGCGTTCGGGAGGCTCAGCGACCATCTGCAAGTCGCTCGGCAGATTTCGATAGAGAATGGGAGCGCTGTGGGTCGTCACCAGTTCCGGCTCTCCGATGAAATTGACCCACAGCAGCACCGCCATAATCAGGGACAGTGCTTTCCACCAGAAATTCTCAAGCAGTAGCCGCCGGATCATAGATCGGTACCTGCCGCGCGCGACTCCTTGACAACGGGCGGCGGCACTTCCCCACTTCGCCCGATGCGCCCGCTCTCGGCATGCACGGCCTCTTCTACGGCTTGCCGCACGCGCGCTTGCGGCGGGCGTTTCGTCAGCCGCTCCTCGACCGTCTGCAGCGTGACATCCATTTCGATCTCACCGAAACTCGCAATCGAGATCCGGCCGGTTTCTTCGGAAACAACCAACGCCAAGCAATCCGTTTCCTCGGTGATACCGATCGCCGCGCGGTGCCGAGTCCCCAGCGCGCGCGACAACTGGGGATTCATCGTCAGCGGCAGAAAGCACGCCGCCGCCGAAATCCGATCTCCCTGCACAATCGCAGCGCCGTCATGCAGCGCTCCGCCGCGCTCAAAGATCGAACACAGCAGATCGCGAGAGATCTGCGCGTCCAATTGGACGCCGCTTTCAATGAACGTGCGCAAACCGATATCGCGCTCGACCACAATCAGCGCGCCCGTCTTCCGGCTCGCCAGTTGCTGCAGCGCCAGCAGAATATCATCCGCCACCTCGCGCCGTTGGATCTGCCCGCCGAGTCCGAGCAAGCGGCTCCGTCCGAGCCGCGCCAAAAGCCGCCGGATCTCGGACTGGAACATCACGATCAGCGCAAACGCCGTGTAAGGTGCAATCGCCGTCAGCACGCTGCGTAGCAGTTCCAAACGGGCCCACACGGCAAGCAGATACACGATCCCCAGAATCCACAGGCCCGTAAGAATGTGCGCAGCACGGCGTCCCCGCACAATCTGCATGAATTGGTAGATCAGAAATGCAACCAGCAGGATGTCGAGGACAGCCGTAACGTTGAGAGCCGGGGACCCCGGCCATGTGATCGGCAGCAGCATCTGGAAAATAGGCGGCAGGCTTCCAGTAGAGTTTGAGTACCCGCCGAGACTCTATCTTAATATTTATTGAACCCAAGCCGCCGATTATTCTTCGCCATCGGCAGCGGACCCCACCCAGTCTGGGCCGCGCAAACCCTCACGAGTCCTCGAAGAACCGCGAGAGCGTAGGGAGCGGATGTTAACCCCAACGCCCGGAAGCAACCGATCATCGTGGCCGCGCCTGCGGGCCCGCTACGGAATCAACTTGCGAATCGACACAAATTGCCACTCACCGTCCTGCCAGTGCATAATCAACAACACCGCGTCGGGCCCCTGGCCTCGTGAATAAGAAGCATCGATCAACGCGATGTCTTTCGTAACGAACCGAATCGATTCAACCCGAAACTTTCCCTCCAACCGATTGGCAACGGCTTTCGGCTTTCCGTCGACCGTGCGGATGCGCGGCCCGACGATTGTCGCCTCGCCCCAAGGCTCTTTGGAAATCGCGACCGGCGCGGGCTCTTGCGCCCCGAGCGCGGAGAGCCACCCGAAGCCCAGTTGTTCGACTTCGTCAAACTGGAATCCGCGCGCATACCAGCGCGCCGAAAACGGCGAATCCTCCATCGCCGCAATCGTCTTCTCGATGTCCTCCCGATCGCCTTTCTCATCCGCGAAGGCAGGGGGCAAACACAGCAGACCAGCCAGGAATACAAGCCTCATGCCCTCGATTGTATACGCGAACAAGCCTTACCGGCCTGCCGGAAACACGCCGCCTAGAAACTCGAGCCCCGCCGCCCAGTTGGACTCCGTCCCGGCCGGATTCGCATCCGCGCGCAAAGTGCTCGACCCGTGGACGCCTTTCTTCGCTTCAAACTGCCGCTTTGTGTTCGAGGCTGCCGCCGCCAGTATCTCCCGCGCCGCGCCGATCTCCCCTCGCGACGACGCCGAGGTCACGTAGATCGGCAGCGTCAACCGGGAGGCAGCATCGCGCACGAGGCGCGGCTTTCCAGGATATTCGCCGGGCGAAAACGCAAGAATCGCCGACAGGTCACCCGGATGCCTCGCGGCCAGCAAGAACGCCAGCGCCGAAGAATAGCTGCTGCCCGACGCCGCCGCGCG
This sequence comes from Acidobacteriaceae bacterium, assembly GCA_043788745.1. Lineage (GTDB taxonomy): Bacteria > Acidobacteriota > Terriglobia > Bryobacterales > Bryobacteraceae > JBBQWZ01. Next base: position 10,072 of record JAYVTO010000218.1, read on the forward strand.
GCCGGCAGACCCGTTCCGCTTGGCCCAATCGAGCCCGGCCTCAAGATCCGGCAGCGCCTCCAAGTATTCCGCATCCCGCCCCAGCGCTCTAGGGTCGGAGGACGCGCGGAGCAATTGCGTTGCGCCGGATGTTGCGCCGCTTCCGGAGTGAAACATCGAACGGTTGACGGGCGGCGTTGGTGAGATGGAGTACGCTCGGCCTTACGGCCGCGAAACGCGCGGCCTTACGGTCGCGCCACGGAATGGCGTTCCTGGAACTTCTGCGCGCTGTGCGGCGTCCAACAGAGCGCGAGAGGATCATTTGGCATGTTGTTTGAGGGCGGACTTTGGACTCCGGCTTTGGACTCCGGCTTGCAGCGCCCTGGCCATTTCGCTATACTCCGCAAAAGTAACTCTGTTGCCCCCGTCCGGAGCCGGAGTGAAAAGGCCGGGTAGATTGTGCCCGCCGGATTCGTAGTTTGGGATCGGTTTACTAATTCTTTCGAAAACGATTTGGGAGGTTGCGAGTGCAGGCAATCGTGAGGACTTTGTTGTTGACAGCCGCGGCTGGGATGCTTTCGCTGGTGTTCGGCCAGCAAGGCCAACCCCAGTGGAAGGACCGGCCGGAGTTTGACCTCTTCGATTTGATCTCGAAAGACGCTAACGCCCAAACCCGGCTTGCGAATCTCGACAAGTGGAAGGCCGGCTACTCCAATACCGAGTTCGGCTCGGTCCGCCAGCAGATCTATCTCGTCACCTACCAGCAGTTGAATAAGCCCCGCGAAGCGACGACGATGGCGCTTGAGATTCTGAAGGCGGACGCGAACAACCGCATCGCGTTGACGGCCATTCTGCAGTACATTTATCAGTTCAACCCGGCATCGGCCGAAGACTACACCAACGCCGAGCAGGCGTGCAATCAGATGGTGAACAACATCGAAGCCATCTTCGCCGGCGACAAGCGTCCGCCCGAGATCAAGGAGGGCGACTGGCCAAAGCTGAAGAATGACATGAAGGTGTTCAGCTACCGGACGATGGGCTGGATCGCGGAAAAGAAGAAGGAATACGAGAAGGCGGAAGCCGCCTACCTCAAGTCGATCGATCTCGACCCCAACGCGGGCCAGGTTTCGTTCTGGCTGGGCAACGTGGTTCTCGCGCAAAAGAAGATCGAGCGCCAGGCGATCGCGCTGTATCACTACGCGCGCGCCGCGGCGTTTGACGGCACGGGGGCCTTGCCTCCCGCCGATCGCAAGTCGGTTCGCGACTACCTGACCAAAGTGTACAAGCAGTATCACGGCTCGGACGAAGGCCTCGAAGCGATGCTTGCCAAGGCGAAGGAATCGCCGATTCCGCCGGCGGACTTCAAGATCAAGAGCAACGCCGAAATCGTGAAAGAACAATTGTTGGCCGACGAGGATTTCGCCAAGAAGAACCCCCAGCTCGCGCTGTGGAACAGCATCAAGACCGCGATCACCGGTGCGGAAGGCGACAAGTACTTTAACGAGAACATGAAGGACGCGGCGATGCCGGGCGGCGTCAACGGCATCCAGCAATTCAAGGGCAAACTGGTTTCGGCGACTCCGGAAAACAAGCCCAAGGAACTGGTGCTCTCTATCGTCGACGGCAACGGCGATGTGACGCTGAAGCTCGCTGAAGGGGCGCTTGCCGGCAAGATGGAGCCCGGTGCCGAGATCAGCTTCGAGGGCACGGTGAAGAGCTACACGAAGGAGCCCTTCATGATTGTGTTCGAAGTCGAGAAGGCAAAGATCACGGGCTGGAAGGGTGCTCCGGCGCCTGCCGCTCCGAAGGCTGCGGCAAAGAAGGGCACTGCGGCGAAGAAGAAGTAGTTCGACACACTTGCTCAACGAGAACGGGGATGCCTCACAAGGGCGTCCCCGTTTTTGCGTTTGGGCTAGCCGCGGCTTGTTAGCAGCAGGCTGTAGAGAAGGCGCTCGAACCCGGACATCGGAATATTGGCACTTTCGGTAGCCTGATAGAAGTGAATAAAGCGGTTGAGCGGCTCGGTGATGGCGGGGTTCGCCATCGCTTGCACGCCTCCGAAGCCAAGCGCCAGGAAGAGCCCGGCTGTTAGCATTCGCTTTCTGGTGGATCGCTTCACCTTCATTCAGACGGGAATTCTTCGCGTTGGTTTGCGTCGGAGTTTTCCCTGATCTTTGTTTTCGGCAGGCGGCCGGCCTGCTCCAATGACTGACGCGGCAGGAACTCGATCTGACCGTTGGCGCGACGAAGCTCATCGTCCGCCCACGTCTTGAGGGCGTCGAAGAGGTCCGCGTCGACGCGTAGGGGAAAGTTCTGGCGCACGGTCAAATGGCTCCTGGTCTTGGTTCTCGCTTGGCTTCCCGCCCTTACAGGCGGGGTTCCGTGCTCAGATTCATCCCCGCCCTAAAGGCGCTCCAAACTAAATGCGGAACGAAGCCACGGACTGGCGGGGCGACGTTCTCACTCTCTGCGGGCAGTACAGTCGAAAGGCGGACGAATCCGAGGGTTGGTCCGAAGGCGAGAGCTTTATTTTCAAAGCAATGCTGGTTTTGAAGGGCCGTGACTGGGCTTGCGCGGGGGCGGGAACCAGCCGAGGCGCGCGCTGTGCCTCGGCTCTCCCTTACTGACTTGCAGCTTCCCGCCAACTTCCCTACATGGAAGGTTGTGACAGGAGCCGACCAGGGCGCACACAGGCCCCGGCCCTCCAAAATACGCCGCCGGGCGGAACGGTCCGACGCCGCGTCTATCCCAAAGTACTCCCCTAGGGGTAGGACTTCAATGCGGTGAATGGCCTAGCGAACACTCGGATGGTACCCGACAGCCCTACCCCGGAAGGGGTAGGATCGCCTGAGGTGTAGGCAGTCGCCTTAGTCTGTGTGGGCAGCGTTACGTAGAGCCAGGAGTTCCCGCAGATCCTTTTTGCCGGTCATAGCACTAGAAACTAGAAGGCCAAGAGGGACAACGACCTCAAATCCCATTGCCCGACCTCCTCCCGCTGACCACTGGACCCGCCGAAATCGCTGATTCTGCTGCCTTTTTCTCGACTCGCGGCCTCCCCGGCTTCCGCCGCCGTGGCTGGACCCGAACTCCGTTTCCAGCCGCTTCAGGAACTCCTCATTGCCCAGCGGCCAACCGTGTTCGGTCGATTCCCGAATCCGCTCCATCGGAGTCGCCACGATGTGGACCTGATTCGGCATCAGCGCATAGGCCAGGATCGAAACGCCACAGTGAACCGAAAACTCGAGCAAGAGTGCGAGGTAGAAAAGGCAGTCCTCGTCGCGATAAAAGACCTTCTGTCTATAGTTTCCACGCTGCGTGATAGGGATGCGAAAGTCCCCGAATGACGAGTCGTGCGATGCGAGGCATTCATGGAATCAGTCGCGTCCGAGCCGGAAACCTCTCAACAGAAATGGGCTTTGAGGTCTTTGTCCCCATTGTTTCTTGTCCCAAGCTGTCAAACATGCTCGGCACACGAAACAGAGAAGCGGGCCGCCTCGGCCCGCTTCTCTCTACCCCAAACCTTGACCCTCTACGAACTATTTTGCGGCGGGTCGATGTGCGTTGTAGGCTTCGTCGCGCTGTTTCATGCCTAGATCCATTTGCGGATTTCTTCCGGGCATGTATCCACGCTTGCCAAAAAACTCCGAGGGCGCGACTTCGGTGAACTCCGGGACAGCGAACAGGTCTGCGGGTGGGTCCTGGCGTGCCAGCGAAGTTAGCACAAGTTCGCTGGAATCCTTGACTGCCCCGGTTGCGTCCTTGAACTGAGCAATCCGTCGTAGTTCGAGGCAGCCGAGCGCCGGTGCTCTCCAGACTGTCATGGTCACCGTTTTAGAGTCCTGCACGATCTTATACACATCCTCGCCGGAAAGCTTCTCCCGACCTGCCGGCACAGAACCCGCATCCGCATAGCCAGCGATGGTCCGAAGGCAGCCCGACGCCGGATCTAGACGGGAATCCATCTTCTGTTTACTCTCCGCCGCTGAAAACTGCATCGAACTCTTGAGTTGCGATTGGCGTTCATAGTCGACAGAGAGGCCCGAAGCCAGGCGAAGACGACCTTCAGCAGTGGCGTTTACGTGGATGATCTCGACGGTCGAGCCATCGGCGCGAAGAGCGGTTGTGAGCTTCATACCCTGAGCCTGTCTCCCAGCCGGGCCCACGACGCTTTCTTGAAGAGTCGCCAGGAATGGTTGCGTGGCAGGGCCCTGGGCCCTCACCGCGGGAGTCCTATTCCAAAGCAAAGCGATTGCCAGAATGGTGCCACCAGATACTACGAGTCCGGCGATGATTCGAATTGGAGTCGACTTCTTCATGATATATTTCCTTTCTGATTCGCTTTTGTCGGATTAATAACAAGGGCAGAAGTTGAAGAACTCACAATTGTCCGAGTAGGTGTCGCCATCACACGCGTACGGAGTACAGGCGGAGCCCCCACGACTGCAACTCGTCCAACGGCAAAGTTCTCCCGGGCAATCGGGAGAATACCTCGTTCCGAACCCGGAGGGATAGAAACCACAATACTTCGCACAATCCTGGGAACTGGCATTGACAGCGGCACTCAGGAGGACGATAAAAAGCACAGCAATGGATTTTTACTCATGGAACAAACCACCTGTCTCCTAACTTATACCCCCCCCCCCGACAGCGAAGTCAAGGCTAAAACG
>JAYVTO010000219.1:0-11539 GCA_043788745.1 Acidobacteriaceae bacterium
AAACTTGAACCGGCCGGACCCTTGGAGCTAAGTCCGCGGGCGCATCTGCTTCAACGGGATAGCGATTCGTCGAGGCCGCCCGCGGAGAAGCGCCGTTTCGACCCCCGGTAACTTCTGCTGCCCGCACTCCGGAAAGTTTTTCTCATCGCTTCCCGTAAGTACTTGCATCCGTGGCATCATCACGCTTCCTGACCGGATGAAGTGCATGCTGGCTGCCAAAACGCTGCGAATGACTAGGAATTAATCGTACGACAGACGAAGAACCTTTAGTATGACATAGTTGGAAGTTCCAAACCGTTGCGCCGTCTTGGTTAGAGGACCCGGGGAGTCCGTTCTCCCGGCTTCCGAATCCCTCCCCTTCTCTGTGTGCTATCCTTCAGCCAATTGCTGGGATTAAGCCCTGTGGCGACTGCATTTTTGTTCGACCTGGATGGGGTGATCATCCACTCAATGCCCATGCACACTGAGGCTTGGCGCATCTACTTGAGCCGTTACGGCATCGACCCGGGCGACATCGAAGCCCGGATGCACGGTCGCCGTAACGATCAGATTGTAGAAGCCTATTTCGGCAGCCAACTCGCGCCGGCAGAGGTGTTTCGTCACGGTGCGGCAAAGGAAGCGCTTTTCCGGGAAATGATGACGCCGAAATTCGACGCGCATCTCGTCCCCGGGATTGCCGCCTTTTTGAGCCGTCACCATTCCGTTCCCAAGGCTCTCGGCACGAATGCCGAACCCGCGAACGTCGACTTTGTTCTCGATACGGCTCAGCTTCGTCCCTTTTTTCAGACGATTGTCGACGGGATGCAGGTGGAATTTCCGAAACCTCACCCTGAGATCTATCTCACGGCCGCGGCGCGCCTGGGCGTGGAACCGGCCCGTTGTGTCGTGTTTGAAGACTCCCCCTCTGGCGTTGCCGCCGCGCGTGCCGCCGGAATCCGCGTGGTCGGCGTCACTACAACAGCCGATCGCCTGGATGGAGTGGCCCTCCATATCCGCGACTTTCACGATCCGGAACTTGACGTATGGATAAGGCGCGCGCAGCCCCGCAACTAATCGCGATCCTCGTTCTCGGCATCGCGCCGCTCAGCGCGATCGGCCAAGTGCGCCTGTCGCTCGAACGGGCGGCATCGCGCACGGGCCGCGATTACACGCCTACCTACGTGGATCGAAGTATTACCGTTTCGGGTGTCGTTTCAACGAAATTGTATCGCATCGGTGCGAATGCCCTGCTTCCCATTCAGGATGCTTCCAATCATGGATTCGCGCTCACTGGATCTGAATCGGAACTCTCGGCCCTGAGGGCTGGGGATCGCATTGAAGCGTCCGGCATCGTGACAATTCTTGTCGGGATGCCTGTGCTGAAGGTTGCGACGGTCACCCGGATCGGAACCGGTCAACCGCCTGCCGCCCTCCGCGTTGGCGTCGATGAATTGCGCTCGTTTGGACTTCTCGCAGTTCTTGTCACTACGGAAAGCCTGGTGACAGCAGTCGACATTAGTCCAGCGGCCGATGTAATAACGATCGGCTATGCCGGATCTCTGGTTCGCGCGTTTCTTCCCAAGGTCGACGGCACGGCGGCCGGCCTGGGTTTTCTAGGTGCCGGCGACCGTGCTCGTGTCACCGGTATCCTCGTACCGAACTTAGATCGCCCGCGCTACGATGGCGCGTTCGCCATCATGATGCACGAGACGGACAACGTTTCGTTGGTCGAACGGCGCACCTTCTTACCGCCTCTGCTGCTGGTGTCCGCGCTCGGCGCCACGTCGTTCATGCTGTTCATCTGGTGGGTTCGCGAGCGGCGAATGGCCATCCAGCGCCGCTCCATGCGGATCTTCCATTCTTTGAGCGAGGAAATCATCGCCGCTTCCACGCCCGCCGATCTGGCCAAGCGGCTCGCTGGCGTGCTGCCGCGGGTTACGGCCGCGACCTCGGTCCGGCTCTACCTGTTCAACCTCCGTACGCGTTCGCTCGAGCGCGTCGTGTCGCCGGTTCATCCGGAGCCGGTGGCCTTTGCCGTCGATGCGCCTCCGCCGGGCCTGCCCACCGGTGTCGCGGTGTGCTTCCGCAACCGCCGCCTGCTGTCGATTCCCGATACGCGCCGCACCCCGTTCTTGAAGGCCGCGTCTCGTTCCGACGTCCCTCGCGCCGCGCTGTTCGTGCCGATGTTTGCGCATCAGGAACTGCTTGGCGTTTTGGAGCTGTCGATCCAGGAACGGCCGCATTTCTTCACGCGGGAAGAACAAGCCGCGGCGCAGCACATCGGCAATCAGGTGGCGACCGCGTTGAAGTTGCAGGAGCAGCAGATGATTCGCGAGCAACTGTTCCGCAGCGAAAAGCTCGCGGCGACCGGCCAGTTGATCTCAGGCGTCGCGGCCGAGTTGCGTGCGCCGCTCGATACGATTCTCGCACTGTCCACATCGCTCGCCGCTACGCAATCCGGAGGCTTCGGCCGCGACCTGCGCGCCTTGTCGGCGGAGGCCCGCCACGCTTCGGAAATCGTCTCCCGGCTAGTCTCATTCGCTCGCCCCGAAGACTCCGCGGCCAAACCGATCGAAGTCAACGAACTGCTCGGGCGCCTGCTGGAGTTCCGTCAGCCCGAATGGAAGAAGCAGGGCCTGCATGTTCACAGCCGTCTCTCGGCCGATCTCATTTTCGTCCACGGCGCCCAAGGGCAACTCGAGCAGGTCTTCCTCAACCTGCTTGTGCACGCGGAGCAGTGTGCGGAGCAGTGGAGCCACGTCAGCGAGAAGTCGATCTCAATCGCCACCAGCCTGATCGCGCGCCGCATCCTGGTCGAGATCGCCTTTCCGGTCGCCGCCAACGGACAGGATACTCTTGCCGACGACGCGGAAGGCGGCCTTTCCGCGGCCGCTGGCCTTGCTGTCTGCCGTGGCATTCTGCAAACCCACGGCGGCGAGATCTATTACCGGACCAAAGGCGCGACCGCGAAGTTCGAGGTGGAACTGCCCGTCGAGATCACGCGCACGACGGCCGCCTCCAGGGAACCGGCGAAACGACTGCGCCCCATCACGGCACTCGTCGTGGATCCCGATGTCAGCGCGCAGCGGCTGCTGGTCGTGCTGCTGAGTAATCGCGCCCATCGCGCTGTGCCGGTGTCATCCAGCCAGGAAGCCGTCGACCTCGTCCAACGCCTGCGCTTCGACTGCGTGTTTTTCGCTGCGAGTCCGGCGAATCCCAACTGGATGGACATGTTTGAGCGCATCCGCGTGCACACCGCCGCCATTGTGTTGGTCACCGATGGCTTTGATCCGGAACTGCACCGCTCGGGTTCCGAGCATCTCGCACTCGCGCGCCCCGTTCAGGACGCCGATCTCGATGAAGTTCTGGACGTCGTGGCTGATCGTGCCGACAGCGCTCGCGCGCCTCGTTAGCCGCGCTCAGATCGCAACAGACTCTGCCACTTCGTCGGACGCTGTTGCCGTGAAGTACGCGCAATCCGGGTGCTGGAACACCAACGCGCTTACGCTCGCTTCCGGATCCATCATCATGCCTTCTGTCAGTTCGATGCCGATGTCTCCCGGCGAAATCAGCTTCCACAATCCCGCCTGATCGTCCAGGTTCGGGCATGCCGGATACCCGAAGCTATACCGCTTGCCGCGATACCGCGACGTGAAGCGCTCCTGCATCGTCGTTGCGGGCGAATCCGGAAAACCCCAGTCTTCGCGAATGCGCCGGTGCAGCCACTCCGCGCACCCTTCGGCGGTCTCGATCGCCAGCGCCTGCACCGCGTGCGCCTTGAAGTACTCGCCCTTCTGCTTCCACTCTTCCGCCCGTGCCCGGACGCCCGCTCCCGCCGTCACCGCGAACAGCGCGATGTGGTCCCGATGCCCGTTCACCGCATCGAGAACGTAATCGCTGAGGCACAGGCCATCCGATTTCCCCTGACGTCCGAAGTCGAACGTATGCAGCGGAGAGCCCGCGCCTGGCGTGAACAGGTGGATCGAATTCCCGCTGCGCTCGGCTTCAAAGAACTGCCACACCACGCGAACCTTTAGCCACTGCGCGACGTCGGCGCGCACTTCTTCCATCTGATGGAACAACTCGAGAGCCTTGTCTTCGCGGTCGAGCACGGCCTTCTCGAAGTTGCCCTTGTAGCCCATGTGCCGGCCGTACAGCATGAAGGGATTGATGTAGCTCCACACTTCGGCCAACTGCGGCACGTCGCGAACCTTGCGATCGAGATACGGCGCCGCAGGCACGGGAATGTCCGTGCGGACCTTGCCGGATCGCAATGTCGTGATGATCGCCGGAGCGTCCGCCGCCTCGACGGCCACGACGCCGGCCTCGCTGAAAACGTGCGCCTTCAGCACGGCCTCGCGAATCTCCGGATCCATAATCTCGTTCAACAGCCGCAGGCCGGTCATTGCGTCTTTCGCGTAGAACGTCGGTGCGCCATACGACGGTCCAATCTTGCCGGTCGTAAACCGTTCGCTCAACGCCGCGCCGCCAACCAGCAGCGGCACGTCGATCCCCGCGTCGCGGAAATCCGCGCCGGTGATCACCATCTGCTGTGCGCTTTTGACCAGCAATCCCGACAACCCGATGGCGTCCGGCTTGTGCTCGCGGAACGCATTGATCAGCGCCTCCGGCGGCACCTTGATCCCCAGGTTCACCACCGTGTAGCCGTTGTTCGAAAGAATGATCTCGACCAGGTTCTTGCCGATATCGTGGACGTCGCCCTTGACCGTCGCGAGCACGATCTTGCCGCGCGCGGCCGTGTCGGCTTTCTCCATGAACTGTTCCAGATGGTTCACGGCCGCTTTCATCGCCTCGGCCGATTGCAGCACTTCGGCAACAATCAGTTCGTTGTTGTTGAACAGCCGCCCGACCTCCGCCATGCCTGCCATCAGCGGTCCGTTGATGATATCGAGCGGGACTGTGCCTTCCGCCCGCTTCAACTCCAGATCCGGAATCAGGCCGTCCTTCGTGCCCTCGATAATGTAGCGCGCGAGCCGCTCGTTAATCGGAAGATCCTCCGCTTTTGCGCGAACTTTCGTGGACGCGCCGCGAAAATGCTCCGTGATCGCCGCGATGTGGAATTGATTCACCGCCGCTTTCTGGTCCTTCGTCTGCTCGCGCCAATCTTGCGGGGCGGCGCGCAACAACTCGGCGTCCTTGTGGGCATCTGGAATCACTTCGGGCGGTGTGGAGAACAGTAGATGTTCCGCAAGCCGACGCTCCTCCGGCGGAATCGACGCGAACCGCTCCAGTTTCTCTGCGTTCACGATGGCGAGATCGAGACCCGCTTTTGTCGCGTAATAAAGGAAAACCGAATTGACCACTTCGCGTGCCGAAGCCGGCAAGCCAAAGCTGATGTTCGATACGCCGAGAATCGTCTTCACGAACGCAATCTCAGTCTTGATCATGCGGATCGCTTCGATGGTTTCGACCGCGCCGCCGATGTAGTTCTCGTCGCCGGTCGCGCAAGGGAATACCAGCGGATCGATGATGATGTCTTCCGGCGCGACGCCGTATTTCGTCGTCAGCAGTTCAACCGAACGTTGCGCCACGGCCAGCTTGCGTTCCCTTGTGAACGCCTGCGCCTGCACCGGATCCTCGTCGATCGTGCCCACCACCAGTGCCGCGCCGAACCGATTCGCGATCGGGCACATGGTCTCGAACTTCTCTTCGCCGTCTTCAAGGTTGATCGAATTGATAATCGCTTTGCCCTGGCAATATGTCAGCGAAAGCTCCACTGCCTTTGGGTCGGTGGTGTCGATCATGATCGGCGCTTTGATCTTGCGGATCAGCTTGTCGTAGAACGGCGGAATGTCTTCGATCTCGTTGCGATCGGTCGACTGCAAGCAGACGTCGACGATGTGCGCGCCGTTGCGGATCTGCCGCCGCGCGATCTCACTCGCTTCTTCCCATTTCTCATCGGCGATCAGGTTTTTGAATAAACGCGACCCGATCACGTTGGTACGCTCGCCAACAATCAGCGGGCGGCTCGATTCATCCGCTTCGACGACTTCGAGGCCGGAGAACAACGCCCGATGCTTCAGCGCCGGCACCGCGCGTGGCGTCTTGCCTTCCACCATCTTCGCGATCGCGGCGATATGTGCGGGCGTTGTGCCGCAGCACCCCCCGATAATGTTGAGCCAGCCGTGATCGACAAACTTCGCCAACTGCGCCGCCAACTCCTCCGGACCCAATTCGTATTTCGATTCGTGATTCGGCAATCCCGCGTTCGGATAGCACGACACGCGCACCGGCGACATCTCGTGAATCGTGCGGATGTGATCCGTCATGAATTCCGGACCCGTCGCGCAATTCAACCCGATCGCCCACAGCCGCTTGTGCAGCAGCGACGTCACCAGCGCGTCCACAGTTTGCCCGCCAAGCATCGAACCCATCGGTTCAATCGTGCCGGACACAATCACCGGAATGTCGTAGCCGATCTCTTCCGACAACTGCTCGATCGCGAGCACCGCACTTTTGATATTGCGCGTATCCTGGCTGGTTTCGAGAAGAAGGACGTCCGCGCCGCCTTCCCACAAGCCTTTCGCCTGCTTGTAGTAGCCGTCGCGCAGTTGCTCGAACGTCACGCCGCCCGTGACCGAAATCGCCTTCGTCGTCGGACCCATCGATCCAGCTACAAACCGCATTCGTCCTGGCTCGTCGAACTCCGCCGCCGCTTCCCGCGCCAGACGCGATGCCGTGTGGTTCACTTCGTACCACTTGTCTTCGAGGCCGAATTCGGCAAGCGTGATGGTCGAGCCGCCAAACGAATTTGTCTCGACCATATCCGCGCCCGCCGCGAAATAGGCGCGGTGGATGTCGCGGATCCAATCCGGCTTCGTAAACAGCAGATTCTCAGAGCAGTTCTCGAAGGCGGGTCCGCCCCAGTCTTCCATCGTCGGGTTACGTTCCTGGATCATCGTGCCCATCGCTCCGTCGAGCACGACGATGCGAGTAGACAATGCGTCCAGCAGGGCTTGTTGGCGTGGGGGATTCACTACAACCATTATTAACGATTAGCGTGCGAACGTCAGGCCGGCACAGACCTCCTGGTCCGTGTCTATCTTATGGTCTACGCGAGAGGCATGCGCTACGAAGTTGTCCTGATTCACTCTGACGAGGGCTACAGCGTATCCGCCCCAGAACTCAGGGGCTGCTACTCCCAGGGCGCGTCCGAAGCGGAAGCGCGGCAGAACATCAAGGATGCCATTCGTGAGTATCTATTGGCGATGGCCGATCTCGAGGGCAAGCTGATCGATCCCGAGTTCGGCGTCAGCGTGTATGAGATTCAGGGCTCCCGGCGCTCCCACAAATCCGCATAGGCGAAGTCGAGCGTTGTTCCGCGAATCCCCTGATACACTAGAGCCATGAAGGCAACCTTCCTCCTCCTCGCCCTTTCCGCATCCATGTTCGCTGCCGACTATAAAGGTTGGTTTAGCGATGAATCCTGCGGCGCCGGTAACGCCAGCTCCGAAAAGGACCGCCGTGAATGCGCCGAGCGCTGCATTAAGAACGGCGCGGCCCCTGTCTTCGTCACCGAAGGCGACGGTAAAGTCTACAAGATCGCCGGCAACGTGAAGCCGCTCGAGTTCATCAACGACAAGGTGCAAGTGACCGGAACGCTCAAGGGCGACACGCTCACCATCGCCAAAGTCGAAAAGATTAAGTAGTCGATTCCGACGAAGAACCCAGACGAACATAAAACCGCCGCCGGTCGCCTTGTGCGACGTCCGGCGGTGGTTGTCTTTTCGCAAACCATTCCATGCCCCCAACGCTGCTCGCGGAGCATCGTCAGGGTGCAGGGGGGTCCATGAATCTCGCGCTCTTTCTCCTCCAGCTCGCTGTGATCCTCGCCGCCTCCAGGCTGGTTGGGGCCGTCCTGCGCCGCATCCATCAACCACGCGTCATCGGCGAGATCATCGCCGGCATCCTGCTCGGCCCGTCCTTTCTCGGCTGGATTGCGCCCTCGCTTTCCGCCGATCTTTTTCCTAAAGAGAGCCTGCCGTATCTCAGCCTCGTCAGCCAACTCGGGCTCGTCCTCTTCATGTTCCTCGTCGGACTCCGCCTCGAGCTAGAGCATCTTCGCAAGGAACGCGCGCTGGCCATTGTCGCTTCCGCGGCCAGCATCGCCGCGCCGTTCGCGCTGAGCGTTGCGCTCGCCTTCTTCTTGAAGCCGCACTTCGCGGGGCCGAATGTCGGCACACTGCCCTTCGTCCTCTTCATTGGAGCCGCAGTCAGTGTCACCGCGTTCCCCGTCCTTGCGCGCATCCTCACCGAGCACGGCCTGTTCGACACCCGACTCGGCGCCATCGCCATCTCCTGCGCCGCCGTCGATGACATCAGCGCGTGGGCCATCCTTGCGGCGATCGTGTCGCTCGTGAAGCAGGAGCATTCGCTCGCCGCCACCGCCGGACTCTTCGCCGTCTACCTGATCGTGATGATCTTCGTGGTCCGCCCGCTCCTACGCCGCTTGCCTGACTCCGATCAGAATGCCCGCGCCGTCGCCCTGCTGCTCCTGCTGTGCTCCGCGGCCTCCACCGAATGGATCGGCATTCACGCACTCTTCGGAGCCTTCTTCGCCGGAGTCATCTTCCCGGAAAAGAATCACCTCATCGATCGCTTCGCCGCGTCCGTCGAGCCTCTTGTGTCGAGCCTTTTGCTGCCCGTCTTCTTCGCCTTCACCGGACTCCGCACCAACCTCGGCCTCCTCCGCGACCCCGATCTCTGGTTCTGGACCGCCATGGTCCTCGGCGTCGCCATCGGCGGCAAAGTCGGCGGAGCGATGCTCGGTGCGCGCTGGATGGGTCTTCCGCCGCGCGAAGCCTACGCGCTCGGCATCCTCATGAACACGCGCGGCCTTGTCGGCCTTGTCATTCTCAACGTCGGCCTCGACTTAGGCATCCTGTCGAACTCTCTGTTCGCCATCATGGTCCTAGTTGCCGTGGTAACGACGTTCATGACCTCGCCCTGGCTGAGCTTCGTACTCCACGAAACCCCCGCCCTCGACGACTAAGCGCCGCGGTAGTACCGCTCGGCAGCAAAGAACCGCGAACAGCCTGCCCGTTACGGAAAGTGAGCGGACGCGTCCGTGCATCATGACCGCCGGAAACCAGTTGGGAGCAGCAGGAACGAAGATCTCAGCATGAGGCGCAGCGAGCATATGCTATAACCCCGCCCTGAAGGGCGGGGATGCTGAAGCTATTGCGAAAGCGCCAAATCCGATCCGCGACCAAAGCGGCCCAAAGAGCCGCGCCGGGAGCGGATTCACGCCGTGCACGGACCAACCGCGAAGCGTCGAGGCGCGCACGAAGCGAGGCCGAAGGCCGAGCGAAGTAAGGGCCCGCGCAGCACCAAGAATTGCGGAATTCGAAATCAATCACTGGTTCATGGAGACTGAGGGGATTCTCTAGCTCCGGGTGCTTGCATGGGCAGGGATCCGCTCACTTCCCGTAACGGGCAGGCAGTTCGCGGTTCCTTGCGGGTGCGTGGCAGTGAGTGGCAGCAGCGCGGACTCCCCGCCAATCCACAAACCCGCATCCGCCCACCCCTACCCGCTATACTCGTCACAATCGATCTCTAAAGGAACCCGCGCCCCGTGCGAATCGCGATTCTCTTCCTCATTCTCTCGACCTCACTTGCCGCCCAACCCGACGGCGTTACGCTCTTCAAAGACAAGTGCGTCACTTGCCACTCGGGCGAGGAAAACTCCCGCGCCCCCGCGCTCGCCGACATGAAAGGCAAGTCTCCGGAAGCCGTTATTGAGACCCTCACCAACGGCTCCATGCGCGTCCAAGGTTCGCGCCTCGGCGGCGGCGAACGCCGCGCCCTCGCCGAATTCATCACCCAAAAGAAGCTCGGCGGCGACGTCACCGGAGCCTCTATCGGCCGCTGCGAAATGCGCACTCCGCTGGCGAACCCCACTGCCGGCCCGCTTTGGAACGGCTGGGGCCCCGACGTCACGAACTCGCACTTCCAGACGCAACCCGGCCTCACCGCCGATCAACTCCCTAAATTGAAATTGAAATGGGCCATCGGCTTCCCCGACGCCACCTCCGCCTGGGCGCAACCCTCCATCGCCGGTGGCCGCGTCTACGTCGGCAGCCAGAACGGCACCGTCTATTCGCTCGATGCGAAGACCGGATGCATCCACTGGAGCTTCTCCGCGCAAGGTGGAGTCCGCACCGCTGTCTCCATTGGCCCCGGCGCCACAAAGAACTTCGTCGCCTACTTCGCCGACACCAACGCGAATCTCTACGCCGTCGACGCGTCGACGGGCGAAAAGATCTGGGTTCGAAAAATCGATACGCACCCGCTCGCCCGCATCACCGGAGCTCCAACTCTCCACAACGGCCGCCTCTACGTCGGCGTCTCGTCGTATGAAGAAACCCAAGGCGCGCGCCCGGAGTACGAATGCTGCACGTTCCGGGGCAGCCTCACCGCCGTCGACGCGAAAACCGGCACCGTGTTTTGGAAGACCTACACCATCGCCGCCGAGCCTAAGCCGCGAGGCAAATCCAGCGCCGGAGCCCCGCTCTACGGCCCCTCCGGAGCCGCCATCTGGTCCGCCGCCACCGTCGACGCCAAGCGCCAGGTCGTCTACGCCTCCACCGGAAACACCTACAGCGATCCCGATCAGCCTACCAGCGACGCCGTGATTGCGTTCGATATGGCGACCGGCAAAATCACGTGGTCGCACCAGGCGACTCCGAAAGACACATTCCTGATCGGTTGTCGCCCGGCCTCCACGAATCCCAATTGCCCGACAGCGAACGGACCCGACTACGACTTCGGCAACTCGGCGATTCTCGCGAAGCTCCCCAATGGCAGAGACGCCATCATCATCGGCCAGAAATCCGGAGTCGGCTACGCACTCGACCCCGACAAGCAAGGCGCAGTCCTGTGGGAATACCGCGCCGGCCTCGGCGGCGCGCTCGGCGGCATGGAATGGGGCTCCGCCGTCGATGGCGAGAACGCCTACTTTCCTGTATCCGATATCTCGCGCCCCAAGCCCGGTGGCCTCCACGCCGTCAAACTCGCGACCGGCGAGCGCGTCTGGCTGGCCCCGCCGCCCCCGCTTCTCTGCGCCCCCGGACGCGGTTGCAACGCCGCCCAATCCGCCGCCATTACCGTGATTCCAGGAGCGGTGTTTTCTGCCGCGAACGACGGCGGCATCCGCGCATTCTCGACCAAAGACGGCGCGATTCTCTGGGAGTTCGACACCAACAAGGAATTCAAAACCGTGAACGGAATCACGGCCAAGGGCGGTTCCATCCAAGCCGCCGCGCCGACAGTAGCGGGAGGAATGCTCTATCTCAACTCCGGCTACGGAGCCTTCGGAGGCCGGCCCGGCAACGTCCTTCTGGCGTTCGGCTTGGAGTAATACCGACTGTGTAGTCGTCCATCAACCACCAACCCCGAGGCGCGACCGTAAGGTCGCGCGTGCCTCCTTCTGACCGCAAACCCCGAGGCGCGACCGTATGCCGGTCGGTGTCGTCGGCCTTATCGCGCCCTGGAACTTTCCCCTGGCGATCCCCGCGTGGAAGATCGCTCCGGCGCTGGC
>JAYVTO010000220.1:0-9662 GCA_043788745.1 Acidobacteriaceae bacterium
TCGAAAACTTTCAAGTCGAAAAATCTGAAAATGGCACCTAACTGTCGATGCTGCCTTAGCTTGCAGCTGGTCCGACGATGCTCAGCCGGACAGTAGTGCACCACTTCCGGTATGCGCACTCCCGACGACCCCAAGATTCCATTGCTTGGAAGGCGTCTATCCTATTGAACTGCATTTTGAACTGCATTCAAATCCTGAATTTGAGACGATATTGGAGGCCATGGCGGGAACTGCTCCACAAAACTGTTCTGACGCTGTTCTTACACAGGGGCGAGAGCGCGATCGCGCGTTGCTCTCCAAAGATGGACGTACGGAACTAGATCGCGCATCATAGCTTCGAACTCCGGAATGTGGAGCGATTGCGCTCCGTCACTGATCGCCTTTTCAGGCTGCGGGTGCACTTCAACGATGAGGCCGTCGGCGCCGATAGCAACGGCGGCACGCGAAAGTGCCGGAACCAGCGAGCGTCTGCCGGTGGCGTGGCTGGGATCGAGGATGACGGGCAGGTGCGTCATCTCATTCAACACGGGCACGGCAACGAGGTCACAGGTGTTGCGGGTTACCGTTTCGAACGTCCGGATGCCGCGCTCGCAGAGCATCACGTTCGGATTGCCGTGCGCGACGATGTACTCGGCCGACATCAGCAGTTCTTTGATGGTCGCGCTGAGGCCGCGCTTGAGCATGATGGGGCGCTGGCACTTTCCAAGTTCCTTCAGCAGCGCGAAGTTCTGCATGTTGCGCGCGCCGATCTGAAGAACGTCGGCGTATTGCGCGACCAGCTCGACATCGCGGTCCGACATGACTTCGGTGATGATGCCGAGCCCGGTTTCGCGCCGCGCCTTGTCAAGAAGCTTGAGGCCCTCTTCGGCCATGCCCTGGAAATCGTAGGGCGACGTGCGCGGTTTGAAGGCGCCGCCACGCAACAGTTTCGCCCCGGCCTTGGCGACGGCGTGCGCGGTGTCGAGGATCTGCTTCTCGCTTTCGACCGAGCAGGGGCCGGCCATGACAACAAAGTCGTCGCCGCCGATAACGGCTCCGCGAATATCGATTCGGGTTTTGCCGGGGCGGAACTCCTTGCTGACGAACTTGTAGGGCGCGGAGATGCGAACCGCCTTTTCGACCTGCGGCATGGCCTCGAGCGACTCGAGGCAGGCGGTGACGTCACCGACGCCGACGACGCCAATCACGACGCGCTCTTCGCCCTCAATGGCGTGAATCTTGTAGCCGAACTCCGAGATGCGTTCGCAGACTTTGGCGACATCCTCTTTCGAAGAGCGCAACTTCATGGAGATGATCATATTTCTGTAAGTATAGCGGGAGAAGAGTGCCTTTGAAAACCACCCCGATCAGGTGGTGACGAGCATAAAAGACCTTGGAGAGAATATCTATCTAATTGTAAATAGGAGACTTCAATAGTATTAAGAGGTTTAGAAACGATGCACTCGCCGTGTGTGGTTAGAGGCCTTTCTGGCTTCGTTCGGTTAGAGTAGGCGCTTCATCTCGAGCCGAATCCGAACCTCTTCGCCGGCGCGTTCGACGGTGAGCTCGCGGACCATTTCATCGACCACAAACAGACTTCGGAAGTCATCGAAGTTCATTCCTGCCACCGTCTGTCCCTCGACGGTACGGACGAGGTCTCCGACGCGGAGGCCGGCTTTTTCGGCGGCGCGGCCGGGAGTGATGTCGGTGACCGTAAAGGCTTCCCAGTTTGGTGGGCGGGCGGAGAAGGTGACGCCGCTCCAGTTCTCTTTTGGTTCGGGCGCGTCAACCCGCTCGAAGATGATGCGCTTGCGACTGTAATCGAGAAACATGCGGAAGCGGGAGAGAATGAGGTTGCCGAGGTTGCCCTCGAACGAGGTATTGGCGGAGAGCGCTCCGGCGCGGTCTTCGGACATGGTGAGCAGCGGCTTCTCGATGACAGCCGAGCCGATCTCGAGGGCGGCGGCGCGAGCAACGCGGCCGCTTGATCGTCCGCCAATACCCCCGGCGAAATCGGACGCGATGGTCGGGCCCATGGCGTCGTACAGTCCGTACGTTTCGCAGAAACCGCGCGTGAGGCCGATACCGCCGCCGCTGCCGATGTCGATCACGAAGTCGCCTTCGACGGTTCTGTCCGCAGCGCGGACACGGGCGCGAATGTGGGGATGACCATTTTTGAGCGTCATGGGCACGGCCTCGCCCGGGCCGTCGTAGGTGAATGTGTCTCTAGGATGCAGGGTGAACCTCTGTTTCTGGTAGTCGATTTCGGTAACATAGCGGCTGAGAAAATCGTAGCCGAGGATGCCGTCTACTTTGTGGCCGAAAAATGGCTCCAAGCGGTCGAGCGGAAGCGCGAGCGTGATGGGCTGCGGGGCGATGCTGTCCGGCGTAAGCCGGAATTTCGCGTTGCGAACGTAGGCGCCGGCCGTCGTTTCCGCGCCCGCACCGCGGATGGCGATGGAACCAGCAAGATCGAGGTTGAGCTCCTTGGCACGCCGCATGTCGATCCCAGTGATTCCGGCACCGGTATCGACAACGAGCCAGAGCGGTCCGGAGTCGCCGATGTGAGCTTCGACCATCAAGTGACGGGAAATAGAGCGGAACGGGAACGGAATGGACGGCGCGGATTGGGCGTGCGCCTGATAGAGGAGTCCGGTGAGGAGAAAGAGAGACAGCGTGCGACGGCGTGAGGGAACGTGGAAGGTCACGTGAAATAGACGTGGCAAGCGGTCGCACGTTTGCAGGGTCCGAATGGCCCCGCGCATGCCCGGGAAATCGGATCTATTTTGCGGTTCAAACAGCGCGCATACTGGTGCCCGTGAAGCTATTCCAGACTCTCGCCGCAAGCTTTGGATTGGCAGCCTTTCAGGCCGCGGGCGCAGCGCTTTCCGACCACGACCGTCAGCAGTTGATCGATCACTTGTACCGCACGCGGATGCTGTTGGTGGAGGAAGTTCGAACGGTGAACGCGGGGCAGGCCACGTTCAAGCCAGGACCTGAGAGTTGGTCCATTCTCGAATGCGTGGAGCATCTGATCGAGGCGGAGCGGTTCCTGCTGGACCGCGCGGCGAAGTCCTCCGAGTCGCTGGAAACGTCGAAGATAACCGACCAAGCAGTGCTCGAAGGATTCGGAACGGTGCAGCAGAAAGTGAAGGCGCCCGTTGCGATCAAGCCCGCTGGGCGTTTTCATGATGTTGCGTCTGCGATCAGAGAGTTCGACGTACGACGCGCCGAAACGATTCGGTACGTCGCGTCCACGCAGGAAAACTTGCGCGGGAAGCTTTGCTGCGGCGGGATGCAGGAATATCAGCAGATACTGGGGTTGTCGGCACACGTCGAGCGGCATGTCGCGCAGATGAAGGCGGTGAAAGCGGATCCCAAGTATCCGGTCCGTTAGCCGCGTTCTTGCTGAAGCCACAGCGAACGAGCTTGCGCCCCAGGTGGGCGCAGTCACCGTGGAAGAGCTTCAACGAGAATCTGAGGATCACGCGCGATGTGCGTTGGTCGATGGCTGACCTACGCTTCAGTCGGACCTGGCGGTCCCACCTACCTGCATGCGTCGCCGTGCGCCCGGTACACTCGATGTTGCATGGCTGAACTACTGCTATCCGCGTCGTGGCTTCTCGATCATCTCTCCGACCCGAATCTGCGTCTCGTGGACACGCGCTTCCTACTGGGCCAGCCGGATGCCGGCAGAGAGGCGTTCGATGCCGGGCATATTCCGGGAGCGGTATTCGCCGATCTCGAAGGCGATCTCAGTGCGCCGGTTCGCGCGGATCGCGTCGGCGGACGGCATCCGTTGCCCGATGTTCCGACGATGGAGAGCGCTTTCTCACGTCTTGGAATTTCGGCGGAGCATCACCACGTAGTTGCGTACGACGACGGTGCGACGGCGTTCTATGCGCCGCACCTTTGGTGGATGCTCAAGTACCTGGGTCACGATGCGGTGAGCGTTCTCGAGGGCGGATTGCCTGCGTGGGTGAAGGCCGGAGGCGCGTTGTCGACAGGTGCGGCGGTGGTTGCTCCGGCCGCATTCCAGGCCCGGCTGCGCCAAGAAATGATTGTCGACGCGGCGTACGTCGGTGCGCGGTCCGCTGAGACCGTCCTCATCGACGCGCGCGCGCCGGAGCGCTATCGAGGAGATGTGGAGCCACTCGATTGGAAGGCGGGCCACATTCCGGGAGCGGTCAACAAGAATTGGGCCGAAGGCATGCAAGAAGGCCGCTGGAAGAACCAGGAAGCGCAACGCGCGCGATTCCCCGAGGCGGCAAGCGCCCCCGAAGTCGTTGTGTATTGCGGCAGTGGCGTCAGCGCGGCGGGCAATCTGTTTGCTCTCGAGATCGCCGGGATTCAAGGCGCGAAGCTATACGCCGGAAGCTGGTCGGACTGGATCAGCGATCCGGCGCGGCCGATTGCGACAGGCGAATCGGCTTGAGCGCGGATCGCCGACGCACGGTATGATGCCCTGATGCTTGCCGCTTTTCGCTGCGCGTTCGTTGTCCTGCTGCTTTCTTCGGCGCTTCCGGCGCAGTGGCATCAGACCGACTTTCCCCAGGAGGAATTCACAGCGCGGTGGGCGCGCGTGTTTGACAAGATTGGCGGCGACGCGGTTGCCGTGATTCAAGGCGTCTCGCAGACGAGCGGATTCACCCTTCCGCGACAGACGAACGAGTTCTACTATCTGTCCGGCATCGAAACGCCGCATTCCTATTTGTTGCTTGACGGGCGACAGAAGAAAGTGACGCTCTTTTTGCCGCCCCGCAACGCGCGGCTGGAGGCGTCGGAAGGCAAAGTGCTTTCGGCCGAGGATGCCGATCGGGTCAAGAGCCTCACCGGCGCCGATCAAGTCTTGAGTACAGAGGCGATGCGGCCCGACTTTCTTGGCGCGAATCGCGCCGCTCCCGCGACCATCTATGCGCTGTTCTCTCCAGGCGAGGGCAATGCGCAGAGCCGCTTTGAGCTGGACCAGGCGAACAGCGCGATTTTGAGCGATGCCTGGGACGGCCGTCTGCCGCGGGAGTCGCGCTTCGCGGAGTTGTTGCGGGCGCGCAATCCCCGTTCGTCGGTGGTCGACTTCACGCCCATTCTGGATGAACTACGCAGCGTGAAGAGTCCGCGCGAAGTCGGGCTGATCCGGCGTGCGTCGCAGATCGCGGGGCTGGCGATTCTTGAAGCGATCCGGAGCACGAAGCCCGGGCTCTACGAGTATCACCTGGACGCGGCGGCGCGCTATGTCTATCTCACAAACGGAGCGCGACTCGAAGGGTATCGATCAATTGCCGCGTCGGGTGTTGCCAATATCAACAACGCGCACTACTACCGGAACATGTCGCAATTGAAAGACGGCGACATGGTGTTGCTCGACTTTGCGCCCGAGTATCGCTACTACACAAGCGACGTGACGCGCATGTGGCCGGTGAACGGGAAGTTCGCGCCGTGGCAGCGCGAGTTGCTGGGCTTCGTGCTCGAATACCGGAACGCCGTGCTGAAGTGCATTCGCCCCGGAGTGACGACGGCGCAGATTCTGGAGCAGGCGAAGAAGGCAATGGAGCCGGTGTTCGCGCGGACGAAGTTCGCAAAGCCTGGTTATGAAGCTGCGGCCCGCACAATGGTCAACACGGGCGGTGGCGTATTGTCGCATCCGGTGGGACTGACCGTGCACGATGACGGCGCGTACAATCGAGGCCCGCTGCGGCCGGGTCACGTGTTTTCGATCGACCCGCAATTGTGGGTGCGTGAAGAGAGTTTGTATATCCGCTACGAGGATGTGGTGGTGGTAACGGAAACCGGCGTCGAGAACTTCACGGATTTTCTGGCATCCGATCTCCATGAGATCGAGAAGCTGGTGGGCACCGGAGGAGTTGTCCAGAAGGTGCCGCCGATTCCCGAGTCGGCAACGCCGGCAAAGCGGTAGCGCAGACAAGGCGGCCAGCCACCCTCCCCACAAACGCCGATATTGTGCGGTATGCTTAACCGAACTGCAACGACGCTGTAACGACCTCGTCTCGTTGGAATCAGGGTTAGCAAATCGATCTTTGGGAGCGTGTCATGAGACTTCATTCTCTTGCCAGGGCATTTCATGCCCTTGTTTTCTTTCTGGCCGCGGCTTCGCTTTGGGCTTCGCCCGTGGGCAGTGTTTCCGGAACCGTCAAGGACGCTACGGGAGCGGTGATCGCAGGGGTGAAGCTTACGCTCACCAATACCGGCACGAACGCGAAAACCGTGGTGGCTTCCGATGCGAAGGGCGAGTTTCAATTTCTGCAGCTTGCCCCAGCGACCTACTCGCTGGTCGCCGAATCGGCTGGATTCAAGAAGGTAAACGCAGCCAGCGTTCTCGTGCAAGTGGACCAGATGACGCGCCTCGATTTCGCACTGGAAATCGGCAGTGTCAACGATTCGGTGCAGGTGGAAGCCGTCGCGCCGCTGCTTGAAAACGACAAAAGTACGATCAGCAACGTCGTCGACAGCCGGACAATCGGCAGCATGCCATTGAATGCGCGCCAGTTTCTCGACTTGGCCTTATTGACTCCGGGCACGCTGCCTGCTGCCACCGGAACGCAGGGCGGGGGCTTCAACGTCGCCGGTGCGCGATCGCAATCGAACGTCTTCCTGCTGGACGGCATCAGCAACATGGACACGCAGATCAACTCCGCGCTGAACGCGTTCCGCATCACGGACGCCGTGCAGGAGTTTGCGGTGCAGACTTCGGTAGCAAGCGCCGAGTTCGGCCGCGGCACCGGCGGTCAAGTGAGCATCGTGACCAAGAGCGGCACCAATCAGCTTCACGGTTCGCTGTTCGAGTACCTTCGTAATTCGAATCTCGACGCCGCCGACTTCTTCACGAATAAACTGGGCGGCAAAAAGAATCCGCTGCACCGCAATCAGTTTGGCGGAACTTTCGGCGGACCTATTCTGCGCGACAAGCTGTTCGCGTTCGGTTCGTATGAAGGATTCCGGCAGGTGGCGCCGACCGTGAGTTCGACGCGCGTGCCGACGGATGCAGAAAGGGCTAGCGTCACCGATCCGATTTCGCGCCGGTTGCTGCAATTTTGGCCGTCGCCGAACGCGCCAGGCACCACCAACTTCATTGCTAACGTCGGCAGCACAACCTTCGACAACACCGGTCTCGTAAAGGTTGACTACAACCTTAGCGACAAGGACCACATTACGGGCCGATGGGCAGAGTATCAGGGAGCTACGTTTACGGCAGGCGCATTGCCGCTACTTGGCGCGAACGCCAATCAACCGCTGAGCCGGTCTGGCGTGTTCACAGAAACGCACACGTTTTCGCCGAGAGTGCTGAATGAATTCCGTTTTGGGTGGAGCCGCAACCAGACGTTTATCACCGTGCAGGATTCGGGGTTCAACGCGGCCACGATCTTCACCGACGCGAGCGGCAAGCCGCTGCAGGGCGTGGTGGACGGCAGCAAAGATCTCTTGAATTCGGGGCTCCCGACCATCGGCATCGCCGGCGGCTTCGCTCCGTTGGGATCGACAAACAATCTTCCGCAGGGGCGGATCACGAACACCTATGAACTGTTCGACAACATGTCGTGGATTGCGCCCTTTGGAGCCACCAAGCACTCGCTGCGTTGGGGGTACCACGTGCGCCGCGAAGACGCCCGCCGATTCTTGAACGGCTCGTCGCGCGGGTCGTTTAACTTCTCAAACTTTCCCGATTTCGCGGCCGGCTTAATCAATACTTCAACATTCCGCACAGGCCAGACCGTCGCCTACTGGAAGCGGTATCCGTTCGACATCTACCTGCAGGATCAGTACAAGGTCAAAGAGAATCTGACCATCAACTACGGCATCCGCTACGAGTATCCGTCGGCGATTCGCGAGATTCGCAATAACGCGACGAACTTCATTCCGGGCGTCGGCCCGGTGGTGTTCGGCAGCAACCGGATCCTGAGTATCGACCCCACGAAGCGCGGTCCGGCGTCGATCTTCTTCGCGCCGGCGGCTGAGGCCATCAGTTCGACGGGCGTCAACAGTGACAAGAACAACTTTGGTCCGGTAGTCGGGATTGCGTACACACCCCGTTTTGCGAAGAAGCTCTTCGGCAACGACGCGACGGTGATCCGCGCGGGTTTCCGCGTGGGCTACGACGAAATCTTCAACAACATTCCGGCGAACCAGTCTCTGAATCCTCCGTACAACCTGATCACGGCGCAGACGGCGGGTGTCACCCAGCCGGGCAAATTCCCCTGGTCGATTGGCTACGATCAAACGGTGCCGTTGGTATCGAACTTCGGCAAGCAAGGTCCGGGAACGCCAACCAGCGGCGTTCTGAGCATCAGCTCTGAAGATCCGAATATTCGCAGCGCGTACCTCTACCAGTACAACTTCGGCATTCAGCGACGCCTCGGTTCCAGCCTTTCGCTCGAGGCCGATTATCAAGGCAGCACCGGCCACAAACTGGGCATTTTCGTCGACCAGAATCAGCCTCGCGTTGTGGTGCGCGATCCAACCAGGCGCGGCAACCAAACGCCCAACGAACAGTTCTTCCCGTATCAGTCGTTCGGCACGATCGGCACCGGCAAAGACATCGGCAACTCAAACTACAACGGTGCGGTGTTCACGGCGAAGTACCAAGGCCGTAAGGGTTACTTCCTGCAGGGTTCCTACACGTTCGGCAAATCGATCGACTACAATTCGTCGTTCTTCGGCTCATCGGGCGAACGCGGCGGCGTGGCCGATGGCACCAACCTGCGTCTCGAACGCGGACCATCGTCGTTCGACCTCCGGCATCGGGCGGTCTTTGTGTACGTGCTCGACCTGCCGATCGGGCCCGGCCATCGAATTCTGGGATGGAACAACGCGATCAATCGCCAGGTGCTTGGCGGCTGGCAGATCTCGGGAATCACGACGATTCAATCGGGAGCGCCGTTCACGGTCTTCAACAATTCCGCGGACTTCAGCGGCTTCAATCAGTTCAACGATCGTCCTGACCTCACGCGCAGCGGCCCGATCACACAGGACAACCGCAATCCGGACGCGGCGTTCGACAAGACGTACTTCTCCTCGACGCCGCCAACGGGCCGGGTGGGGAATTCCGGCCGCAACCAGTATTACGGGCCTGGGCTCGCCAACTACGATTTCAGCTTGAATAAGAACTTCGCGATCTTCGGCGAGCGCACGCGGCTCATCGTACGCGCGGATTTCTTCAATCTCTTCAACCACACAAACTTCGCGAACCCGGTCGGCAACCAGAGCAATTCCAGCTTTGGCAAGATCACGCAGACGGTCGGAAGCGCAGTGGCGACGGCCGTCGGCACGACGGCAGGCCCAGTCGGCGGTCCGCGCCTGGTGCAGATCGCGATGCGGCTGCAGTTCTAGAGCGGAGCCCGGTCACGCCGGGATCGAGAGATCACCATGGAACGCGGAGGCTTGACGGCCTCCGCGTTTTTTGTTGGTGTGCAAAAAGTGTCTGGCGACATCCACTCACTTCGTGCGCGGTTCTTTCGTCGTATTTGTGTCCGGCGCGGCGACCTGTGGCCTACCGCGAGTCTAGCCCTCGTTCCCGGAATCTAGTGTAGTGCGGCGCATGTCCTATATGTGACCCAAAGTCTTGTCTAATGCAGGATGAGCCTGAAGGAGGGCCTGTTTCTAACGCAGGATGAGCCTGAAGGGGCGCATGCTAGGGATTGATCATCAGCATGCGGCACGGAGAGAAGTTG
>JAYVTO010000221.1:0-3548 GCA_043788745.1 Acidobacteriaceae bacterium
CGCATGCTGATGATCAATCCCTAGCATGCGCCCCTTCAGGCTCATCCTGCGTTAGAAACAGGCCCTCCTTCAGGCTCATCCTGCATTAGACAAGACTCGGTGTTGACATAGCGCCGTGAGTCGAGCTACTATCGAAGGGTTTGGCGAGTTGTGTCTTCTGCCTCTAGGCTACCGCTCAAGCATGCTTGAGCCCGGCTGGAGGTCGGTCCCGATGTTCTGCCGGATTTTACGCCGTCAGGATATGGACTTGTCCGAAGCTAATGCCCTCGCAATTTTGGAGAGCGGTTCCCCGTTATCCGAGTGCAGTAACTTGAGAGTGATGTGTAGGCGTGTGTTTGCGCGTCCGCACTCTCAGTGAATGCCGAGAGCAGTTTATCGATCGCGTGTGAGAGAGGAAGTTTGTGCCGACGTTTAACCAACTTGTGCGCAAGGGTCGAGAAGAGACCCGGTTCAAAACGGCAAGTCCGGCTCTGCAGGCATGCCCGCAGCGTCGTGGAGTTTGCACGCGTGTGTACACGACTACGCCGAAAAAGCCCA
Organism: Acidobacteriaceae bacterium; assembly: GCA_043788745.1. GTDB lineage: Bacteria > Acidobacteriota > Terriglobia > Bryobacterales > Bryobacteraceae > JBBQWZ01. The sequence goes on from JAYVTO010000221.1 coordinate 538, forward strand.
ATTCGGCTTTGCGGAAAGTCGCCCGCGTGCGCTTGACCAATGGCATTGAAGTAACGACATATATCCCAGGTGTCGGCCACAACCTGCAGGAGCACTCAATCGTGCTGATCCGCGGCGGCCGCGTGAAAGATCTTCCTGGTGTTCGCTATCACGTCGTTCGAGGCACCCTCGATACGGCCGGGGTGGCGGATCGAAAGCAGAGCCGCTCCAAGTACGGAGCGAAGCGGCCCAAGGCCGCCGCGAAGTAAGGAGACGAGTTTAGATGCCACGTAGACGCAAAGCAGAAGTCCGGGAAGTTCTCCCCGATCCATTGTACAACTCGACGCTCGCCGAGAAGTTCGTCAACAACATGATGTGGGATGGCAAGAAGGCCGTCTCGCAGCGCATTTTCTACACCGCCATGGCGAAGTTGGCCGAGCGCTCGAGCGACGACGCGCTGAAGATGTTCAAGAAAGCGGTTGAGAACTGCAAGCCGCTGCTCGAAGTGAAGACGCGTCGCGTCGGTGGCGCGAACTACCAGGTTCCGGTCGAAGTCCCAAACAATCGCCGCGTGAGTCTGGCCATCCGCTGGATCATCAGCAACGCGCGCAGCCGTCCGGAGAAGAGCATGCCGGAGAAGCTGGCGAACGAATTGAATGACGCCGCGAACCTTCGCGGTGGCGCGATCAAGAAGAAGGATGATGTGCATCGCATGGCGGAAGCCAACAAAGCGTTTGCGCATTACCGCTGGTAAGTTTGGCCGTTCGGGAATTTGTTTATAAAGGATTGACGACCTAGCAAGTTATGGCGCGCACTGTACCGCTCGAAAAGATGAGAAATATCGGCATCATGGCCCACATTGATGCCGGTAAGACCACCACGACCGAGCGCATCCTCTACTACACCGGCCGGACCTACAAGATAGGCGAAGTGCACGAAGGCACCGCCGTCATGGACTGGATGGAGCAGGAGCAGGAGCGAGGCATCACGATTACGTCGGCAGCGACGACCTGCCAGTGGCGCGACATTCAGATCAATATCATTGATACCCCGGGACACGTCGATTTTACCGCTGAAGTGGAGCGCAGCTTGCGCGTCCTCGATGGTGCCGTGGCTGTGTTTGACGCCGTTGCCGGGGTGCAACCGCAGTCTGAAACGGTCTGGCGCCAAGCGGACAAGTATCGCGTTCCGCGTTTGTGCTTCATCAATAAGATGGATCGCATTGGTGCGGATTTCTATCGTTCCGTCGAAACGATTGTCGACCGGTTGAAGGCGCGTCCGGTGCCGATTCAGATTCCGGTGGGCGCGGAAGACAAGTTTCTCGGCGTAGTCAACCTGATCACGATGAAGGCGCGCATCTGGCGCGACGAAACGCTCGGTGCGGAATTCGACGAAGTCGAGATCCCGGAAGACTTGTTGGATCAGGCGAAGATGTACCGGGAGCAGTTGATCGAGGCGGTCTCTGAATCGGACGACCTGTTGTTTGAGAAGTTCGTCGAGGGTACGCCGGTCACGGAAGCCGAACTGATGTCGGCCATCCGCAAGGCGACGCTCGCACAGAAGATTTTCCCCGTCATTTGCGGTAGTTCGTTTAAGAACAAGGGTGTGCAGGATATGCTCGACGCAGTCGTCGACTACCTACCCTCGCCGCTCGATGTGCCGTCGATGTTTGGCGTCGACCCCACGAGCCCAAAGGTCGAACTGGAGCGCAAGGCCTCTGACGACGAACCATTTTCGGCGCTGATCTTCAAGATCATGACCGATCCGTTTGTCGGTCAGCTTTGCTTTGTCCGGGTCTACTCGGGCAAGCTGAAGACCGGCGACACGGTCTTTAACGCTGCGAAAAACAAGAAAGAGCGCATCGGCCGCATCGTCAAGATGCATGCCAACAAGCGCGAAGAAGTTCAAGAAGTGCTGGCGGGCGACATTGCCGCGTGCGTCGGTTTAAAGACGACGCAAACCGGCGATACGATCAGCGATGAGAGGCATCCGATCACGCTGGAGGCGATCGACTTCCCGGCACCGGTCATTCAGTTGGCGATTGAGCCCCGGACGAAGGTCGATCAGGAAAAGCTGGGAGTCGCCATTCACAAGCTGGTGAACGAAGATCCGACGCTGCGAGTTTCGACCGATCATGAAACCGGCCAGACGATTCTCGCCGGCATGGGTGAGTTGCACCTCGAAATCATTGTCGACCGCATGAAGCGCGAGTTTGGCGTCGAAGCCAACGTCGGCAAGCCGCAGGTTGCGTATCGCGAGACGATTCGCAAGAACGCGGAGAACGAATACACCCACAAGAAGCAGACCGGCGGCAGCGGCCAGTACGCCAAGGTCGAGATGCGGATCGAGCCGAATCCGGAGAAGGATTTCGAGTTCGTCAATGAAACCAAGGGCGGCAACATTCCGAAGGAGTTCTTCTCGGCGATCGAGAAGGGCGTCATCGAAGCGCTCGAGGGCGGCATCATGGCCGGCTATCCGATGGTCAACGTGAAGGTCTGCGTCATTGACGGCGGCTATCACGAAGTCGACTCGTCGGAAATGGCGTTCAAGATTTGCAGCTCGATTTGCGTGAAGGAAGCCGCGCGCAAGGCGAGGCCGGTTCTTCTCGAACCGGTGATGCGCGTCGAAGTGGTCGTGCCGGACGAGTACATGGGTTCGGTGAACGGCGATTTGATTTCGCGCCGCGGCCGCCTAGAAGGCACCGAGATCATGGGTGGAACGCACATCATCAAAGCGATGGTTCCGCTGTCGGAGATGTTTGGTTATGCGACCGATCTGCGGTCGAAGACTCAGGGGCGCGGTGCGTTCACGATGCACTTCGGTCAGTACGAAGAAGTACCCAAGAGCGTTGCGGAAGGCATCATCAGCCGCGTTCAGGGTAAGGGTTCCGAATAGTTTTTCTGAAGACTTTATTAGGGAGAGCGACTTAGACCATGGCGAAAGAGAAATTTGATCGTTCGAAACCGCACTGCAACGTGGGAACGATTGGACACATCGATCACGGCAAGACGACGCTGACGGCGGCGATCACG
>JAYVTO010000222.1:0-3575 GCA_043788745.1 Acidobacteriaceae bacterium
TTTCCGTGTGATCCCGCCATTGCACTCCGGCCACAATCTTTCCCGTAAGCGATCCCACGTAACCGTTTCATCCATTTGGATTGGATTTGACATTTGCATGCAAATAAATGCATACTCACGTCAAATGAGTTTTACCGTCGCCGAAAGGCGGCGAACGAAGGGGAAAGGGAATCATGTCTTCTATGTACCGCTCGACGCGGCTATTGCTGCTTTGCGTCGCACTTTCGGTCGGTCTCTACGGCCAAACCTCCGCAGGATCTATTTCAGGCACCGTCAAAGACCGCCAAGGCGGCGCTATCGGCGGTGCCAGCGTCAAGGCCACCAACCAGTCCACAACCAACGAGCGCAATTCGAAAACGGACTCCGCCGGCGACTATAACCTCGCCCAGTTGACTCCAGGCCGCTACAAGGTTCGTATCGAAGCTGCCGGATTCTCTCCGCTCGAAGCAATGGTCGATGTCGGCGCTTCGCTCTCCACCAAGTTCGACCCCACCGTCGAGGTCAAAGGCACCACCGAAGCCGTCACTGTTATTGGTGACGTCATCGCCGCCGTCCAAACTGACAGCGCGCAGATCAGCACGGTGGTCACCACCAAGCAACTGCTCGAAATGCCGTCATTGACGCGCAACCCGTACGACTTCGTTGCGGTCGCCGCCGGCGCAGCGCCGTCAAGCGACGGTCGCGGCGTCGGCTACGCCGTCAACGGACAGCGTTCGGCCAGCGGCAACTACATGCTCGACGGCGGCGAAAACAACGATACCTTTGTCGCTGGCGTCGCCCAGATCGTCCCGCTCGACACGGTGCAGGAATTCACGCTCCAGACCAGTAACTTCACCGCCGAATTCGGACGCGGCGCTGGCTTCGTCGCGAACGTCGTCACCAAAAGCGGATCGAACCAGTTCCATGGCTCGCTGTATGAATTCAACCGGAACTCGTCCGCAGCCGCCAATACCTTCGACAACAACGCCAACAGCCAGTCGAAGCCCATCTTCAACCGGAACCAGTTCGGCTTCTCGGCCGGCGGTCCGGTAATCAAGAACAAGCTCTTCTTCTTCGCCGGCTCGGAGTGGATCCGGGTCCGCAGTTCGCGTCCAGTCGGCTACTTCGTTCCGACCCAGGAACTCATCAACATTTCGGCGCCGGGTACCAAAGCCATCTTCGCGGCCTACCCCGTGCCGGCCGGCCTCTCCACGTCGAACGTCCGCCGCCGCACCGTGACGCCGTTTGGCAGCCAGACTCCCGTCGCGATCAACGCCTTCGCGCAAGTCTTCCGCAACGGCCCCTTCGACGCGGGCGCCGGACAGCCGCAGGATACGCTGGTCACCAATTTCCGCGGCGACTACAACATCAATGAGAAGACCTCGATGTTCGTCCGCTATGCCTACCAGGACAGCAATCAGTTCGCGTCCGTGAACCAGGCCTATAGCGCCAAGCTCGATCAGCCCTCCCTCACCAGCAATCACAATGCTCTGATCAACGTGACGCGTACGTGGAGTCCCAGCTTCCTGTCGGAAACGCGCCTCGCCTACAACCGCTTCAACGGTCCCACCAATCCACTTGTCCCCGGGCCCAGCGGCTTCCCCGGATTCTCCGGAACCGGCGACATCGGCGGCATCAACCTCCCCGGCGGCTCCTCCATCTTCGGCGGACCGCAGAACATCTATCAGTTCTACCAATCGTTCAGCAAGAACCTCGGCAAGCATCAGATCAAGGCCGGCATGCAATACGTCCAACTGCGCGATAACCGTAGCTTCGGTGCCTATCAGAACGCCGTCGCCGTGTTCGCCAACACCCAGAGCTTTGTCAACGGCAACATCAGCCGCTACACCATCGCCATCAATCCCAAGGGTCAACTCCCTGGCACAATCGTTCCCGCGCCGTTCTTCGCGCCCAGCTTCACGCGGCACTATCGCTACAACGAACCGTCCTTTTTCGTCCAGGACGTATGGAAGGTCTCGCGACGCCTCACTGTGAACGCCGGACTCCGGTATGAGTATTTCGGAGTGCTCCACAGCCCCGGCGAGGAACAGCGCCTGGATGCGAACTTCTACTACGGCACTGGCAGCACCATCCAACAGCGCGTCGCCACCGGAGCATTCGCCCGCACGCTCGACAAGAACGACGGCAAGTTCTACAACCCCGATTACAAGAACTTCGCGCCGCGCTTCGGCATCGCCTATGATTTGTTCGGTACTGGCAAGACCGTTCTGCGCGGCGGCGGCGGCGTTTTCTATGATCGCAACTTCGGCAACGCCGTCTTCAACGCGATCCAGAATCCGCCCAGCTACGCGACCACATTCGTCACTAACGTCCCGGCCACGGCGGCGTTGTTAACCAACCAGTACGCGCCGCTTGGTACCGCTCCACTCGCGCTCCGCGGCACCTCCGCCCGTCACTTGGACGAAAACCTCAAGACGGCGTACACCAGCACCTGGAACGTCACTCTCGAGCATTCGTTCCTCAGCAATTACCTCGGCTCGATGTCCTACGTCGGCTCGCGCGGCGATCGCCTGTATTCGTTAAACAACCTCAACCGCCTCGGCAGCGGCCAATTTGTGGGCCGGCCCGGCCAACGCTTGAACGCCACTGCAGCGTCGATCAACTCGCGCGGCAATGACGGCTTCTCGAACTACCAGGCCTTGCAGATGAAGGTTGCATCGCGCTTTAACAAGGCGACCGGCCTCGGCTACGAAGTCAACTACACCTGGTCGCATTCGATCGACAACAACAGCAACTTCTTTGGCGATGACGGACTCGATCAACCCATCGGCTTCGGCTTCATCGACGCCTTCAATCCGCAAATCGACAAGGGCAACTCGGCGTTCGACATTCGCCATCGTGTGGCCGCCAGCTTCGTCTGGGAAATTCCGTGGATGAGCAAGGCGTCCAACCCGATCGCGCGCAACACGCTCGGCGGCTGGAGCGTCGCGGGCGTCTTGAATTTCCAGACTGGCGCGCCGTTCTCGCTGGCCGACTCTAACGTCGGCGACTACACCGGTGCCGAAAACACCCGCCCCGTCTACGTCGGAGGAGCGAACAACTACTCGCGCATCGCCGACGCTTCGAAGCCGAACTACTTCAACTACCTGAACATCAACCAGGCGTACACCGACGATGGCGATTGCATCACAACCGCCAAGCCCTTCCAGTGCGCCCCTTCGGTGAACGGCCCGTTCAAGAATATCCTCGGCCGCAACACCTTCCGGCGTCCCGGTACGCAGTTCCACAACATCGTCATCTCGAAGAGCGTCAACCTGCCACGAGAAGGCATGAAGCTACAGTTCCGCAGTGAGTTCTACAACATCTTCAACCACTCGAATCTGTACATCGACGCCGGTTCGGTCGACATCGCAGCCGCCAACTACACCGCGAAGCGCGGCGGCGACAGCGTTCCGGGAGCGCAGGCGTTCTTTTCCGACAACCGCCAAATCGTCTTCGCTCTGAAGCTGATCTTCTAAAGCAAAGCCGCAAGCAACAAAAAGGCCCTCCACCAAGGAGGGCCTTTTTCTTTCTGCAAGCACTCAACAGCAGCCCCTGCCACGCCCCCCTGCTCCTCTCGAAGAACCGCGAGCGTA
>JAYVTO010000223.1:0-7694 GCA_043788745.1 Acidobacteriaceae bacterium
GGATCAGGAAGCAGCAAGAACAACCATGCGCATCTTTACTTTCGATACCACCCTCCGCGACGGCACCCAAGGCGAAGCCGTCTCGTTCTCCGTCGAGGATAAACTCCTCATCGCCCAGAAGCTCGATGACCTTGGTATCGACTATATTGAAGGCGGCTGGTCCGGCTCTAATCCCAAGGACCGCGAATTCTTCACCCGCGACCTCAACCTCAAGCACGCCCGCCTTACGGCTTTCGGCGCCAGCCATTTCGCCAAGTACCGCGTCGACGAAGACCCCAGCGTCCGCGCCCTCGCCTGGCGAAGTGCTTCGTCGAGCGCGTTCATGCTTTCCGGCAGTCCGGTTCCCGCAGAATCGCCATCGCTTGCTTCTGCGTCTCAGCCGGCAACTTGTGGTTAGAGGCGCGGCCACTCAGTCCATGCACCACCACTTCGTCGCCGTCTTTCTTCCTGCGTCGAAGCAGCTTGCGCACCCAACGCTCACTCACTCCCATCTTCTCCGCCGCTTCCCGCTGCGTCATCTTTGTGTCTCGGGCTTTGTGTCTCGGGCTCGCTTCAACCAATCCAGCCAGTCCCGTTCCTGTTGGCTCATCGCGATTCGTTCCATGCTTCAGCCTTGCGGCTGTCAATAGGAACTTTTCATTTGGCCGCGACAATAGCGCTCTCGCCTCCGTCTAATCGACCAGCGACCGTGATATGCTTCCGCGGTGGCAAATCACACGCGCTTCCGATACCTCCTGCCCGCCACCGCCATGATGCTCGGCTGGGGCCTTCGCGGCACGATCGGCGGCGGACCCTTCGGCGCGATGATCCCCGGCGCGATGGTCGTACTCGCCGCGTGCCTCACGAAGCGCATCCCGAACCTTGCTCTGCTCGCGGCCTGCGGAGCGATCGGCGTCGGCATCGGCGGCGACATGACCTACGGGCAGACCGTAGGATTTATCGTGCATGCGGAAACGTTCTGGTGGGGTTTTCTTGGTCTTTCGCTGAAAGGCGCAATCTGGGGCGCCCTCGGCGGAGCGGTGATTGCCCTCGGCTTCACACCGCGCTGGCGCCTTGTCCTTGGCGGCGGAACGGTCATGGCCGTCGCGACTGAGCTCGGTTGGAAATTCATCAACGAACCGAAGCTCATCTATTTTTCGAACCTCGCCGATCGCCCGCGCGCCGAAATTTGGGCTGGATTCCTGCTTGCAGCCGCCGGGCTCGTCGTCTACCTCGCGTGGCAGGGCCGAACGCAACCTGCGCTCCGATTCGCGCTCGCGGGCTTCCTCGGCGGCGGCATTGGCTTCGGATTCGGCGGCGCGATCCAAGGAATCGGCGTGATCTTCGCGCCCGCGCTAAAGCTCCATTGGTGGAAGTACATGGAGTTCTTCTTCGGCTTCGTCTTTGGCTGGGCGCTCGCTTGGGCCTTCTCGAAATTCGAAGATCCGAAGGAAGACGCCGCCACCGAATCACCGCGCCAGCCGCTGTGGATCGAACTCTTCGCAACGGCCGCGCTCACCGCGGTGTGGTTCTGGTCGGAGCGCGTCGTGCCGCTCCGCTTCACGTATCTGGTAATGGGAAGCGCCGTGCTCTTATTACTAACGCTCGCTCCGTGGCTTTCGAAGCACGTCGCCTACTCGGTCACCTTCACTGCGGTCGCATTCGATCTCGCGCGCTACTGGAGCAAAGAGTATAAGCGCGGGGCTATGGAACCCGCCTACGCGCTAGCGGTTGTGCTGGCAGTCGTGTTCGCGATCTTCGTGAACCGCTGGCACAACGACGCGCTCCGCCTGCTCGAACTGCTGATGTGGTCCTGCGTCGCCGCCGCGCTCGTGAAGTGGGCGATGCCTCCAACGGGCCTTGCGAACCTGATTGACCACGTCGCGCTAGGCTTCGTGCTGATGGCAATCGCCGTTCGTTGGATGGCGCGCGCAGTGCGCCGCGACGTCGACTCGGCATAACCCGCGCTTCAACGAGGATTTCCGAAGCACGACCGCAAGGTCGCGCGTGCGAACGCAGGAAGAAACCGAGGTTCTTCGTTGCCGCCGCCCCCTCGAACTTGGTCCAATAGGAGCACGTGGATACTCGCAGCAAAATTATCTCGGTCGAGCAAGCCAAGCAGCTTGCCGGCACATCACTCCGCTACGTCCGCGGAACCTTCGATCCCTTGCTTGCGGCGCACGCCGCCGATCTCACCGCCGCCGCTCGGGCTGGAGCCAAGCTACTGGTTGTGATCGAACCCGGCGCGGCGCCGATTCTCCCCGTCCGCGCCCGCGCCGAACTCGTCGCCGGCGTCCGCGCCGTCGACTACGTCGTTCCCCTCGAACATGGCGAACAGTTCGCGGCCGAAGCCACCGACCTCGTCGCCGAGCACGAAGCCCGTATGCACAGCCTGATCGCCCACGTCCGGCGGCGCGCCGAATAGGCGCATGCATGGCCGGTCCGCGTATTCTCGTAGTTCGACTCAGCGCCATGGGTGACGTGCTGCACGCACTGCCCGCCGTCGCTAGCCTCAAACACAGCTACCCTCACTCCCATGTGACATGGGTGGTTAACCCGCGTTGGCGGCCCCTGCTTGAGGGTAATCCCTTCGTCGACGAGATCGTTGCGTTCAATCGGAGATCGATCGCCGCGATCTTCGATGCCCGCCGCAAGCTTCGCGCGGGCCGTTACGATATCGCTGTCGATTTTCAGGGCCTGATTCAATCCGCGGTCGTCGCGTCCGCCGCGCGTCCGGAAAAGCTCTACGGCTTCGACGCCGCCGAACTCCGCGAGAAGCCCGCCGCGCTTTTCTACTCCGCGACCGTCGCGACCAAAGCCGCCCACGTAGTCGACAAGAACCTTGAACTCGCGGCAGCGGCCGGCGCCAGTAGCTTCGTGAACCAGTTTCCATTGCCTCCCGGTGAACCTGAAGGCGAGTTGCCGTCCGGACCCTTCGTACTCACCAGCCCCCTCGCCGGCTGGACGTCGAAGCAATGGCCCGCCGCCAACTTTGCCGAACTCGCCCGCCGGCTCCGCGAAGAGACCTCGGTCGAACTGGTTCTCAACGGCGCGGCCGAATCCGAAGCCGCCCTACGCCGCATCGCAGGCGTCCGCATCCACCTCTCCGGCCTGCCCGGCCTGATCCACGCTACGCGCAAGGCGACGATGGTACTCGGTGTCGATTCCGGCCCGCTTCACTTGGCGGCCGCGCTCTCGAAACCCGGAGTCGCCATCTTCGGACCCACCGATCCTGCGCGCAACGGCCCGTACGGCGGCTCCATTACGATGCTTCGTACCGCGGGCGCACAGACCACCTACCGCCGGGATCGCGAGATCGCGCCCTCGATGCGAGGCGTCACGGTCGATCAAGTTCTAGCCGCGCTCAAGGCCAAACTATGATTGCGCCCGCGTATCATTAAGAGTCGCGGAATCGTCGCAGCCAACAACTTGCCCATGACATTTCCCAAACCCTACGCCGACGCCGTGGCGCGCTTGCGCGTGCCTTCCGGATTTCTCCTCGTCGCCGCCTTTGCCTACCTCGCGCGCCCAACCGCAGAAACGCTGACCATTGGTTTTCCGTGCTCGGTTCTGGGACTCGCGATTCGCGCCTGGGCCGCCGGACACCTCGAGAAGAACCAGCAACTCGCCGAAGCCGGCCCATACGCCTACGTCCGGAATCCGCTCTACGGGGGCACCCTGATCACGGCTATCGGCTTGGCCGTCGCCGCCGCGCGTTGGGAACTTGGCCTGCTGTTCGCCGTCGTGTTCTTCGGAGTTTATCTACCCGTCATTCAGAATGAAGAACAGCACTTGCGTGCGCTGTTCCCGTCCTACGACGAGTACGCAACGCGGGTTCCCGCGCTGATTCCGCGACTGACGCCCTCGGCCCGCGGCGACCAACGCTTCCGGTTTTCGCAGTACAAGAAGAACGAGGAGTACAAGGCGCTGCTCGGATTCCTGGCTGGTGCCGCGTGGCTGGTTTGGCGGGCGGGCTAGTGCCATTGCCGGCAGAAAGCATCCCCGGGCTAAAGCCAGGGGTCGCGCGAGCTTACGGTCGCGCCTCGGGGGGGATTAGTACGCGCGACCTTACGGTTGCGCCCCGGGGGGGATAGCGCCTAGCACGCTACGCGCTAAACTCTCAGAGGGAGACCTTTCGTCCAAGAACATGACTCGCCTGATTATTGCTCTCGCACTATCCGCAACGCTGCACGCCGCCGACGAAGGCTGGTCGCGCTTCCGTGGACCCAACGGCACCGGAGTCTCCGCCGACACCGGACTCCCGACCGAGTTCGGACCCGCGAAGAACCTGGTCTGGCGCACGGAAGTCCCCTTCGGCCGTTCCTCGCCGATCCTGACAAAAGACCGCATCTTTCTCACTGCTACGAACGGCGAAAAGCTCGTTACTCTCGCACTCGAACGCGCCACCGGTCGCATCCAGTGGCGTCGCGAACTCGCCCGCGAGCACGTCAACAAAATCTTCAAGGGCAACGACGCCTCGACGCCGACGCCTACCTCGGACGGCACCAACGTTTACGCGTTCTTCCCCGATTTCGGTCTCATTTCGTACGGGCCCGACGGCAACGAGCGTTGGCGCATGAAGCTCGGCCCATTTGAAAGCTTCTACGGACTGTCTGCATCGCCCGTAATTCACGGCGACACGCTGTATCAGGTTTGTGATCAGAACTCGGGAAGCTTCGTTGTCGCCGTCGATATGAAAACCGGCAAGGCGCGCTGGCGCAAAGATCGTCCGCATGCCAAGATCGAGGCCTACGCGACTCCTGCGATCTACGCGCCCGAAAAGGGGAAGCCGCAGTTGATCGTCCCCGCGTCTTCTCGCGTGGATGCGTACGACCTCGCTACCGGGGATCTGGTGTGGTTCAGCGGCAAGAACGGAACATACCCTGTCTCAACGCCCGCCATCTCGAACGGCATCGTCTATGTCACGGGCGACGGCGCTGAGACGCCTGAGTTTCCGGCTTTTGAAACCGTCACCGCCAAGGCGGATGCCAACAAAGACGGCAAACTTACGCCCGACGAGCTTGTTGCGTTCGACAAAGAAATGAAGGAACACTTCGGCTGGTTCGACGCCAACAAGGATGGAATCATTACCCACGAGGAATGGGAAAACCGTCGCATGAGCATGGTCGGCGATCATGGCCTGCTTGCCATCCGCGCTGACGGATCCGGCGACGTGACTGCGAAGAAAATCGTCTGGCGCTACAAGAAGGCGCCCAACATGGCTTCGCCGTTGATCTACAACGGAGTCATCTACATCGTCAAAGACGGCGGCATTATGACGTCGTTGAATCCCGCCACCGGCGGCGTCTACAAAGCCGGCCGGCTCAAAGATTTCCTCGGACCGCAATTCTCCTCGCCCGTCGCCGCCGACGGCAAGATCTACATCGCGAACGAAGCCGGCAAAGTGAACGTCGTCAAAGCCGGCGAGCAGTGGGAACCGATCGCCGTCGTCGATCTCAAAGAGGAATGCTACGCCTCGCCCGCGATTGCCGGCGGCCGACTCTATATTCGAACGAGAAACGCCATCTACAGCTTCGGCCAGAAGTAGACACAAACAGCATCGCCCACAGTACCCAACGCTTTGAGGCGCGCACGAAGCGAGACGAAGACGAAGTAAGCGCCCCGCCGGCAGAGAGAGCCTGCCGGGCGCCGATTTGTTGAGCCGGCTGCCAGGCTCCACTCCCGCCCGCGCACGTTTCCGAATAAACTAGAGGCAACCCGATGAGCTACGCCGATAACATGGAAAACGCCCTCAAGAACCTTGAGGCGCGTGAAGAAGTCGATCCCGCTGAGGTGCGGCGCAACAAAGCGCGAGCCGCCACCGAACAGGCGGCCATCGCGAAGGCGGCTCCGTACGCAGAAGCTCTTCGCCATGGCCCCTTCACGCAGGAGTTACTCAACCACGCGGTCCGCATCGGCTTCGGCCACCGCGCCAAAGTGCAGATCACCTGGCTCGACACGGTCCTCCGGCTCGACGCCAAACATCTTCGGCTCGAGCTGCATCCGACCGGCGAAGGTCTTGTCGCGAAGTTTTCCGAAGAGGGAAAAGAGACCAAATCGGAGAAGGTAGACCTCGCGAAGTCGAAACCGGAGAAACTCGCCGAGTCGTGGTTGCGGTCGCTCGGCTCCGCGTAGCGACAACTGGCGAAGCTAGTCGAGCACGTTCTCGCGCGGAGGCAGCGTGGCCGAGAAATTGGCCTGAAACCGGACCGCGTATTGATCGAGCAACTCCGTCACGCGTGCGTATTCAGGCGAGCGGACAATGATTCCGGCGTGATGGCGTTTGTCGATTCTCCAGGCGATTTCGGGATCGGTGTAGTTCGACATGTCAGGCCATTCTTGTCGAGCAAGTGAAACCAGGAGTGCACCGTAGTCTTCGCGGTGCGGCCGGACTGCGTAGGGCATCTCGCCTCCCGCCAGTTCGATCTTTGCCCACTCGGCCCACATGTTGAGGCCTGTCGATGCCTCGATCAGTTCCGCGATGTGCGCTCCGCCGACGCGGGCGGAGGTCTCGAGAAAGTCGATACTTCCGTCGGAATGCGACACGATGAATTCGGTGTGCGAGACCCCGCGCTTGAGGCCTAGCGCCGCCAGAACCAGCTTGTTCTTGGCGAAAACGCTTCGCTCGACGGCGCTGCCGCGTTGGAGCAGGCGAGTGGTGAACACGCCGCCGCCTTGCGAAATTTCAAGCGGCGGCTTGCCGTACTGGCTCGCCACCGCGTACAAGATCTCGTTCTCATAGACGATCGAGTCGACATGACAGATGTCGCCCGGCACGAAGCGTTCAACCAGGTAGTAGGACTGCTCGTCGCCGAGAGCGTGGATCCGGTTCCAGAGTTCGTCCGCGGTGTGGACTTTCTTGATGCCGATTGCACCCGCGAGAAAGCGCGGCTTTAAGACCCACGGCGCGGGAACGTTCTCGACAAACTGCTGCACGCGCCCGTGATGCAACACGGGAACGAAGTCGGGGATGTGTAAGCCGGCCGATTGCGCTCTGGTGCGCATGGCGAGTTTGTCGCGGAAGTAGCGCGTCGTCGATTCGCCCATGCCCGGGATGCGCAGATGCTCGCGCAGGAACGCGGCCATCTCCAGATCGAAGTCGTCGAGCGGCACCAGCCGGTCGATCCATTCGGTGCGGGCGAGATAGCAGACGGCGTTGAGAGTGTGCTGGCGATCCCACTTCTTCTGCACATCGTGCATGTAGAAGATTTCGTCGATGGACTCACGCGGCCACTGGGCGGTGTCTTTGAGACTTTCGGAAGTCAGCAGCAGCACGCGCGCGCCGCTTAGTTTGGCCTGCCGGAGGAAAGCGTGGCCTTTTTCGTAACTGGCGAGAGCAAGAATTGTGAGTGGGCGTTCCGATGCCATGGATTTGGATCGCGTTCCTTATGTCCGAAGTCGTCCCTTTGACAATCGCAGCCGGACGTCGTGTCGGCCAAGGCCGGGCGAAGGAAGCCGGGCCGAAAGGGGTTTCGTTCCGGACAGCGAGAACTGCGGGTTTGGGCGCACCTCGGGTTGCGCCAAACCGCACTGCTCCGCTCCGATACAAGGTGGTTAGGGTTACTTGGACTTCGGAAAGTGCTCGGGTTGTTCGGTCGGCTTAGCGACGTCCTTGGGAGGCTTCGGTGTGCTTGAGCACCCAGCCAGAAGCAAGGTTGCCAGCACGGCCGCCGCCTGACAGACCGGAGCGGATCGGGAACGGATTTTAGTTGTGA
>JAYVTO010000224.1:0-7416 GCA_043788745.1 Acidobacteriaceae bacterium
ATGATGGGGTTAGGAATTTTTCGAATCGTGTGAACGGGTTTTTGGATGGGGGTGGTTTTGGGTCGGGAGGCTGTAGGTGATTGATTCAGAGGGAGTTAGTGGCTTGAAAATTTTCGCGCCGGGATGAGGACGGTTAGCGCCCCCAAAGAATTGCCCCAAGAATTGTGCCCAGGGTTCGTTGGCACAGTTCCGCCCGTTTCCAGTTCCGCCCGTTCCAGTTCCGCCCGCAAGCTTTGCTTGCGCGCCGCCGCCGGCTCGCGCCGGTTTTATGCGCCGGACAAATTCACGCCGCTCCAGGTTCGTCAGGATGAAGCTCACCCTAATAAAACCACCAAGATTTTTTACGGCGGTAAGCGCCGCAAGGTCCGCTATAAAGAGGTGGCTGGGGTGTATTGGCAGCGCGGCGCCAAACAGCGTCCGCTTCGACTCATCCTCGTCGCCGCTACTCCGTATCGCAAGAGCCAAAGCAAACGCCTCTACTATCGCGAGCCGGCTTACCTGTTGACCACCGACCTGCACAGTTCCCTCAAACAGTTGCTGCAAATCTACTTTGACCGTTGGCAGATTGAAGTCAATCACCGCGAAGAAAAAGACACTCTCGGCGTCGGTCAGGCGCAACTCTGGAACGCCACTTCCGTGCCCAAGCAGCCGGTTTTGGCGGTGGCTGCCTACAGTGCTTTGTTACTGGCCTCGCTCATCGCCTTCGGAGCCGAGCGCGGCGCGGCCTACGCCTCGCTCCCCTGCGGCAAAGAGGTTTCGCGTGACATTCGATCCTTCGACGTATTCCGCTTGCGCGCCGCCGGTCAGCGTCGTGCGAGAGGTGTTTCGCGCGGCGAACTCCGCAAACACGCGGCTGCGGTCGCGCCAATCGAGGTAGTTCTCCATGCTCAGCGACAGCTCGCGCAGTGCCCCCGCCAGCTTCGTCTCCCAGGCCACAACCAGCCGGTTTGCGTTTGCGTATGGCAGTGGACGCAGTAAGAGTCCGTTGACGACGCTGAAGATGGCAGTACTGACTCCGATGCCGAGTGCCAGCGTAAGAATGGCAGTTGCGGCGAAGCCGGGAGCCTTGCGAAGTGTCCGAAAAGCGAATAGCATCTACGGAAGTACTGTCCACGCGACGAATCGTTACCAATTCTATGCCCTGAACTGTGCAGATCCAAACCGTCTCCGCGCAGCCGATTGCTGTCGTGCGCGGCCGCTCGACTCCTGGCAACTGGCCTGCGACCATTCGCCAGCTTTATGCCAGGGTCTATCCCGTGCCAGAAGCGATAAGAGCCGCGACCAAAGCGGCCCGAAGGGCCGCGTCGGGAGCGGATTCACCAGCCAGCGGCCCGCCCTGCTGGTACCAAGATTCAATCACGTACATGGGTGAGCTCCGCTTCTTTGCTGGCGAGCGGCCGGAGGATTCTTTCACCGTTCCTTACGCTCGCGGTTGCTCCGGGAAAGGCATGCCGCCCTCGCTTGACGGTCGGGATTCAGCGCGAGTGGTTGAAAGAAAAATGGTGGCCGAAGTCGGGGTCGAACCGACACGTTGAGTGAACAACGCCAGATTTTGAGTCTGGTGCGTCTGCCAATTCCGCCATTCGGCCACGGTTGGCTATAAATCAGTTTAGCGCAGCGCGGCTGCTGAGCCAATCACTTCAGCATCACTTCAGCATCCTGCCATGGCATACCCCGGATCAACTCGTCGCTTTCGTAATCACAAACGAGTACTATGGAAACGTGACCGCGAGCGAATTGAAGCGATGGCTGAAGAGCCAAGGCTGTACGTTTCAGCAGGGCGCAAAGCACGAGAAAGTCATTCTTAGAAAGCGATTCACTTTTCTGCCTCGACATCCGTCGAAAGAGATTCGGGAAGGAACACTGCGCGCTATCCTGCGGGCTTTGGATTTGAAGATGGGAGAACGCTGATGGTTACTTACCTGGCTTTATTTCAAAAGGACGCCGACGGCGGCTTTGTCGTCACCATACCGGACCTTCCTCATGGCGGAACACAGGGCGACAATCTGGCGGAAGCAATGTCCATGGCCCGTGACTTCCTGAAGTGCGTTCTCCAGCACTACATCGAAACCGGCGAGCCGATTCCGCCAGCAAGGAAACATCGGCATCGCGGGTATCGTGAAGTAAGGCTGCCCGCATTACAGTCGGCGAAGGTCCACCTGTATCGGGAGTTTCTCGATTCGGGCCTCAAGAAAGCTGAGTTGGCACGCCGCATTGGGATTGCGAAAACAAATGTGGATCGGCTGTTCGATCTCGATCACGCGTCGCGGCTTGGGCAGATTGAAGACGCGTTTCGGGCGCTGGGAAAGCAACTGGAACTGCGGGTCACATCGAAGGTCGCATAACCTGGAATCTTCGAGAGGCCGCTGGAGGAGGCCTTCGGCACACCGCACACTGCGACCAGCAGGTCCGGGCTCCCGAGCTACTTGAAAACATCCTTGAGCCGGCCGAACAAGCCCTTCTTCTCCCCCGGAGGTTTCTGCGCCGGAGCTTGTCTGGGCTGAATCGGAATGGTGGCTACGGGCCTTCGCTCGCCTGCCGCCGGAGCCGGATTCGCCGCTACTTCGCGCCGCTCCGTCGGAGCGGTTTCGCCTACAGGCGCCGGCGGCGGATTCGCATCCCAACCCATCACCTGGCTTCGCCCGCCGCCGTGCAGCGCGCAGGTTTGCGTCGGCTGGCTGCCCGCGATAAAGACTTCCGCCTTCGCATCCTTGCAATTCGCCGTTGCCAATTGGCCGCTCTGCGGATCGACTTCGACACTCACAATGCCTTCCGGCGCGGCGAACGGATGCACGTTGCGATACTCGCGGTGCTTATGCGCGCGCTTCATGAACTCCGTCCAGATGGGCAGGGCCGATTGCGCGCCTTCGAGTTTCAACTCACGGTTGTCGTCGAACCCGACCCATACGACGCAAATGATCCGCGAGGTGAATCCAGCGAACCATCCATCGTGCGACGTACCCGTCTTGCCGGCTGCCGGCAAAATAAAGCCGCGGCCGCGGCTGGCCGCGCCGGTTCCCGACCGCAGCACTTCTTCCATCAGGTTCGTCATCAGATACGCGACGCGCGGATCGATGACTGGCTTGCGCTCGATCTTGCTTGCGAAAACTTCGCTGCCTGATTCGCTGCGGATCGACTTCACGTAGGTCGGCTTCACGAACACGCCACGATTCGGGAAGATCGTGTAAGCGCCTGCCACTTCGATGGGAGTCACTTCGTACGCACCCAACGCGACGGCAGGCGTCGGCCGAATGTCCAGATTCATTCCGGCGTTGCGCGCGATTCGCACGACGCTGTCGAACCCGACCGCTTCGCCTACTTTCACCGCCGGAATGTTCAACGACTTCGCTAGCGCCGTGCGCAGCGACACCGTTCCGAAGTAGTGATTGCCGTGGTTGTTCGGCTCGTAGGATTTGCCGTCGAACCAGAACGTCGTCGGCTCATCCAGAATCTGACTAACCGGCGTGAACACCTGCTGCGCGCCATCCATGAGGGCCGTGTTCATTGCCGCCGTATACACAAACGGCTTGAACGCCGAACCCGGCTGGCGCTTCGCGAGTGAGCGGTTCAGTTGACTTTGCCCGTAGTTGCGGCCGCCGACCAGCGCTTTAATTTCTGCTGTCTCCGTATCCACCGCCACCAGCACGGCCTGCGCCTCTGGAATTGTTGTTCCGTAGCCCTTAAAGCGGCGCTTCAGCCCGGCGTCGATTTCGACCATACCGGCGCGCATCGCCGCCGAGGCGTCGCGCTGCAGATTCATGTCGAGCGTCGTGTAGACGCGGTAGCTTTGGCCCTGGAAATCGTGATCCTGGAACTTCGACATCAGGAGATCGTTGACGAGATCCACGAAGAATGGCGCTTCGGTAGATTCCGATTCGCCGCGCGTGACCTTCAGCGGCGACGCCAGGCCGTCTTCGTACTGTGTCCCGTTGATGAAGCCGCCGTCGCGCATCATGCGCAGCACAATATCGCGCCGGGTCTTGGCTTTCTCGGGCGCGCGGAAAGGATTCCGCGAACTCGGCGCTTGTATCATTCCCGCCAAGGTCGCGGCCTCGGGCAGCGTAACCTGCGCGAGATCTTTTCCGAAATAGACCTGCGCCGCTTCGCCGAAGCCGCGGATGGCAAAGCTGCCCTGATGGCCCAAATCGATCGAATTCGCGTAGTACTGGAAAATCTGCTGCTTCGTCAGCTTTTGTTCGAGGTGCAGCGTGATCAACGCTTCCGGCAGCTTGCGCCGCCAACTGCGCTCGTTCGAGAGCCACAGCGTCCGCGCCAGTTGCATGCTGATGGTTGACGCACCCTGATCGCGACGGCGTTCCCGGAGATCGACCCAGATCGCGCGCAGAATTCCGATGGGATCGAAACCGGCGTGCGCGAAGAAGCGCTTGTCTTCGGCCGCGAGCACCGCGTTCACCATCACCTGCGGAATATCGTTGAATTGGACAATGCGGCGCTTCTCGCGCTTGCGGTCGAAAAGATTCGTGATCAGCTCCGGTTCGAGCAAATAGCGCGTGCGCTCGGTGTTGTCGCGCAGCGAAACAATCTGGCTGACTTTGCCGCCGCTGAACTTGATGACGGCCGGCTCTTCGTCATACGCATCCGGACCGGGATACACGTCGACCACGTCGCCGCGGATCTGGTACCAGCCCATGCGCGAGTTTTTCGACTCCGCATAGCCGCAGCGCTTGAGGTGCGCCGCGATTTCCGAAGCCGACGTCTCTTCACCAACCATGACAGGATCCGGACCGGCAAACAGCATGGAGCGGTCGCTAAACGGGCCGGCCTTCAATTTGTCGTCGATGAGCTTGGCGTAGCTCACGTAGAAATAAGTGAACGTCCCCAGGCCGACGATCGCCGTCAGCACCACGCAGGCGAACAACGCCTTGCCCCACTTGCTGGTGAGGAAGCGTCCCAGCCACGCACTTTGAGGAATATGAAGACGCACGCGTGAATTACTTCTTGGTCTCTTCGAGGGAGACGAGTTCTTTCCAGTAGTCCTCATGCGGTTCCCAGTCGCGCTGCTTGGCCCCCTGCAGTTGCAGCTCGTTCTCCTTTAAAGTCCCATGCCCGAACGGACAAATCCACTCCATCTTCGGCGGCGCGAGGATCACGTATTTCCAGGATCCGGTTGCGATCGGCATCCGCAGACGCCGGAGACAGGTCCGGCAGCGGTATCGATGATCCCAGATTACGGCCCACATCAGTCCCACCGAGATCAGGCAGAACGCAAACACGATCATCGTGTAAAAGAGATCGACAGCGAAGGGGTGTTGATTTCCGTACATCGCCGGCAGCGGTTTCGCGAATCGGCGGATGTACAACTCCATTCCAGCCACTACTGCGCCCCAAACCACCAGCTTCGCCGCCAGATAAGCCCAGTACTTCATGATTGATTGGACTCCTCCCGAAGGCTCTCAGTTCCAGAGTCCGCCTTCAGTGTCCCACACCGTCGGCGCCGGGAATATTTCCGCAACCAGCTTCGCTTACATCTCATTATTAGAGACGATGGTTTAGACACGATGTGTTCCCGGATTCTGGTTCTTGGTTGCGCACTCCTTTTTGCGGCTCTTGGCCGCGTGCCTCTACTCGCCCAGATTCTGATGGATCCCAAGAGCCCGCAGGGGGTGCAGCTCATTCAGATCTTTGAGGCAGACCGGGCCGGCAAGACGAAAGACACCGGGCCGCTAAAGTGCGAAGTAGCGAAGCTGAAGCCCTCGCTGAATTTCGCGTTCCGCTATCAGGCGGGCTATCGCGTGAATCTGCCTCTGAAGCAACTCTCCGAAGACAACCGGATTCTCGTGATCGCCTTCAAGGTGACGACGCTATCCGGAGACGCCCCTGGGACGCCGAGCCCCTCCATTCCGGTGCTGGAATCCGCTGCCGTCGCGGCGACGGTACCCCGAAAAGAATCGTACTTCCTTCAATTCCTGCGAACGGGCAAACTGCCTCCCGAAACCCGGGCTCCCAAATCCCGATTTGAAGCCGTCTTCGATGGTGGATTCTTCCTCGGTACCGGCGACTACCAGGTCGACTTCATCCTGCAAGACGGCCAGGCACACACGTGCCGCGCGTCCTGGCGGATCGAGCACCACCCAAGAGAGGGCTCGGTGAAGGAGTTCCTTCAACCGGGCGAGGTCCACGGATTCCGGCTCGACCGCCTCGCTTCGATCGAAAGTGCGACGCCGCGACCGCGACGCATCGCCATCCTGTTACACGCGGCACCGCAGTTTCCGCGCAAAAGCCTGCTTTCGGGCTTCGACATTTCGATGCTTCTCAGTTCACTAAGTTCGCTGCTCGAGGACAGCCCCTTCGCCGCGACTTCGGTGACTGCGTTCAGTCTGCAAAAGCAGAAAGAGATCTTTCGGACTGAAAAACTGGACCGCGCAAGCTTCCGGCAGTTGAATCGCGCGCTGGAACAGATCGAGAACGCGACTGTCGACTGGACCGTGTTGCGCAATCCCAAGGGTCAGGCCGACCTTCTCGTTCAGCTCGCCAACCGCGAACTTGCGGCCGCAAATCCGCCAGACGCCATTATCGTGATGGGCCCGAACTCCTGGAACTCGAACAAGGTGGCGGCGGAACGGCTGGAGAAATCGACTCTGTCTCCGCCGATTTTCTACATTCGCCACGATCTCTTTCCGGCAATGTTCCCGTTCCGCGACACCGTGGAAGAACTCACGCGGGCGGCCGGAGGGAAGGTCTTCACGGTACGGGGTCCGAAAGATCTAGCCGAAGCAATGCGGAAGATCGAAGCCGAACTCGCGCCGCGCGCGGCGCAGGCACGACCCTAGCGAAACATTGAAGCTCTCCCGTTGCGAAATCCGGCCCCGAGAAGAACCACGGCTCTGCACCCCAACGAAGAACCGCGAGCGTAAGCGAGCGGGTGCCCTGAGCGTGAGGGGCGGGATTGTTGTCGGTGCCCGCTCACTAACGTTCGCGGTTCTTCGAGAGGAGCAGCGGTCAATTTTTTCACAGTTCCGTAAGCGAGCGCCCCCCACAAATCACCACCGCTATAACCCCGGCTTCAGGAACTGTGAAAACATTCTTCGGCCACTCGCCAGCAAAGAACCGCGAACAAAGTGAGCGGATCCATAGCGACGGCGACCGATCTAACCCCGGGTGTCAACCCACATTACAGCCTGGCATCAAATCCGAGCCGCGCACGAAGCCCGACGAAGTCGGGCGTAGTAAGCGGATCCGCCCGACGGCAAAAACCTGCGGTCAGCGTTCTTCTTGTGTAGTACGCGCGACCTTACGATCGCGCCTCGGGGGAGGAGGGCTCACGCGCGACCTTACGATCGCGCCTCGGTGGGTGGACGCTCGCTTGCGGAACTGCGAAAAGATGGCCCCTGCTCCTCTCGAAGAACCGCGAACGTGAGTGAGCGGCCCCCGACAACCCCACCCCAAAAGTTCAGG
>JAYVTO010000225.1:0-9742 GCA_043788745.1 Acidobacteriaceae bacterium
ATCGTCGTGAACACCATCGCCCTCGTGGTCTGCTGCTTGCGCCAGTCGAGCACCAGCTTCTCTTGCTTCAACTTCTCCAGCAGCGACTTCGCCACCTTCTTCACATCCGCCTCTTCCGGCTTGGTGAGCACGATGTTGGGCTTGGTGAGCAGGTCGAAGATCACCAGTTCTTCTTCCGTCAGGTTCTCGGCTATCCGGTAGGTGACCTTCACGCCATCCTTGAGAATTCGGTAGACCGCCTGATTCGCTCTGGCGGCACTCATCGCGCTGCGGTCCTTGGTCAACTCCTGGACGGCGATTTCAATGGCGTTGGGCGAGATGTCAGGATTCAGCCTTTCGAGGGCGGCTTTGAGGCGGTTCGGCAACACGACCTCGGCCATCGTTTCCCGGCCAAGCAGGGAGAGCGGCCCAAACTTTTCCTGATAGCAGTTCAACGTCTCCCACCCCAGGTCGGCGAAGAGGGCGATCGTCGGCTGCTCGATGGCGGCGTCCTCGGAATCGGGATTGAAGCGTGTCACCGGCCGGGCTCCTCCGCGTTGGGAAACTCTGTTTCCAGAATTCTCTCAAGCTGTTCCAGCAACGGCCCCATGCCGGCGGCGGCGATATTCCAGGCCAGCACCAAATCGAGGTCGAAATAGGCATGGACCAGCCGGTTCCGCAACCCTGCAAGCTTGGCCCAGGGAACCTCGGGGCATCGAGCCTCGTAGCTTCGCCGTAAGCTAACCGCCGCTTCGCCGATAATGATGAGCCGATGGTAGAGGAAGGACTGTTGAAACCGGTCCGCCAAAAACTCTTCCCGCGGATGGTTTGACAAATACTCCCGCAACTCGCCGAGCGCTTGCAGTGCATCGGCGAGATAGAGATCATCATGCCGCATAAAGGATGCGGGCGTCGCGGAGCGCGGATGCACGAACCCGCGGCTTCAACGACGTTTTTGTCCCTAAATCCACTTTTCGCGCGAACAGCTTGGCCAATTCCATTTCGAGGTCGAAAAACTCCCACCCGATGTTCGCTTGCGGGTCGAACTCCACGAGCAGATCGATGTCGGAATCCTCCCGCATTTCGCCTCGGGCGGCTGATCCAAAAACCGACAGCTCCGTGACGCCGAATCGGCGGCACAAATTGGCCAGTTGGTCCGCCGACACCTCAATACCCTCTGCGATGGTCACAAAGCCCTCCTGTCGTTTCTGATTCTAACGCTGTTTGGTTTGGGTTCCACCTTTCGAGGACGGCTTTGAGACGCTTCGGCAACAAGACCTCAGCCATATGTGCTCGAGTCGTCGTTCGGCACTCCCGCGGCGGGCGGTGCCGTTTCACGCTGGGTCTTAGTTTATCGAAATTCCACGGAAGGAGTGCCTCAGGTAGCGTGGATTAAGTTGGCTTTGTGAATCACAGCGGGGAAAGTAGCGCAATCAAGCCCCACAATCAGTACGCGATGCCCCACCGTGCACCTGAAAGCGACGCGCCAAACCCAACGCGACGATTCGCGGCAAACTGCACCTTCGGGGAGAAGAACTTCCGCCATGCGCCAGACGTCGGACCTGGCGGTCCGACCTACTTTGCTGGTTCCTTGCGTCGGACCTGGTGGTCCGACGTACTGGCTATTCGCGGTAGTTGAAGTAGTTCGCGATCTGCTCGGCGATGCGCGCGATGGTGTCTTCGAGGACGGGGCCCAGGCCGGTGTGGTGGGCGGTGAAGACGGAGACGACGACGTTGCGGCGGGGGCTTTCGAAGACTCCGACGTCGTTGCCGATGTAGGGCAGGAAGTCTCCGGTTTTGTGCGGGACGCGGAAGCCGGAGACGTACTTCGGCAGGCGCGAACTGTAGACCTGGCCACGCAGCATCTGCATCATCATCTCGCTGGCCTGTTTGCTGACGGCTTCGCCCTTCTTGATTCTCTCGAGCAGTACGCTCATGTCGCGCGCCGAGGAAAGGCCATAGGGCGTCTTGCCTTCGAAGTGAAACTGCTCCGGTGCCGCGGCGGCGCGCAGATTCTTGAACCAGATCTCGGAGGGGAACGTCGCGCGCGTGTTCTTGAGACCGTAGCTGTCCATCAGCTTGTTCACCGCATCGACGCCGCCGACTTTGTCGAACAGGACGTCCGTCGCGGTGTTGTCGCTGACGATGATCATAAGAGTCAGCATGTCTTTGATGGTGAGCGAGGCTCCGGCGTCGAGGGAGCGAATGACGCCGGTGCCGGGGCGCTTCATCGCTTCGGTGAGAATGACGCGGTCGTCGAGCTTGAACTTGCCGGCCTCGATCTGGCGGAAGGCTTCGATCAGCAGCGGGATCTTGATGGTGCTCATTGTGTCCATCTGCTTGTCGGCGTTGATGGCGAGTTCTTCGCCGGTTTCGAGGCATTTGATGTGGATACCCCAGTCGGCTTTGACGTTGTTGGTCAGGCGCTCGATGTTGGCTTTGAGTGAGTCGATGGGCTTTTGCGGAGCACGCTGGGCGAGGGCGGATCCGGCGAGGCAGAGGAGGACGGCGAGCGATCGATGCATTTTGGATGAGTGTAGCACCCGTTGCCGTTGACCGCAGACATACTGCAAGGCTGCGCTGTGCTGGAGGGGCGGGGTGAATCCCCGCCCCTCCTAAAAGGGCGGGGTTATATCGGCGCAGTGGCGTTGGCCACGGGCGGTCCGGGTCGTTAGTTCTGATCGTCGTCGTTGTTTGCGCCCGGCGCCGGACCACCCGGACCACGACCCGCCGGACGGCCAGAGTCGAGGCTCTTGTAGTGGAACATCGCGTTGAACAGCAGGAAGTAGCTGCCCTGGGTTTCGTTGCGCCACATCGGATTGGTAGCGAACAGGAGAACGTGGCCCTTGCCCTTTGGCACGTCGACGACGGCGGGCTTGCCGGCGAGGTCGCGGCCTCCGGCGAGCATTCCGGAGACGAGCAGGTCCTTCTCTTCGGCGAAGCGGAGGATGACGCGGGGGCGCGTTGCGGGATCGGGCAGCATGCCGTTGGCGCGCAACATCTGCGCCATGTCGGGATCCATGCCGTCTTCGGTTGGTCGCGCGGGCGGAGCTGGCGCTACGAACGCACGGCCCTGCGGGATGTCGGGATCGGTCGCGGTGCCGCGGCCAGTGGGGCGTCCAGTCTCGGGTCCGCCGAACGGACCTCCGCCGCCGCCGAATCCGCCAAAGCCGCCAGCCGCGCTGGTGTTGAAGATCGGCGCCTGGTTGAAATAGACAGCGAGTTTATCGCCGTAGCCGTATGCGATAGGGCTCTTCTTATCGGAGATAGTCGAGAGCAAAATGGTGCCGCGCGCGCGCAGCGTTGCCGACTGTTGAATCGAAATTCCATCGATTAATCCGAAATCAATCGGAATTGACGAAGTGCCTTGGATAAAGACCATCAGGCCGCCTTCGTGGATGAACTTCTGCACGTTGACGAGGCCTTCGAGGCCCATGCCGCCGCGCATGTCGTCGGTTTGATCGGGCGAGTTGCCGAAGTTCGGCGTGATGGCGCTCTGCTTCCACGGGATGGGATCCTTGCCCGTGATACCGTTGACGATGCGCTGCGAGGTGCCACGCACAGGCCCGAAGATCAGCACGTCCCACTTGCCGCGCAGGTCGGCGGTTTCTCTCAGCTTGTGGTCAGAGATGTAGTCGAACGGAATCTTTAATTGGTCGAACGCGATGCGATACCAGCCTTCGTCCTGTGTATTGGTCCAGGTGTGGATCAGCGCGATGCGCGGCGCAGCGACCTCGTGCGTCGCGACTTTGGGCGCAGCGGCGACGGCATGCGCGATGAGGCCCAGTTCCTTCGCGGAGGCCTCCATCGCGCTGCGATCGCCTTCGCTGATGAGGAACGAACCGGCGTTGAACTTTTTGCCGTCGGCTTCAAAGGCGTCTTCGGCGGCCAGCATCTTCACGTTCTTGAAGCGATAGCGGAACGTCGCGAGCGTGTTGTCGGTGTTGTGTTGGACGACGAGCACGCCGCCGGATCCGGTGACGCTGCCGGCGTTCTGCATTGCGCCGGTGATCGGCGCCATCGCGGCATTCAGAATGGCGGTGTCGGTTACGCGAACTGTCTTGACATTGCGCAAAGCGCCGAGCGTCCAGCCGGTATCGTCGTACGGAGCCGGATCGCTAACGTTGTAATACTGCGTGTCGAGCAGCATGTCGGCCATGCGCGAGTACGGTTGATCCATGCGAATGACGTAGCTGCCGGCGGGAATTGACGTCTTCGCGCCCTTGTTTGCGACTTCAGTTGCGGCGGTCGTTTTGTGGACCTCGATGCCTTGTAGTTGCATCAGACGCAGGAGGTCGACGGCTTCGGCGGGACGCGTGTCGTCCGACGGAATCACCCATGCAGCCGGGCCTTCGGTGGTCGCCTTCGCGACAGAGCGCTTGCCCTTCGCATAGAAATTCTCAAGGAACGTCGCCTTGTTCGTCGCCGTGTAGTGCATCGCGAAAAGAATGGCGCTCTGCTGCATGTTGTTGTTGTTGCGCATCGACCACTTCACTTTCGCGAGCGGCGGATTGGGGCGGAACCACGTACGGCTCGTTTGACTGGCGGGCACGGTGCGATCCTGCGTATCCGCGCCGCCGTTGCCAAACGTTTCGTAGAAGCGGCCGATCGAATTGTGCCCGTTCGCCGCGTAGAACATGTAGTTCGGCGCCCAGCCATCGTAGAAACCGTGGGTCCACACGCCGACGACGCCGCGCTTGGTCATCTCTTCAATCTCGTGATACGCGAGCTTCTGCCATTCGTTCACGACGATTGGATCGAGCCACGCGTTGTAGGGACCCATGCCTGTCGACGTATAGAGGAACGGCACCGATTCGTGCAGATCGTGCAGCACGGTTGGATGGTATTCAAAGAACGTTGACATCACGATTTTCGAAAGCTGCAAGGCCATCGACATCGAATCGCGATTGTTGTCGTGGGCGACGTACTTGCCCCAGTAGACAAGGCTTGGCGCCTGCTTGCCGGGATTCTCTTTCTTCCAGTTGTAGAGGTCGACCATGCGGTCGCGGCCATCGACTTCGGTCGAAGGCGTCAGCATCACGATGAGGTTCTTGCGGATGTGCTGGAGGAACGGCGTCTCCTCGACGGCGAGGCGATACGCAAGTTCCATCAGCATTTCGGGCGAGCCGGTTTCGGGCGAATGGATCGAACCCGTGGCCCAATAAATGGGCAGCCCTTCGGCGATTAGCTTCTTGGCTTCCGCGTCGGGCGTCTGGCGTGGATCGGCGAGTTGCGCGGTGATCTGCTTGTAGCGATCGAGCTTCGCGAGGTTGGCTTCGTCTGAGATTGCGACGAGCAGCGTCTCGCGGCCTTCTTCTGAGCGGCCGATGGAAAACACTTTCACGCGCTTCGAGTTCTTCTCGATTTCGCGCATATAGCGATAAATATCTTTGGTGTAGGTCAGCTTGTTCGGCGCGCCGGCGACATAGCCGAGGACCTTTTCGGTAGTCGGCACGGTCGCTGACGCCGGCAGGTGGTCCACGAGTTCCGTGCTGAACTGCTTGTCGGTGGTGTATTCGCGAATCTTTGCGGTGTAGCCTTCGTCGAGCTTTTGCGTCTGCGCAAAAGACGACGTGGTGAGCAGCGCGAGGGCAAGCGTGAGACAGGCAAGCGTGAGACAGATGGTTCGGCGCATAGAGGTAAGTATCATATACGATGCGGTGGCGGGGTGAGGTTACTGGAGGCGAACAAATGGCGGAATTGGACGAGCAACATCCGAAAGCATCGCGGGAAGCGCGGCGCATAGCGGATCAGTTGGGGAGATCGTGGCGCGGAGAAGCCTGGCACGGGCCTTCCGTGAGAGAAGTGTTGGCCGACGTAGATGAGGCGGCGGCTCGCCGTCGTCCGATTGCGACGGCGCATACCATCTGGGAACTACTACTGCATGTCACCGGGTGGCAGAAAGCGGCGCTGTCGAGATTTCGGGGTGAGACGGTTGAGCTCGCGGACGAGGACAACTTTCCGGCGATGGACGGGTCGTGGTCCGAGGCGCTGGGCGTTGCGGACGCGGTGCTCGACGCATTGGTGGCGGAGGTTCAGGCCTCGAAGGATGACCGGTTATGGGAGAAGTCGGCGGGCTGTCCGTACAATAACTACTTCCTTTTGCATGGCGTCGTGCAGCACAACTTGTATCACGCTGGTCAGATCATGGTGCTGCGCAGAGCTTGATTCTCGAGGCCGGCAGAATTCGACGTTCCGGTGTTTCGGAAAATTCTATTTCCAACAAACATAATGAGTTAGAAAACGCGAACCGGTGAGACTTTCGAGACCTCGGCGTATTCTTCGGGCGCATGAGGATCTCTATCTTTTCCATCGTCTCCATGGTTGCGGCGATACTCGCGATTGCGGCCTGCTGCCAGGCGGCCGATCCGACGCCTGCTGCGGCGTTCTCGATTCAGGACTCGGAATCGACGCGTTTAAATTTCGGCCGGCGCATTGCGAATCGGTATCTCGCGCTCGATATCGTTGTCAATAATCCGTCGGCCAGGAAAATTCAACTCGACAAATCGGCGTTATGGTTTGAAGCCGATTACGAAACTGTTGGCAAGCGCGGTCAACCGAAGCAGGTACTTGTGTTCGGGCAGGATCATAACCTGGCGCAGTTCGCCGAATCGTTTCAGGCTGTACTCGGCACGTTCGACTCGATTGCGGGCGGCAGGCAGCAGGCATACCAATTACTGGATCTGGGCGTCGCGCTGCTTGCCGGGTTGTCGAGCGGTGGCGTGTTGAAGTCGGCCCAGGCCAAGGGCGCGGTTGGCCTGATCACGGGCCTGGTGCTGCCGCGCGCGCAGGCGATCTATTGGAATCCGGAGGTCGAGAAAGCAAAGCGGACGAACCTTGTTTTGCAGAGTGCCGATCGCTTTCTGCAAGTGCCTCCACATTCGTCGGTGCAGACCAAAGTGTTTCTGCCTCGTCAAGCGATTCTCGGTTTGAACCGACTGCCGGTCCGGATTGCGCAGGTGCGGCAGATTCACATCGAACTGGAGGCGGTCGGCGAGCTGCGGTAGTGAGGCGAAGCCGCATCGTGTCGACCGCTCCCACATAGGCCTATTTCAGGGATCGGATCGATCCGCTCACTGCGTGCATGGTTCTGTGCGGCGGACGGTCGGGTGTCTAGGCGCGATGCTCACAACGATGCTTGCGCAATGGTTCGAGATATTCGACGTGCGTAGCCGGACCTGGCGGTCCCACCTACCAGCGTTGACGAACTGCGGAAGCGCGCTCGATTCTGCCACAATTCGTGGAGAGGCGGAATCCGATGACCACAGTCGCGGCGGCGAAGAAGACGAGTCCTTATTACACGGAAGAGCATGTTGCGTGGCGCCGCACGATGCGCCGCTGGGTGGATCAGGAGATCGCTCCGTTTGTGAATGAGTGGGACGAAGCCGAACGCTTTCCGCGCGAGTTGTACCAGAAAGCGTCTGAGGTCGGGCTGCTGCGCTTGGGCTTTCCGGAGGAGTATGGCGGTATTCCGGATAAGGATCCGTTCCTCAGCATCGTGAGTACGGAAGAACTGAATCGCCCGGCGTGCGGCGGCGTTGCTGCAAGTTTGATGAGCCATTCGATTGGCGCTCCGCCGATTGCGGCGGTGGGATCGGTGGAACTCAAGGCGCGGGTGCTGCCTTCGATTTTGGCGGGCGAAAAGATCGCTTGTCTCGCGATTACGGAGCCGTCAGGCGGCTCCGACGTGGCCGCGCTGCAGACTACGGCGCGGCGCGAGGGTGGGGAATACGTGGTCCGCGGCTCGAAGGCGTTCATAACGTCGGGCATGCGCGGCGACTACTTCACGGTGGCCGTGCGTACTGGAGGCGAGGGCATCCGCGGAATCTCCGTGTTGTTGATCGAGGCCGATCGCCCCGGTTTCGCGCGTACGGAGATGCACAAGATGGGTTGGTGGGCGTCCGACACGGCGCAATTGTATTTCGACGACGTACGCGTGCCGGTCGAGAATCTGATTGGCGAAGAGAATCGCGGGTTTCAGGCGATCATGTTGAACTTCAATGCGGAGCGGCTTGGTATGGCAGCCGCCGCGAACATGAATGCGCGTGTGGCCCTGGACGAAGCGACGGCGTACGCGCGCGAGCGGCATACGTTCGGAAAGCGGCTGGCGGATCATCAGGTGATTCGTCACAAGATTGTGGAAATGACGCGTGCCGTGAACGCGACGCAGGCGTATCTTGAAGCGACGGCATGGCGCGTCGGCCAAGGGGAATCGCCGGTGGCGGATCTGGCGATGCTGAAAGTGCAGGCGACGCAGACCATGGAGTTCTGCGCGCGTGAAGCGATGCAGATCTTCGGCGGCGCGGGCTACATTCGCGGTCACAAAGTCGAACGCATTTATCGCGAAGTGCGCGTGAACGCGATCGGCGGAGGCTCGGAAGAGATTATGCGCGATCTTGCGGCGCGGCAGTTGCAGCTCTAACGATTCTTGAAATACGCGTTCGCTTCGGGTTGGTACAGCAGATACGCAGCGTAGGCACGCACTGCGGCGACAGCGAATGTGGTGGCGAGGCTGAATAGATAGCTCATGTTGCCAAATCCTATGCTGGCGAGGCCGCGGCTGAATCCGAAGACTGACATCGCGATGGTGTAGACGACGAAGACCACGATCACGAAGCGCGCCCAGTTTTGGCGCTTCCAGAGGAAAAAGACAAGAATGCCCCAAGCGACGTCATAGACGAGTGTCTGCAGGACGACCGTGAACAACGTGGATACTCCGACGCTGGACGCGGCGCGCGCGACCAGGGCTAGCAGAGACAGCAGGCTGAATGCCAGCGCGCCGAGCAGCAGCAGTCCGGCGAGGCGGACGCTTTGCGGCATCGACGCGGGTTGCGGCGGCGGCGCGGTCCACGCGGGACCCTGCTGCGGCCAACTCTGCACCGCCGCGGCCGGCGGCCTCACGATCGGCGTGATTCCCTGACCGCACGCCTGACAGACGCTTTGATTCGGTCGCAGTTCCGCGGCGCAATGTGGACAGTACATATCGCTCTAAACTATACCGCTGCGACGCGGCAGGGCAGTTGACCGGTCCGCGCGCGCGTGGTTAGACTTCGTTCGATGCGCTTTTGCCTGGGCTTCGTTTTGTGTTCCGCAACGCTTGTCGCGCAAGCCGTGCCCCCGGGGTGGAAGACGATCAAAGATTCGCGCGGTAAGTGTCAGATCTCCGTGCCTGCCGATTTCTCCCTCGTGCACGCTGCGGCTGGATTCGCCAACGCCAAGGATCGCAGCATTGAAGTGATTGTGACGAGCCGCGAGGGCGGGACGCTGAAGCCGATTAGCGCTGAGGGGATGAAGACTGCCGGCGTCGACAAGATTCTTGAGAATACGGCGCAGCGGCGCTTCTATGCAATGAAGTCGATCAGCAGGCCCGCTGCGTCGTGGTACGAAATTGTTCCGTACGCGGGTGGGACGTGCACGGCTCACATCTCGGTCCGCGAGGGCGCGTCGCAGGATCTGTTCCGTGCCATCGCGGCGACGTTATCGGCGGTGAAGTAGTGAGCAGTGTTCGGTTTTGCGCGGTGTTGTTCGCGCTCGCTTACGCTCGCGGTTCTTCGTGGGATCTTAGGCGCTCGCCGGGGCTTCCGCGTGCTCGCCCGCCTACTACGCCCGACTTCGTCGGGCTTATCCCCGCCCTTCAGGGCGGGGATGTTGATGCTATTTTCCCAGCGAAGTGCACCAAATCCGAGCCGCGACCAAAGCGGCCCGAAGGGCCGCGTCGGGAGCGGATGCACGAGCCGGCACCCAGCCCTGCTGCTACCAAGAT
>JAYVTO010000226.1:0-4876 GCA_043788745.1 Acidobacteriaceae bacterium
TCCCACCCGCCATCTTCATCCCACGGCCGGCGGACCTTCCATTCATACGCCCGTCTCGCCTATTCCCCGGACTGATTTCCTTACCGGCGGATTAGGGGTATTCCGCACGGGCCGCGAGGCATTCGCGGATCGCATCTGCGATATTCTCTCGCGCCTCTTCCTCTGTCCGCCCCTGGCTCATGCAACCTGGCGCGGACGGACACTCTACAATGTAAATTCCATGTTCATCCTGGTAAATGAACACAACGAATTTCACGAACCGAGTGTAGCGTGACAAGATAACTCCATGGCGGACTTTCCTTCCACCCACCGCTCGGTTATTTTCGCCACACGGAGTGAAGATGCTGCCGAGCGCCGGCTAGGCTACGAGCGGCTGATCGGCAACTACTGGAAGCCAATCTACAAGTACGTCCGCATCAAGTGGCGAGCCGATGAAGACGAAGCGCAGGATCTGACGCAGGGCTTTTTTGCACGGGCCTTGGAGAAGAGTTTCTTCGATTCGTTCGACCCGTCGAAGGCGGCTTTCCGCACTTTCCTGCGCACCTGCCTCGATGGGTTCGTCCAGAATCAGCGCAAAGCGGCGAATCGCCTGAAGCGCGGCGGTGGAGTTGCGGCCGCGTCACTCGACTTCGAGGGCGCGGAGGGCGAACTGCGCCTCCAGCCGGTCTCCCCAGACGCCGACCCCGAGGATCTGTTTCATCAGGAATGGCTACGCGGCGTAATGGCGGCGGCCGTCGACGAACTTCGCGCCCTGTGCCACGAGCGTGGCAAGGACATCTACTTCGAATTGTTCTCGCGATACGATCTCGATCCCGACGACGGCGTCCGCTACGTTACGCTCGCGCGCGAGTTTGGATTGACCGCGGCGACCGTCACCAACTACCTCGCATGGACCCGCCGCGAGTTCCGGCGCATCGTCCGCGAACGGATGGCGGAGTAACAATGCGCTTTCTCGACGACAATTCGCTTGCCCGCCTCCGCGCCGTCGTCGACGTGCCAGACCTCGCCGGCACGCGCTACGAGGATCCGGAACTGATCGGCCGCGGCGGCATGGGCGCAGTGTTTCGCGTCCGCGACCGGTTGCTCGATCGCGACGTCGCCTTAAAAGTCCTGGATGAGTCCGCAACCAACGAAATCACCACCGAAGCCCGTTTGCTGGCAAGGCTGGAGCATCCCGGCATCGTGCCGGTGCATGACGCCGGCGTGCTCGCCGACGGGCGAGCGTACTTCGCGATGAAACTGGTGCGCGGCGCGAGGCTCAACGCTTGGGCCACTGCAATGCCCCTCGCCGAGATACTGCGCGCTTTTCAAAAGGTCTGCGAAGCGGTCGCCTTCGCGCACGCGCAGGGCATCGTGCACCGCGATCTTAAGCCCTCGAACGTGATGATCGGCGAGTTCGGCGAAGTGATGACACTCGATTGGGGAGTCGCCCGGGATGCCCAGTGCCCAACACCGGAAATCGCTGGCACGCCGCGATACATGGCTCCGGAACAGGGCTACGGCCACGCCGACGCCCGCTCCGACGTGTATTCGCTAGGCGCCATGCTTGCGGATCTGTTGCCGGCGACCGCGCCCGGTCCGCTGCGCTCAATCTGCTCGAAAGCCACGCGCGACATCGCCGATGACCGTTACGCGACCGCAATCGAGCTCCGCGCCGATGTCGCGCGGTTCCTCGATCACGAGCGGGTATTCGCGCACAAGGAGAACTGGTTCGAGCAAGGCCTCCGCCTCGCGAACGCCCATCGCGTTCTTCTCGGTCTGGTGCTAGCCTATCTGGTCATGCGCGCGATTCTGTTTGTTTGGCGGCTGCCTTAAAGAAGGCAACCCGCGCGTGTAAGAGATACCTGGAGGCGAATGAGATGAAGAAAATCTGGATTGGATTGGCTCTGGGGGCGATTCTCGGCGTGCTCGATGGCTCTACGGCGTGGCTCGAGCCCGCCGAGCGCGAGTTCTCAAACATGATGGGCATCATCGGCGGGTCCGTGTGCAAAGGCCTGTTAACTGGCCTTGCGGCCGGCCTGTTTGCGCGAAAGGTGCATTCTGAGAGGAAGGGCCTGTTCCTGGGCCTCGTTATCAGTGCGCTCCTCAGTTGGGGCGTCGCCTACATGATTTGGACGACCCAGGGAAAGAACTACTACGTGAACCTGATCCTGCCCGGGGCGATTGTCGGCGCGATCGTCGGGTACGCCACGCAGCGATTGCCCAAGGGCCAACAGACATAACGGTACACTGTTGTGCGGAGGTGCGTGTGGCGTTTCTCGTCTTTCGCGAACATAAAATCTGGTACAACGAGGCCGGTGCCGGCGAGCCGATGCTGTTTCTCCACAATGGCGGAAACGACCACCGCATCTGGGACGCCCAAGTCGAGCACTTCTCAAAGACCAATCGCGTTGTCGTGATCGATCAAATCGGCAACGGCCTATCGGACAAGCCGGAACTCGAATACACGCTGCCGCTCTACCTCGAACAGATCGAGACCGTGGTCCGCGCACTGGACCTCGCGCCACTCACCCTTGTCGGACACTGCATCGGCGGGGCGATGTCGTTGGCCTTTACGCTGCAGCATCCGGAGAAAGTCAAGCGGCTCATCCTGTTCAACGTCGCCACCGAAAAAACCGTCTGCAATGGACCGCTACTCGATGTCTACAAGGGCTTCCATGCCGACCGCACGGCGCGCGATCAGTTCGCAGCGAGCCTTGAAGGAACGATGACGCGCGAGCAAACCGACGAACGGCTGCAGTTCCAGTTCGGCTCGGGCTCGCCGGATGAAGAGTTCAAGGCGCACATCCACGAACTTTGGAATCGCCCTGGCCAAATGCGCGCGTTGTACGGAGTGCTCTCGCGATTCGATACCTTCGCCGAACTTGACTCCGCGGAACGCCCCGCGAACTTTCCGCCCGTCGCGCTCTTCTGGGGCGCGCAAAACAATGTCCTGCCGCCGCAAGGTGCCACCGATGTCGCAGCGCGCATCCGTCCGGATCAACTCACCATGCTCGAAGGCTGCGGCCATCTCGCCATGCGGGAACGCCCCGATCTCGTGAATGCCGAGATCGAGGCGTTCGTGGCTAAAACGGCGGAACTGGCTCAGGCGTAGCGTGAGCCACCAAACTACTCGACCTTGAACGTCACTGACGCGGCCACGTTCTCCCATTCGATCTGGATCTTGCCCGCCTTCGCGCCGGTTTCCGTGACGGTGTACTTCAGCGTTTCGACCAAAGCTCCAGGCTTGCTCATCGTCATCTTCACGTGACCAAGATCCATGTCGCTCTTGTACACCGTGCCCCATTGACCAGTCTGCTTGCTGACGATAAAATGCCAGAGATCGCCATCGACCTTCGCGTAAATCGTGTAGTCGCCGGCCGGAACTTTCAATCCCTGAATGTCAAGATTCACGTCCGTATGGAACTTCGTAGCCGAATTTGCGCCCGCGCGCCAAACCGGATACGTTCCGTCTTTGCTCACCCGTCCGCCGGGTCCGAAAATCTGGCGTCCCTTCACCGAAGGCGCGCCGTACTTGATCGAGATCGTCTTCCCGCCCATCGTCGCGATTGCTTCGGATGCAGGGCTCGATTGCGAACAGGCCAATCCTGCCAGGCTCAGGCTAACGACTGCCAAACGTAGTGCTCGTATCATGCAAAGTCTCCTTGTGGATTGCTCTCTTGCCAAAGCAGCTTCGTGGAGTGCAATTCCTCTCGCAGGATAGCAGCCGTGACATGCGGGCACGCGAATTCGGAAGTGTCTACCCCACCGGCACGCCGGAATGCATCCGCGAGCCGGGTTGCTGCTCCGCAAGGATCTCCGCCTCATGGTCCAGCATCCGCTGCCAGCGCGGCTCGACGATCTCCGGTTCAGAGATTTTCTTCGCCAGCTTCAGAAACGCCTTGTAGTGCCCGAGCTCGGAAGAAAACAACGCGTTATACAGCGCAGCCAGCTCTTCATCCTTGGATGTCGCCGCAAGTATTCCGAAGCGCTCGCACGAGCGAGCCTCAATCAACGCAGAAACAAACAGCCGATCCAGAATCTCCGCTTCCCCGCCCCGACGCACCAGCAGCCGCAGCGATTTCGCGTACGGATTCGAGTGGCCGCGACCCAGTCGCCCTCCCCGCCGGATCAGCAACCGCGTAACTTGCGCCAAGTGATTGCCTTCATCGCGCGCAACGCCCGTCATGGTTTCGACCCAACCCGGCAACCACTCGCCGGGCCACCGCGTCATCAGGTCCATCGCGTTGTTCGCTGCCTTCATTTCGAGAAACGCGTGATCGGCCAGCAGAGCGAGGGGATCGGCGAGGGCAGTCTCGCCCCACGCCAGCGGAGTCCTGGTGCGAAGGGGCAGCGAATCGATGCGTTCCAGAGCAACCGCGTTCATATCTCCACGGTAGCGCGTTGCCTCTTTCCGCGCGCAAGTTCACGTGCTCTAATGACGACCAGTGACCCTGAATCAACCAACCACTCCGAATGAGATCTACCGATTCGCCCTGAAAGTGTGGGCGATTCTGATGGTTTCTGTTGCGGCCCTCTCGCGGTAACCGTCTTTCTTCCGCGCAGAGAAACCGTTTCGCGCGACGAGCAGATTGCCCCGCCCTTCAGGGCGGGGATGCCAACGCCCCGGCCGCTGAGGCTATTTTCCCAGCGAAATGCACCAAATCCGAGCCGCGACCAAAGCGGCCCGAAGGGCCGCGTCGGGAGCGGATGCACGAGCCGGCACCCCGTCAAAAAATGCTCCTCTCGAAGATCCGCGACCGTAAGCGAGCGGCCCCCCACCACTCACCACCGCCAGAACCGCGCCCTCCGGGGATGCCAACGCCCCGGCTGCTGAGCCTATTTTCCAAGCAAACTGCACCAAATCCGAGCCGCGACCAAAGCGGCCCGAAGGGCC
>JAYVTO010000227.1:0-3323 GCA_043788745.1 Acidobacteriaceae bacterium
AATGTAACGACGCTCGCTTCGTCGATGTTCCACTGCTCGTAGTTGCGCAGGGAGCCGCGCGCTTCGGGTACTGCCTTCAGGAAGGTATAGAACGGCGCCGAACCACACCACTTCAGATCGTCGTGATTCGGCTGCACAAGGCTCCAGAAGCCGGCGGCGTCGCCGGCGGCAAGACGCTCGATGCGAGCCTTGTCGCGACCTTCAACATCCTGCATCGCGCCGCGATTAACTTCCGCACGAAGATTGTCGCCGTACCGTGCGCCGATATGGGCCATGTCGACGCCAAGTACCCAGCAAAGCTTTTTACCTTCGCTGGCGTGCAGTTCCGACAGCGCGCCGAGCAGACGCTTGACGCCGTCCGCGGCGTCTGGCGCCGCCCCGGTCGTCAGGCTGGTTGCATAAGAGCCGACAAGCACTGGCACGATCTTCACATCCGGCCCATAAAGATGTTGCAGAAAGACAACCTGAAATTCGATCGAGTGCTCGAAGCTGTGGCAGTAGTCTTCCATCGTTGCGCCGGGTCCGGCGGAAGCGGCAAGTTTCGCGACAAGTGCGCGATCGGTACGCGCGACGCCGTACGGCGTTACGAAATCTTTTGTCGTGAGGCCCAGCGTATCGGGCACCCCGTAGTGCGAGGTGCCGAGCACGACGAAGGTGCGGTCGCAATGCGCGGGCGTCAGCGCACGGTAGGCGGCGCGATAGCTCGCGACTCCGCCGAAGGGCGAGACATGCGGCGCGGCGATGGCGATCAGATTCTCATCCGCGGCCGCGGCCGCGCCATCCAGATAGCCGTCGAGCGTCGGGCGCAGTTCGCCGGGATCTTCCGGATATCCGCCTTCGCGCGCATGCGCAGCTTCTCGAACGGGCGCGGCGGCAAAGGCCTTCCACGCCGACTCGCGCAGCTCGCCGAAGGCTTGGTCGTGGAGGAATCCGGCGGTACTGAGCGCGCCTTCCAGATGATTCGCGAGTTCCGACACCTGCAACTCGCCGGTCAGTTGGTTCAATTGCTGCCGCAGATCGAGGTCGGTGTGCTCGCCGTCGAACAGCGTGAGACATTGCACCAGCACAGGCGGAAGAATGAGCGTCGCGTCGGAGTACTGGTAGGGATCGCGGATCACCAGGCCGGGCCGGTCGTCGACGGGCGACGGAAAGAAGTCGAGTTCCATGCGGAGAGCGGCGAGGCGGCGCGACATCTGTTTAGAATACCGTGCGCCTGCCTCGATGCCTGCGCCGGCCGAACCCGTAGAATGGGGCTGTGAGCGTTGCTGCCAGTTTGCATGACGAAAGCGCCGGGAATCCGCGCGAAGAATACACGGCGCGCCTCGAACGGGCGCGCCGTGAGCGCGAGCGCTGGGTCAAACTCTTCGTCCCGATCGGCAACGCGCGGCTCGCATTGGTGCTGATCGGCGTCGCGATCGCGTGGCGCGGCAGTTGGTGGATCGGGGCGCCGATTGTGGGTTTCATCGGCCTGGTGATCTGGCACGAACGCGTCTCGCGCCAGTGCGCCCTCGCGTTCCGCCGGATTCTGTTTTATGAGCGCGGACTCGCACGGCTGTTGGGTGCGTGGGCGGAATCCGGAAGTAAGGGCGAACGCTTCCGCGATTCCGAACACGTCTTCGCGGAAGACCTCGACTTGTTCGGCAAGGGATCATTGTTTCAATTGCTGTCGCTCGCCCGAACAGGCGCTGGAGAAGCGACGCTCGCGTCGTGGCTGAAAGCTCCGGCGGCGCGCGAGGAAGCGGCTGCCCGACAGAAAGCCGTCCGCGAACTGCGCGGCAAACTCGATTTGCGCGAGGATATCGCCGTGCTCGGCGACGACATCGCGGCCGGGGTCCACGAACGCGCACTCGCGGAATGGGGCCACGGGATCAAGGCGCCGTTTGTGCGCTTCGCCCGGCCGATTGCGATTGTGCTCACCGCATTCGCCATCGGAGCATTTCTGTTTGCGATGGTCGGCGTCGGACGCTGGGCGCTCTTTCTGATCGCGTTGCTGCTGAACTTTGGCTTCGTCTACCTGATGCGGCACGGCGTCGCGCTTGTGATGGCCGGCGTCGAGACTCCGGCACGCGACCTGTATATTCTTGCGCTGCTCACCGCGCGTTTAGAAGAGGAGCAGTTCACGTCGCCGCGTCTGGCCAAACTGCGCGCGCTGCTCGACCTCGACGGCGAACCGGCGTCGAAGCGCATCGCGCAACTGCAGCGACTGATCGAACTGCTGCATTCGAGCAACAACCAACTGCTGGCCCTGATCGCGCCCGTCGTGTTGTGGCGCGAGCACGTAACGATGGCGATCGACAAATGGCGCATCCAGTGGGGTCCGTCGATTTCACTGTGGCTTGAGGCGGTGGGTGAGCTGGAGGCGCTGGGCTCGCTCGCGGCGTTCCACTACGAGCGGCCAGACGCGCAGTTTCCGGAACTCCTGGATATTGAGGAACCGTTGCTCGAGGCGGTTGGAATTCAGCATGTCTTGTTGAGTCCCCAAATCGCCGTCCCGAATGACGTCGCGCTCGGACCGCAATCGCAATTGTGGATCGTGAGCGGCTCAAACATGTCGGGCAAGAGCACGCTCATGCGCGCCGTGGGTCTCGGCGCGGTGCTCGCCTGGACTGGCGCTCCCGTGCCGGCGCAGCGCTTTCGCATCTCGCGCGTCTCGGTGGGCGCATCGCTGCGGACCGTCGATAGCGTGCTCGATGGGAGGTCGCGATTCTACGCCGAGATTCGGCGCTTGCGGCAGGTGGTGGATACGGCGAAGGCGGGTCCGACGTTGTTCCTGCTCGACGAACTATTGAGCGGAACCAATTCGCACGACCGCCGCATCGGCGCGGAGGCGCTGGTGCGCGGGTTGGTCGCGAAGGGCGCGATCGGATTCGTCACGACGCACGATCTGGCGTTGGCGTCGCTCGCCGATTCCATCCCAGGCGCGCGCAACGTGCACTTCGAGGATCAGATCGAAGGCGCGGAGATCCATTTCGATTACAAATTGCGCGAAGGCGTCGTCACGCGGAGCAACGCGCTCGAGCTCATGCGCGCGGTAGGCTTGGAGGTTTGATCCAGTTCCGTTTGATTGAAGATCTGCCCGCATGGCTCAGTGAGGCTACGCCTGCCCTTCAGGGCGGGGATGCTAACGCCCCCGACAACCCCGCCCGCAAGGAACTG
Organism: Acidobacteriaceae bacterium; assembly: GCA_043788745.1. GTDB lineage: Bacteria > Acidobacteriota > Terriglobia > Bryobacterales > Bryobacteraceae > JBBQWZ01. Next base: position 3,157 of record JAYVTO010000227.1, read on the forward strand.
TGGAAAAATGCTCCTCTCGAAGAACCGCGACCGTAAGCGAGCGGCCCCACACCACTCACCACCGCCATAACCGCGCCCTCCGGGGATGCCAACGCCCCGGCTGCTGAGCCTATTTTCCAAGCAAACTGCACCAAATCCGAGCCGCGACCAAAGCGGCCCGAAGGGCC
>JAYVTO010000228.1:0-12248 GCA_043788745.1 Acidobacteriaceae bacterium
CCGAGCAGCGCGCCGCGGCCGCGAAGTTCCGCACAAAGATGAATCAATTTTTGAAGGAGGAAGGCGTTGTCGTGCATGTGCAGCTAGGCTACAACGGAGACGGCGGCACCGTTTTCGCCGCGCAGGCTGCATCGTACAAAGCGAACGAACCCATCCCCGCGCCGACCGTCGCGCTGACGCCTGAGCACTACAATCGCATCGTCCGCCTGATCGAGCACAAGATTCCGGTGAAGCTGGCCTTCGATATGCAGACTGAAATCACGGCTCCCGAGGATTCGTTCAACGTGATCGCGGAAATTTCCGGCACTTCGAGGAAAGACGAAGTCGTTATGATCGGCGGCCACCTCGATAGCTGGCACGGCGGCACCGGAGCCACCGACAACGCCACCGGAACCTCGGTCGCCATCGAAGCGATGCGCATTCTGAAGTCGCTGAACGTGCCCTTCAAGCGCACCATCCGGATTGGCTTATGGGGAGGCGAGGAGGAAGGACTGCTCGGCTCGATCGACTATGTGAAGAAGCACTTCGCGGATCGCGCGGACATGAAGCAGAAACCGGAGTTCTCGAAGCTCAGTGTGTACTTCAACAGCGACACCGGCACTGGCAAGTTCCGTGGCATTTCGGTCGGCGGCAACGACGAGGTCTATCCGATTTTTGCAGCCTGGGCGAAGCCCCTGCGCGACCTGGGTTTCGCCGTTGTGCTGGGCCAATCGCAAGCGCCATTGCAAGCCCCGGGCGGAACCGACCATACGTCGTTCGACTACGCCGGGATCCCTGGCTTTGGATTCCTGCAGGAACCCATGGAATACAACACACGCACGCACCACTCGAACATGGACACCTACGATCGTGTCCAGCGCGGCGACGTGATGCAATCGGCGGTTATTATGGCCGTTTTCGCGTATCACGCGGCAATGCGCGATGAAATGATCCCCCGCAAGGAGGTTCCGGCTCCCAAGCCCTGGCGCGCTGAATAATTTCCGGCCTGTAACGGAATGCTCTCAAGCTGCGCCGTAGAAAGGTTACTCCTATGAATTTCGACCAACTGAATGTGCAAAAAATCACGGCACTGTCGCTCGCCGCCATGCTGGCGATGCCCGTATTGGGCCAAGAGAAGCTCGACCTCGCCGCCATCCACAAGATCAAGTACGAAGCGTTCCAAAACTCCAAAGTGATGGAGTCGATGTTCTGGCTGACGGATGCGAACGGCCATCGCCTTGCCGGATCTCCCGGCTACAAGAAAGCCGGCGACTGGGCCGTCAAACGCATGCAGGAGTTCGGCCTGCAGAATGTGAAGCAGGAGAAGTGGGGTCCGTTCGGCAAAGGCTGGACCTACACGCACTACGAAGGCCACATGATCGAGCCGTCGTATTCTCCGCTGATCGGCTTTCCGCTGGCGTGGACGGCAGGCACCGATGGCGTCGTAAGCGGCGAACCGATGATGGCGACACTCGCCACGGACGCGGATCTCGAGAAGTGGAAGGGCAAGCTGAAGGGCAAGATCCTCCTGATGTCGCCGGCGAAAGAGCAGACGATGAGTATGACGGCACCGGCGAAGCGCTGGACCGAAGCCGAGTTGCATGCAGAAATGATGGCTCCGGATCCGGGTGCGGCTCCGTTTGGGCGTCCCGGCGGAGCGCCACCCGCCGGTGGCCGTCCTGGTGGGCCCGGCGGCGATCCGATGGCGGCGTTCCAGTCGCAACGCGCGTTCCGCAACAAGCTGCAGAAGTTCCTGGCGGACGAAGGTCCCTCGGTGATCCTGCAACCCGGCTCCGGCCCGTCGACGGGCGGTACGGTGTTCGGCTCGGGCGGCGGAGGCCGCGAAGCGAAAGATCCCGTCACGCCGTGCATGATCGCACTGACGCCGGAACACTACAATCGCATCGTTCGCCTCATCGACCACAAGGTTCCCGTGAAGCTTGAGTTCAACGTGAAGGCGCACTTCACCGAATCCGCCGATTCGTTCAACGTCATCGGCGAACTGCCGGGCACTGGTAACCACAAAGACGAAATCGTGATGATCGGCGCGCACCTCGATTCCTGGCACGGCGGCACCGGCGCGACGGACAACGCGGCGGGCTCGTCCGTGATGCTCGAAGCGATGCGGATCTTGAAGGATTCCGGCCTCAAACTCGACCGTACGGTCCGCATCGGACTCTGGGGCGGGGAAGAGGAAGGCCTGCTCGGCTCGCGCGCCTACGTTCGTGAGCACTTCGCCGACACCCGCACCATGAAGACCACCGAACAGCACGAGAAGTTCGCGGGCTACTTCAATATCGACAACGGCACGGGCAAGGTTCGCGGTGTGTATCTGCAGGGCAATGACATGGTCCGCCCGATTTTCGAATCGTGGATCGCGCCGTTCAAGGACCTCGGCGTCACGGCGATCACCAACCGCAACACCGGCGGCACGGATCACCAGTCGTTCGACGGCGTCGGGTTGCCGGGCTTCCAGTTCATCCAGGACGAAGTGGAGTACAACCAGCGGACGCACCACTCGAACATGGACGTCTACGATCGTATTCAGAAGGGCGACATGATGCAGATCTCGGCGGTGGTCGCATCGTTCGTCTACAACACGGCGAATCGCGAAGAGAAACTTCCGCGCAAACCGCTGCCGAAGCCCACGCCGGATCGCAATCTGGACGGGCCGCCTCCGGCTGCTGCGGCCACTACGGGAACCGCCGCGCAATAACGCCTGATCTCCTATCGGAACAGCACGACGCCCGCCGCTTTTGGCGGACGTCGTGCGTTTCTTCCCGGCTTCTGGAAGTGTCGTGCGGCTCAAGTCCTGTGCAATAACAAGTCCGCTCCCTGACGGTCCGGGTTCGGTGCTATCGAGTGTGTTAGACAGCGCCGACATGTGATTGGGTTCTTTCAGGACATGCGACGCAGTCCAATAGCTACCGTACTTGCGATTCTGGCGTTCGCCCCATTTGTCGACCACTTCCTGCCGCATCGCAGTTATCTTTGGATGCAATGCGTATCCGGCTTGTTCTCTTTGCTGCTCTTTGCCTCGGCGCGGTCGGACAGGAACCCGACTTCAACTACCCGGCAACGCGCCTTGACGTCCGGGTCCGAAAGACGGAACGCAAAGGCATGATCGAAATTCGCGATATCTCGTTCTCGGGAGTCGCGGGCAAACGCATCGCCGCGTACATGGTGCTTCCCGGCGGAACGAAGCCGGCGCCCGCCGTGCTGTACGCTCATTGGTACGCAAACGAACCGGACTCCAACCGCTTCGAGTTTCTCGACGAAGCGATCGATCTCGCGCGTCGCGGTCAGGCATCGCTGCTCGTCGAAACGATGTGGTCGCCCGCGAACTGGTATCAGGACCGGGTCCAAGAGAACGACTATGCGAACTCGATTGAGCAGGTCAAGAATTTTCGGCGCGCGCTCGATGTGCTTGCCGCCGAACCGAGCGTCGATGCCAGCCGGGTCGCGCTCGTGGGCCACGATTTTGGCGGTATGTACGGAACGCTGACTGCCGCGGCCGACCCGCGCGTCAAGGCTCTTGCGATCATGGCGGCGACCACAAGCTGGAGCGATTGGTACATGTTCGGCAAGTTCAAGCTGGAAGGCGAGGCTTACAACCAGTACGTTGCGAAGATGGCGCCGCTCGATCCGGTGAAGTACATGGGGAGGCTGACGATCCCGGTGTTGATGCAATTCGCCCAGTTCGACTTGTATGTGCCGGCCGCGAAGATTCAGACGTTTCGCAAGGCGCTCCCGAATGCAAAGCCCGCTTTGATCTACGACGCTGGGCACGGTCTGGACTGGCAGGCGGCACGAGATCGCAAGGCCTTTCTGATCGACTTCTTCGGCCTGCACAAAGAACCTGCCGACATCGTTCACTCCTACGTCGCCGCGCGCAACGAAGGCGATCCGGCGAAGATCGAGGCGTTCCACGCCGCGGAGTTTGTGGCGTCGATGACATCGAGCTTCACGGAACGGAAGAATCAGTACGAGTTCGGCAAAGCCGCACGCGCACACTTCGAGTATCGAATCGTGGACGCCAACGCAGACAGCGTGACGCTGGATCTCTATGAGTCGAACGATCTGCTGGAGGCCCTTGGCAGCGGAGTCCGCCGCCTGCGAGTCGCGTACCGGTTGAAAGGCGGCCGCATCCACCGCGAGGAGATCGCCTCGATCGCCGACGCGCGCCGGCCGCTCGAGGAAGCGCGCGCAGCCTTCATCGCGTGGGCCGCCAAGGAAAGACCAGCGGACGCCGCCAAAGTCATGGACCAAAGACAACTTCGCATCACTGGAGCAGCCGCTGCTCCGTTGCTGGCGCTGGCGAAAGAATGGGCGAAGACGCAGTAATCGAGATCTACGGAGCGATGGCGGCGGTAACCGTGTTCGAGGTGACTCCGCCGATCGTCACTTGGATTGGCACGGCGTCTCCTGTTTGCGTCGTCGCGGGGATCAGAACGTTGATCTGGTAGAGGCCGACGGTGCCAGGCGCGAGTCCGGAGAAACTGACGGTTGCAGGCTGGCCGCCGATCATAACCGTGGGGTCGGTGAGCGTTCGCGCAAGAACGGTCGCGGAGGCCGGCGCTCCGGTGGCCGGGCGGTTCGCCACTGCGCCAAGGCCTGTGCCGTACAACTGAATCGTCTCGCCGGGTTTCGCGGGGCGCGAGTCGGGGAAGGCCCCGACCGGCGCGGCGATGGACACGACGCCACTGATGCGGATTGCACCCTGGCCGGAACCCGCCTGATTGGTCGCGAATAGGCCCGGAGCGAAGGGCACGGTGCGCACCTGGATGCCGGTACTCGATCGGCCGTGCTGGACCACGGTAAGCGGGAAGTTGCCGTTGGTCGACGCGGTCCACGGCACCTGAAAGCTCAACTGGCCGGGGCTCACGAAGTAAAGCGGAACCGGAATGCCGCCCAGGATGACGGCGGTGTCGCCGAGCGTGAATGGGAGAGAACCCACGACGGCCTCCGCGAGCCTGGGTGCGAGGTTCGAGCCGTACAGCGTCACGATGCTGCCTGGCGCAACGGGTGCCGAGACCGGGAAAGCAGCGTTCGCGAAGGCCGCGTCCACGACCACTGGATCGGGCCCGATATTGAAGTTCGCCGGAATCGAAACACCGCCGCCGGAACTCGGATTCAACACGACGACCGAAGCCCGGCCGACCGCGGCGACGTCGCTCGCCGTGATGGTGGCGACGAGTTGCGTGTTCGATCCGGTGGTGACATTGCGGACTTGGCCGTTCCACAAAACCTGCGAGCCGGGCCCGAAGTTCGTGCCGCGAATCGTGAGTTGGAGCGTACCCGATCCGGCGTTTGCCGTTGGCGGCGTCAGCGAAGCGACGACGGGGCGACTGCTCGCGACCGGCAGGCTGAGGTCCCAAACACTGCGGCCATGCGTGGCCACTCGCAGCGTCCGCGAAGGCCGATGCAGTACGAGCGACAAGGCGACCACGCGGGGCAATCCGCTTCCGGCATCACCCCAGGTTTGGCCTCCGTCGCGGGTGAAGAGCACACCTGCATCCGTTGCGATGTAAAGCGTATTCGGCAGATCCGGGTCGACCACAATGTCGTTGACCGGGATGTTCGGCAGGTTGCCGCTGATGTCGATCCAGGTTGCGCCGCCGTCGGTTGTTCTGTAGACGCGGCCGGACCGAACCTCGCCGAGTACCGGAAATCCGGAGAACGTCGCGTAGGCGATTCCGGCGTCGAGAGGATCGACGGTGATGTGGGTGACGGCGCGACCGGGAACGCCGCTGACCCGTTCCGTCCAGCGAGCGTTCGCGCCGTCGCCAGCGTTCGCCGTAACCATAATGCGCCCGTCGCCGGCACCTGTGTAAATCACGTTGGTATCGGATTCCGAGACGGCGATGGTCGAAATCGTACTGCGGCCGAAGGTGAGATCCGGAGAGATGGGTGACCACAGGCCGCCGCTATCCAGTGTGCGGTAGAGGCGGAACGTTCCGAAGAAGAGGCGCGTGGGCGTGACGGGGTCGCCGACAAAGGGCGGAATAAAGCGAACGCGGTCTGTGAGGGTCAGGCCGTGCTGCAGGTTCTGTGCACCCTGGTAGGATCCGAAGCCGCCGGTCCGAAGCAGCCGGAGTAGCTGCTGGCACGTGAAGAAGTACACGGAAGGCGTCGCCTGATCGATCACGTTCCAGGCTCCGTCGCAGCCTTGCTGATTGCTCCAGCCAGCCGAGCCCGCGTAGAGTTGTGGTCCGTTGTCCTGCGTGCCGCCGAGGCCGATTTCGGGATCGGTGGGATGGATGGCCATGCCCGCGTAAAACTGCGTGATCGCGAGCGACTGATTCAAGTGAGTCCAGTTGAGTCCGGGCTCCTCGGCGTCGGCTGTGGTCCAAACACCGCCATCGTTGCCGACGTACAGGCGCTTGCCATCGGCGGTGAACTCGAACGAGTGCTGATCCACGTGGATGCCGACGCGATTGCTGCCGGCGAGCAGCGTTCGCCATGTGACGCCGCCGTCGATCGAGCGAATAATGTTCAGGCCGCCTGCCAGAATCACGTCGGGATTCAGAGGATGCACATCGAGCGTATTGGCGTACCAGCACTGGCCGCAGAATTCGGGAGCCGATAGACGCGTCCAGGTAGCGCCTTGATCGGTGGAACGATAGAGGCCGAGGCCGAGATCGCCGCGCGCGTCGCCAATGGAGGCGTAGAGATTGCTTGGTGCGCCGCGCGTGACGGCGAGCGTAATGCGACCGATGTTCGCGGCAGGCAATCCGGCACCCGCATTGCCGACTTGGCGCCAGGTTGCTCCGGCGTCTTCGGATCGATAGATGCCGTTCCGCGCGCCTCCCGCGGGCGTGCCGAGCGCGGCGTACATGGTGTTCGGATTCGTGGGGTGAAAAACCACGCCTGTGCCTTGGCCGCCTGTGAGCACGTTGGTCCACGTCTCGCCGGCGTCGGAGGAACGGTAGATTCCGTTGGGGGTATTGGGCGTGTCGCCGTACGAGCCAACGGCGGCGACGAGGATATTGGTCTCCTGGGGATGAATGACCAGTGAACCGATGCGGGCGCGCAGGAACGGCCCGACAATGTTGCGCCATGTCTGGCCGCCGTCCGTGGACTTCAGAATGCCCGCGCCGTAGTAGCTGCTGGCCGAGAATGTGTTCTCGCCGGTGCCGACATACACGGTGTCTGGAGATTTGGGATCGATGGCAATCGATCCGGTGGCGAGCGAAGGCTGATCGTCGGTCAGCGGAATCCAGGTGATGCCGCCGTCCTGCGTTTTCCAAACTCCGCCCGACGCGGCTCCGGCGTAGACGGTATCGTTATCGCGGGGATCGATCGCAAGAGCAGAGACGCGGCCAGAGGTGGAGTATCGCGGGTCACCCGGCGTGCTGGTTGGCTTCGGCCCGATCTGCTTCCACGTAGCCCCTTCCGCGGTCCGCAGGCCCGCTTTGATGGCGGCCGCCCGCCGGCGATTCAGTTCGCCGACGGCTTGGGCCCGGGCGCCTGCCGGGATCGGATTCGGGAACGAACGTTCTTCGTAGAAGAAATCCATGCGCTCCCGCGGTTTGTCGGGAGCTTTATACTGGGCGAGGCAGACGACCGGGAGGATGAATAGAGAAATAAGAGAGCGCATTCCGACCTCGCCCTCAGGGTATCGCACTCCTTGGGGGTTCTTTGCTGGCGATTGCTGGCGGTAGTTCAAGCAGGAAAGACGTGGCGCGGTCGGTTGTGGTTGCGGGCCGGGATATGGGGGCCAAGGGAATCCCCGCCCTGAAGGGCGCCGTTTTGAGGGCGAACGGGGGCACGGATTAGCTCGTATGGTCGTGCAGGATGTGCCAGCCGCTTTTCGTCTTTTTTAGCACAAGCGAGTATTTGCCGTCGGCGGGTCCTCCGCCGGCCGCATTGCGCGCGAGGTGGTACTTGCCGAGCACCAAGGCGTGTTCCATTCCTAACAATTGAACCTCGATGTCTTTAAAAGTAAGGGTTCCCATCTTGTCGGGGTTCGAGTAGCGCTGCTGGTAGCGCGCGAGCAACTGCGAGGTTCCGCGCGTGACGACCTCGCCCATGAAAGTGACTTCGGGCGAGTAGTACGAGACGAACGTCTTGAGATCGCCCTTGTTCCATGCCGCCGTCTGCACTTCGAGGATCTGGCGGATCGCCGCTTCTTCTGGCGACTTGCCGGTCTGGGCCGTCGCCGGGGCAATCAGAAGTCCGGCGAAGAACAGGGCGCACGTTTTGTGGAAGAGTTTCGTTATCATGGCAGTGGAATGCTCCAGAGGCCAACAGTTTACGCTGCCGCGCCAGCCCTGTCCAGACTGCTGGACATTGAGGCCGCGCTGGGCGAGGCGTTGCGCGGCAAGTCCGACGTCGTCCGGCTGGCGCTGGTGTGCCTGTTGGCGCGCGGACATCTGCTGATCGAAGACGTGCCCGGCGTAGGGAAGACCACGCTGGCGCAAGCGCTCGCGAAGCTGGTGGATTCGCGATTCCATCGCTTGCAGTTCACCTCGGACATGCTACCGAGCGATGTGCTGGGCGTGACCATCTACAATGCACGGGCCGAGGTCTTTGAGTTTAAGGCCGGTCCCGTGTTCACGAATTTTCTCTTGGCGGACGAAATCAACCGCGCGACCCCGAAGACGCAATCGGCATTGCTTGAGGCGATGAACGAGAAGCAGGTGACGATCGATGCGCGATCGCATCCGCTGCCGGATCCGTTTATGGTGATCGCGACCCAGAACCCGGTGGAGCATCACGGGACGTATCCTCTTCCGGAATCGCAGCTCGATCGATTTCTGATGCGTGTGAAGATCGGCTATCCGGATGCGGCGTCGGAGCGCGAGATCCTGCGGCAGACGGAGCGTCCGGTGCGGGAAGTCTCCGCCGTGTTGGGCGGCGATGAACTGGCTGCGCTGCAGGCATCGGTTTCGACGGTGACGGTGGACGACGCGGTTGTCGACTATATGCTCGCCATTGTGGAGAAGACGCGCAGCCACGTAGCGTTTTCGCTCGGCGTGAGTCCACGCGGCGCGCAAGCCATCTACAAGGCGTCGCAGGCGTTCGCGCGCGTCGACGGCAGAGACTACGCGACCCCCGACGATGTGAAGCGGCTGGTGCTGCCCGTGTTCGCGCATCGCGTGTCGTTGAACCCACGAGTCGCGCTGACGCAGCGAACTACCGAGGCCGCCGAGCGCATTCTCCAAGAGATTCTCACGCAGGTCGACGTGCCGGTTTAAGTGCGGCGCGCAGCGGAGGGCTGAGCTTTCCGGTTGTTCCCACCGTTACGGATGCAAGCCCAAGCCACGCGGCCAGGGTGCGGAGTTCGACGGCGAGTGCCTCGGCTGTTTCCTCCGTATTGGCGTGCGATTCCAAGTGCGCCGTGACAACGCGCAAGCAATGTGCCGCGCGATCGGCTTTGAGATCGACGCGCGCGGCGATTCTTTCGTGCAACAGGAACGGCAACACGTAATAGCCCCAGCGGCGCTTGGCCTTTGGCGTGTAGATCTCGATGCGGTATTCGAAATCGAAGAGGCGCTGGGCGCGCGGGCGGAACCAGACGACCGGATCGAACGGTGAGAGCAGCGCACAAGCTTCGATGGCCTTCGGCAGCTTGGCTTGCGGATGAAGACACGCAGCGTCGCGCCAGCCTTCTACCTGCACTTCGCGGAGCTGCCCGGCCTCGACCAATTCCTTGATTCGGTCGCGAGCGTGGCGAATGTTCAGGCGGTAGTAGTCGCCGAGATCGGCGGCGGTGCCGATGCCATGGGCTTTGGCGGCAAGCAGGATGAGCCGCCGTTGTTGCTCTGCGATCTCGAAATCGGCGGCGTGGTGTTCGCCGGGAATAATGCGCTCGGAAAGATCGAAGACGCGCGCCATGTTGGGGCGGCGTCCGGCGACGGCAAGGGCGCCGCGCCCGAAGTGATATTCGAGCACGGCGCGCGGGATGGTCCCGAACCAGGATTGATCGAGCCGGCGGCTCTGCCCGTCCGGCGCGGGGAGTTCGTCCGCGGAAAGCGGTCCACGGGCGCGGACGTGGTCGAGCACTTCGTCGACGTAGGCACCGTACTTCTTCAGATAGCTTTCAAAGCCCCACGGCCTTACGCGATGGGTGTCCATGCGATGGCGCAGTAGCGGCCAGGTGCTGTTCGGAATAATGGCCGCCTCGTGCGCCCACTGTTCGGTAAACTTCTTTTCGCGATAGACGACGCCGTCGAACACGGCGCGGTCGTAAGCGCCGATCCGCGAGTACGGTGTGACATAGTGCGCGGGCGTAAGAACGTTGACGAAGTCGATCTGCACCACCCCCAGCCGATGCATCGTCGCACGCAGGTGTGCCGCTGTGGCCACCTTCGGACGTGGGCGGTCGAACCCTTGGGCGGCAAGTGCCATCCGACGGGCTTCGGTGAGGCTGAGCGTTTCCGTTGCGATAAACAAGATGGTAACCGAGTCGAGAAGTACCTACGCCTCACGGTCCGGCATGTCGGTGTTCGAGGTCCAACTAGTTCTCTGACCGCGTGATTCGGATCGAAACGATCCCCGCCCTAAAGGGCGGAGTTATTGCCTCTCCTGGTTGCGCCTCATGCTGAGATCTTTAGTCGCTGCTGCTCGCATCTGGTTTCTCGCGGTCATGACGCGCTGTAGGCATCCGCTCACTTCGTTCGCGGATCTTTGCTGGCGAGCGGCCGGAGATGGATCTCAGTTCCTTGCGGCGAGCGGTTCGGTGGTCTGTGTTTCGTCGGGCAACGGACCGGATTGTCGCGTCTCGGGAAATGCGCCGCACTGCGCCGAACTACATTAATGCGTCATCGCGTAGACGACATAATTGACGCCGATGCGAATCCCGAGCGCCGAATACTTTTCCGGATACCGCGGATCGTCGGCCCACTCCCAGGAGTCGCCGACGTCGCTGTTGAATGTCATCGCGACCATCAGCCGATGCCGGTCGTCATAGATTCCGCGCCAATGCGCCACCGTGCCTTGGGCCCGCCGTCCCATAAAACCGCCACTCCCACGGAGGGACCATTGGCCGGGAATTTGATACCGATCGCTGAGATCGTAGAGCACGTGGAAAATCGGATCGCTATTCTCGATCTCAACGATCGGCCGATCGGGAAACACCCGCTTCATCGAATCCATGAAGCGCTGCCATTCGTCGTCGTTCCAAAAATCGTCCAGATAGAGAAAACCGCCGCGCAGCAGGTAGTCGCGCAATCGCGCGGCCTGCGAATCCGTCAACATCCAGTCGCCCATCTCGCCCGCCGCAAGCCACGGCCAGTTGTACACGTCATCGCCGTCATCGAGATTCACCGGCTGCTCGACGGAGCGCACATGGATACGGGTGAGCCGCCGCATCGCTTGGGCAAAATGCCGGTCGGCGCGCGGATAATCCTGCGTCCAACTCGTCCCGCCGTAATGCCAATCCGGCGGAGGTCCACCAAATCGGCCGAAGTTCGAAAACATCGCGTTCGGATGGTTTGGGTACATCAGGCGCGCGAAGATCCACTCGGACGGCTCTTTGTAGTCCGGCGGTGTTTCGACGACATCGTAGCGTTCCATACTGCGGTAGACGCGCCATTCGCGCTGGAACGCAAAGCTCACCGCCACCACCACAAAGGCAGGGAGAATCCGCCAGAGATGCTTGCGTCGCAACATGGCTTTCGAAGAATAGCACTGGCCGAGCCGGGCCGGAAGCGCTTGCACAAGTTCGGGGGAGTATCGTGCCCTCCACACCAAGCAGGCGGTTCTCTGCCGCGGCAAGAGGCAGCGTCTCGCCTGTCTTGAAGATAGGGAGGTCCGTCTCGACCTTGCAATCATTCCGTCTCTAGGCGGCCTCCGCATGGATGTTGGAATCGGCTATTTCGACGTCGAACTTGTCGACCTTCGAACTGGGGGAAGAAACCGGGGGGGAAGAAACCGTGTCAAACAACGTTAGAAACCGGGGGAAGAAACCGAGGGGGAAGAAACCGGAAGAAACCGGAAGAAACCGTGTCAAGCAACGTTTGACACGCATTTAAGTCGCTTCGAATCAACAGAGTGGTCCAATTTGGACCGGATCTCCCAGTCCAAGACCAGACCTCCGTTGGGCGAAAACTGGGGTGGAAACTTGCGTCAACGTACACTGGGCTGAATAATCGCCTAAGCCTCTACCAATCAACTACTTACCTAAATTCCAACCATCCGCCTTCCGGCAAACAAAATTTCACACCAATAACTCCCTCCAAATCAACCACCTACAGCCACCCGCTCGAAAACAACACCCACCCCAAAACCCGTTCACACGCTTCGTAAAATTCCTAAACCCATCA
>JAYVTO010000229.1:0-19458 GCA_043788745.1 Acidobacteriaceae bacterium
CCCCGGGTTAACACCCGGGAGAATCTAATCGTGCAGCGCTTACAAGATCGGCAGTGCCGTGTGTTTACGCGCGATCTTACGGTCGCGCCTCGGATGCACGGCAGTGGTTTGTATTACGCGCGACCTTACGATCGCGCCTCGGATGCACGGCAGTGGTTTGTATTACGCGCGATCTTACGGTCGCGCCTCGGATGCACATCGGATGCACACAGGATTTGAGCCAAGAGAAATTCGACCATGACACGCCAGGTACGCGTTCGCTCGGTTGCGAAACTCAATCTCGACCTCAGGGTGCTCGGCAAGCGCGCCGACGGCTTTCACGAGTTAAGGACCGTCTTCCAAACGGTCTCGCTCGCCGACACCATTGGCATCCGCTACACGGCGGCCCGCAAGACCAGCCTTGCAATCGAAGGCAACGTCGACATTCCTCAAAACCTGATCCTGCGCGCCGCCGAAGCAGTCCTCGATTCCCTGAAGAGGACTGCGCATATCGAATTTACACTCACCAAACGCATCCCCCTGGGCGGCGGACTCGGCGGCGGATCGAGCAACGCGGCCGCCGTCCTGCTGGCGCTTCCGGCCCTTGCGGGCGGACAACTTCCTCTTGAAACGCGCCTTAGAATCGCCGAGCAATTGGGCAGTGATGTGTCGTTTTTCCTGCTGGGCGGAACCGCCGCCGGCATCGGCCGCGGCACGGAGCTATTTCCGCTGCCCGACACACCAGCCAAATCCGGACTCATCGTCGCTCCCGGAATCCACGTTTCGACACCTGAGGCCTACCGCGCGCTGAACCGCCCGAGTTTGACAACAGACGTTAACGCAAGTGATACTTATAGTTTCCAAGGTTTCGCGTGGGCATTTGCTGTGCCCGGCGAAACGCGGGAAATCGCAGGCGAAAACGATTTCGAATCCGTAGTATTCCGTAAGTTCCCACTGCTCAATTCGATTCAGGGCAAGTTGAGGAGACTCGGTGCGCGGCCCGCGCGTATGAGTGGCAGCGGGAGTGCGCTGTTCGGTCTGTTTGAGTCCGACGAGGCAGCGATGGATGCGCGCAAGCGATTGGAAGCGACGTTGACGCAGGGACAAGTTTGGAAGATTCGCACCGTGACGCGATCGGCCTACCGCAAGATGTGGCGGCAGGCGCTTGGCGAGCACGTAGCAGTTGGTGAGAAAAGTGGAGACCCGGGAGAATGGCCGCCCCAAAGTCGGTACGCAAGATGAGGTTCAACAACCTAAAGGTCTTTACCGGTAACGCCAATCCGGAGCTGACCGAAGAGATCTGCCAGATCCTCGGCTCCGATATGGGCGCTGCTGTCGTAAAGCCGTTTTCCGACGGCGAAATTCATTTGCAGATCCAGGAAAACGTACGCGGTTGCGACGTCTTCGTGGTTCAGCCCACCTGCACGCCGGTGGACCGCCACTTGATGGAATTGCTATTGATGATCGACGCGCTGAAGCGCGCCTCCGCTGAACGCATCACCGCCTGCCTGCCCTATTACGGCTACGCCCGCCAGGACCGCAAAGACCGTCCGCGCATGCCGATCTCGGCGAAGCTGGTCGCGAGTCTGCTCGAACGCGCCGGCGCCGATCGCATCCTCGCGCTCGATTTGCACGCGGCACAGATCCAGGGCTTCTTCGACGTACCCGTCGATCACTTATTTGCGACTCCGGTGATGATCGATCATTTCGCGCCGCTGCGCGGAGAATCGTTGACCGTCGTCTCACCGGACGCCGGTGGCGTCGAACGCGCCCGTGCGTTTGCGAAGCGCCTGGATGCGCCGCTCGCGATTATCGACAAACGCCGCACCGATGTGAACATCGCCGAAGTCATGCATATCATCGGCGACGTCGAAGGCCAGCATTGCCTGATCGTTGACGACTTGATCGATACGGCTGGTACTCTAGTAAAGGCAGCCGAAGCGTTGTTAAAGGTGGGGGCGAGAAGCGTGCGGGCTTGCGCCACGCATGCCGTGCTGAGTGGTCCGGCGGTGGAGCGGATTGAGACATCGGCCTTGGCCGAAGTGGTCGTCACGAATTCCATCCCGTTGCACGACGCCGCCGCGGCCAGTCCGCGGATTAAGCAGTTATCCGTCGCGCCGCTGCTGGCGCAGGCGATTCAGTCGATCCATGAGGACGGCTCGGTAAGTACGTTATTTGTGTGAGGGGCCGGAAGTCCGCGAAACGGGCGGCTCAAGTTCTTCGAGAAAAAATGGAGTAGGTTTCCGACATGAGAAAAGATATTACGATCGTTGCCGAACTGCGCGAGACTCGCGGCAAGAATGAAGCGCGCCGCCTGCGCGTCAAGGCGAAGGTCGCCGCAGTTGTCTATGGCGCCGGCAAGAACCCCGTCGCCGTTTCGGTGAGCCCCAAGGAAGTCGCCAAAATTCTGCAATCGAATACCGGGCACAACACGATTTTCACCCTCGACATCACGGGCACTGAGAACACGCCCGTCATGATCGTCGACTGGCAGGTGGATCCCGTCAAGAACAACCTGCTGCATGCCGACTTCAAGCGCATCGATCTCACCATCCGCATCGCCGTTCAGGTTCCGGTCCACACCGCGGGCGAACCCAAGGGCGTGAAGATCCAGGGGGGCTTGTTCGAAGCCGTTACCCGCGAGATCGAAATCGAATGCCTGCCGGACGATATTCCGGAGTCGTTCACTATCGACGTGACGGAGTTCATGCTGGGCATGAGTCTTCGCGCCGGCGATGTGCCGCTGACCGGCTCGATGAAGCTGTTGAGCCCCGCCGATCAGGTGATCTCGCACGTCGTTGCCATGCGCGCCGAAGCGGCGGTGCCAGCAGATGCCGCCGCCGTCGCCGAACCCGAAGTCGTCAAGAAGGGCAAGAAAGAAGACGCAGCCGCACCGGCAGCAGACGGCAAGAAGGCGGCTCCGGCTGCAAAGGCTCCGGCTGCAAAGGCGCCAGCCAAGAAGAAGTAGGCTGGGTGGTTTTGAGGTATGGCGGACTGGCTTATCGCGGGCCTTGGAAATCCGGGGCCCGAATACGAGCATACGCCGCATAACCTCGGTTTTGTGGTGATCGACCGGCTGGCGGAATCGCATGCGATCCGCGTTACCCGAAAAGAGAACCAGGCTTTTGTAGGATTGGGCAGCATTGGCGGCCACAGGGTCGCTCTCGCAAAGCCGCAAACGTTTATGAATTTGAGCGGACCCTGCATCCAGGGTTTGCTCGACCGATACGAGTTAGGTCCAGACAGGTTGATCGTTGTGTACGACGAGCTCGACCTGCCCTGGCAGCAGTTGCGGATCAAACCGAAAGGCTCGGCAGCCGGGCACAACGGAATGAAGAGTGTGATCCGTAGTGTGGGAACCGAAGAGATTGCCCGGGTTCGCCTGGGCATCCATCCCGGTCATCCGATCGGGGTTGGAGCCGACTTCGTGCTGGCGCCGTTCAAGCGCGGGCAGAAGTCGGAAGTGGAGGACGTGGTGGAGCTTGGTAAGTCCGCCATCGAATCCATACTCGCTGAGGGCGTCCATAAGGCCATGACGGCTTTCAACCGTCGCGCCCAAGGCTCATCGAAAGAGGAAGAATGAGAGTTTACGAAGAGTTGTTTATTGTCCGGCCGGGCACTCCCGATGAGGAGATCGACGCGCTGATCGAGCAGTTACATGGCGTGATCACGGCGGCCGGTGGCACTGTGGAGAAAACCGATAAGTGGGGCGTTCGCCGCCTCGCCTATCGCGTAAAGAAATTCGCCGAGGGCATCTACACGCTGATCGTCTTCAACGCGCCCGCAAGCGCGGTGAAGGAAATCGAGCGCCGTCTGCGCGTGACCGATCTGGTGATCAAGTTCATCACGGTCCGCATCGACGAGAAGATGAAGAAGATCGAAAAGCGGCGCAAGGCGCGCGAGAAGCGTGCAGCCCGCAAGCCCGTGATGCCGGTTGCCCCGCCCGCCGCAGCGCCGTCCGCGCCTGCAATGCCCGTGGCGCCGGAAGCATCCGGCCCGACTCCCGGAGCACCGGCACCTGGAGCACCCGCTCCAGGGTCAGCGCGGGGAACTGAACCCGAAGTCGCTGCGCCCGCAACCGAAGTCGCGCCTACAACCGAATCCGAAGCCGCTGCGCCTGAAGCGCCGGCCGTCGAAACCCCAACCGCCGAATAGGGAATCACCCAACAGGAAAGAAAACAGAGGAATATTATATGGCTGAATCCAAAGGTGGCCGCCCGGTAGCGGCATCGCAACGCCCCACGGGCGGCGACAAGGCGATGGGTGGTAAGAAGCAGTATTTCCGGCGCAAAAAGATGTGCCGGTTCTGTGTCGATAAGATCGACGACATCAACTACAAGGACGTGAAGCTGCTGTCGAGCTTCGTTTCCGAGAAAGGCAAGATCACGCCTCGCCGTATTTCCGGCGTGTGCGCGCCGCATCAGCGGCGTCTTGCCGACGCAATCAAACAGTCGCGGAACATCGCTCTGATGCCGTTCGCGACGGCCGTGTAAGGAGGAACCGCCATGGCCATGGAAGTCATTCTTAGAGAAAACATCGAAAGCCTCGGCAACCGCGGCGACCTCGTGAAGGTCGCTCCCGGGTACGCCCGAAACTTCCTGTTGCCGAAACGGCTCGCCGTTGCGGCCACGGAAGCAAACAAGAAGATCGTCGAGCAGGAACGGCAAGCCGGTCTGCGGCGCGAAGCCAAAGAGGTCGAAAGCGCCACCGAACTCGGCAAACTGATGTCGAGCGTGACGCTCACCATCGCGCAGAAGGCCGGCGAGAACGACCACCTGTTCGGATCGGTGACTTCGTCCGACATCGCAGCCCTGCTCGAAAAGAAGGGCTACACGATCGACCGGAAGAAGATCCAACTCGCGGATCCCATCAAGCAACTCGGCGAGTTCAAGATCCCTGTCCGGTTGCATCGCGAGGTCACGGTAGAAATTCCGTTGACCGTCACCAAAGAGGAGTAGCGCTCTGCTACTGCCACCCGAGCAATTCCACAGCGCGACCGTCGCGGAGCTTCTAAAAGCTGCCGCGGCGGGGCGCGCCGCCGTGGACCATCGTTGGATCCGTGCCATTCTCGACCGGGGCGCGGCCGCGGCGCCCGAAATCCTGGCGTTCGCGGATTCCGGTGAGACCGGCGATATCGACGGCGTGCTGGTTGATCTGTTGCACGCGCTGGGCGTGGTCGAAGCTCTTCCCTACTTTATCGATGTTCTCAGGCAACTGGAAGGCGAATCCTACGACGAGCTAAGCGAGGCGATGGTTCGACAGGGCGCGCACGCCGTCGAGCCGCTGCTGGCGCTTTACGACAAGATTGGCGAAGAGACCGACAGCGACGTCGCGTTTCTGTTGGCCAGCCTCCGCATTCGCGATCCGCGCATTCTCGAGGTGCTGACCGGACGGCTGGAATACGACGCGGCGGACGGGGCATTCTGCCTGGCCATTTACGGAGATCCGGCGGCGAAGCCGGCGCTCGAAAAGATGCTCGCGGCAATTCCCGCGGACGAAACCGACCTCCGGCGCGAGTTCGAGGAAGCCATCCGGTCCTTCGACGAACCGGCGGCGCCCGGGATTGACGCGCCGTTCGACATTTATCCGCTGTACCCCGAAGAAGAGCTGCCGGCCATCGACGCGCTGAGCGAGGAAGAGCGCCTTACCCTGTTCTCGCATGAGTCGCCGGAGATCCGCGAGAAGGCCGCGTATAGTTTCTTCAACACGGAACTCAGTGCCAAGGTTCGCGACCGCATTTTCGAACTCGCAAAAACAGACGACGATCCCACGGTGCGCGCACAGGCTTGGGAAACGCTGCAGGAACAACTGGACGTCACCGCCATTCGCGAGGCGATGGCGGCTGTGCTTTCGGATCCGAAGCGCCCGGCACAGGAGCGCGCCGGAGCGGCGGTAGGCCTGAATCAGGCGCTGGACGAGCCCGCGCTGCGGACTGCCGTGATCAGCCTCTACGACAATCACGAGACGCGCGCGAAGGCCATGGAAGCGATGTGGCGTTCCCTCGACAAGGGTTTTGCCAAATACTTCGGCGGCCACCTCGAAGACCTCGACACGGAGATTCGCAAGCAGGCCGTGTGGGGCGCGGGCTACATGGGCCTGAAGAGCGAGTTGAGCAAGCTGCAGGCGCTGTTCGAGGACGAGGACCTACGCCAGGATGCGTTGTTTGCCTACGCCCTTGCGATGCCCGGCGAGACGTCCAGAGGGCGTATTAAGGGCATGTATCGCAAGATCGAGGGCCTGGCCGGGGAGCTTTCGCATGGGGACCAGGAAGTGGTGGAGATGGCTCTCGACGAGCGGCTACGCCTGGCGGGTATGGAACCGGTTTTCGCGGACGAAGAAGACGGCGAAGACGCCGGCTAAGCCAAAATCGCTAAGACAATTGCCATCCGTAATGTTCTAACCGAACATTCATCCAAAGCATATTCGGCGGAAACACAAGACGGTCATCTTGAATGCGATGATCTCTACCGCAGCTACTGTTTCGCGACGCTGGCTCCTGCGACTCGGTCTGGCTGGAATCGCCACGCGGGCGTTTCCAGCGGCGTTTCAGGTGGATCGCCTGCTTGGCATGCCGACCGCCACGGGTGAATCCCGCAAGACCATCTGCCGGGCCGACGCGGTGGTTTCCCTGGTTGGGCTGCCGGTTTTTCGCGGGCCAATGTCGGCTCGGGATTCGCGACGGTGTGCGAACGGCAAGACCCGGGGCCTGAACCGCCTGGGCTACATCGAAGAAGTCGTGGTGGAGCGCGATGGCGCGGCCGACGAATCGGCGTACTTTGGCTTCATCACCGCGAATACGGAAGAGACAGTCGAGCAGGCCAAGAAGACGCTGACGGCGACAGGACCGACGATCTCCTACACGGCGGCCGACGCGCATTCCGCGGCGGGTTCGACGCGCAGCGTGTTAGCGAAACTGACGGTACCGTCGTCGTTCACCTGGGCGCATTTCGCGCCGCTCTCGAGCTTCATTCGCGAACGCTTTTCCGCCGCAGTGGCCGAAACCCGCGAAGCCGCCGCCGCGCCACGCACATTCCTCTATGCGATTCGCAGCGTGCTGCGGGACCCGGCCAATCACGTCGAGACGGGATATTTTTACACCGGCAATCCGTACAAGATGCGCGTGGATAGGAACCGCGCAAGCAGCGGGCAGATCCGCTACCGGGGCGAGATTCGCAATCTGTCGACGAACAAGACGACGCCCTTCAAGTTTTACGCGGCACCCGGGGCATCGATGCCGCACCGCATAGAAATGCAGGTCAGAAGTTATCTCAAGCTGGCCTTCGAAGCCGATTCAACCGCCGCCGATCCTAGCGCGTAAAAGGAGGACGAAGATGACCGGATCGCAACTTTACTTACACTGGAATACACCGGCGCTGCCCGGCCGGTTCCGCACAGGCGTGTCGTTGCACAGCCACACCAGCTACTCGGAAGAGAGCCTGGGCATGATTCCGCGCTACACGGCCAACGTGCCGTGGCTGGGCGCGAAGATCCGCGAGCAGGCCGAGGTGTACGAGCGGCACCACGGAGAAAAGATCGACTTTGGCCGTGCCTTCTGGACGCCGCCGTTGACGCCGCGGGAAGCCTGGAAGCTCGAAGCCTCGCAGATCGAAGATGTTTTGAATCTTCACGCGTTGGTTTCCTTGTCCGACCATGACAATATTCAGGCGGGGCAGGCGTTGGCGATGACGGACCCGGGCGCGAACGTGCCCATTTCGGTGGAATGGACCATCCCCACTGGACCGACGTTTTTTCACGTCGGCGTACACAACCTGCCGCCGCACCAGGCGCCGGAACTCATGGCGCGCCTCGCCGAGTACACGGCAAAGCCTCGCCGAGACCTGCTCGCCGAACTGTTTGCGATGCTCAACGCGCTCCCCGAAGTGCTTGTGATTCTCAACCACCCGTTGTGGGATGAATCCGGCATTGGCCAGAACGAACACGCCCGCTGGCTCGGCCGGTTGCTCGAGCGCCACGGCGAATCGCTGCACGCGCTCGAACTCAACGGCCTCCGCAGTTGGAAGGAGAATCTCAATGTCGTCGCCGTCGGCCGTGAATCCGGCCACCCCGTCATCAGCGGTGGCGATCGGCACGGCGTGGAGCCGAACGCGATTCTCAATCTCACCAACGCGTCCACGTTCGCCGAGTTCGTCCACGAAGTCCGCCATGACCGCGTCAGCGACGTGCTCTTCATGCCGCAGTTCCGCGAGCCGCTGCGCTACCGCGTCGTCCAAACAATGTGGGATATCGTGCGCGAGTATCCGGAAGCGCCCGAGGGCCGCAAAACGTGGGCCGATCATGTCTTCTGGCGCTACGCGGACGACTGCGTCGAGTCGCTCTCGCAGATTTTGGAGGGACGCGAACCCGCGATTGTGAAACAATTTCTATGGGCGATGCGTCTCGTGGATAACCGCGGGTTCCGCCGCGCGCTCCGTCAGGCGTTGGCCGACGGTGAGGAATATTGCCTGTGACAGCCAAAACGCCGCGAGTCGCTTTCTTCACGGATTCGTTCCATGAAGTCAACGGCGTCGCGCTTACCAGCCGTCAGCTCGATGCCTTCGCGCGGCGTCGAGATCTGCCCTTCCTCAGCGTCCATGCGGGCGCGCAGAAAGAGCATCGCATCGAGTCCGACGTCTGGACCCTCGAACTCAACCGCACCGCAGTCGCGATCCCGATCGAGCGCGACATGGACTTTGACCTTCTGTTTCTGCGGCACAAGTCCGAGGTCCTAAAGATTTTGCGCGACTTCCGCGCGGATCTCATCCACATCACAGGGCCCAGCGACGTCGGGATTCTTGGCGTGATCATGGCCTATCAGTTGAACGTCCCGATTGTCGCATCGTGGCACGCGAACCTCCACGAGTTCGGCGCAAGGCGCTTGGAGAAGATGCTCAGCCTGCTGCCGAACGCGGCGCGGCGTCGCCGACCTCACCGAGCGCGGCATCCTCAACACCGTCGCGCGCTTCTATCGACTGGCAAAACTCGTGATGGCGCCAAACACCGAGCTCTGCGATCTCTTGCGCGAGCGCACCGAGCGTCCGACGTTCCTCATGAAGCGCGGCGTCGACACCGACCTCTTCTCGCCCGCGCGTCGGGATCGCACCGACGACGTCTTTACGCTCGGCTACACCGGCCGTGTGACGCCCGAGAAGGGCGTGCGCCTGCTCAAGAACATCGAAGAGTACTTCCACGCGAACGGCGCCACCGATTTCCGTTTCCTGATCGCAGGCGACGGTAGCGAGCGTGCGTGGTTGCTGCAAAACCTGAAGAACGCGATCTCTCCCGGCGTCCTCAAAGGCGAGGCGCTGTCGAAGGCCTACGCGAACATGGACGTGTTCGTCTTCCCTTCCCGCACCGACACCTATGGAAACGTGGTCCAGGAAGCGATGGCGTCGGCCGTGCCCGCAGTTGTCACCGACGGCGGAGGCCCCAAGTTCCTGGTGAAGGACGGAGTCAACGGCTTCGTTACGTCCACCGAGGAAGCGTTCCTCGAAGGCACCCTGCGCCTCTATCGCGACCGCGCGTTACACCGGCAGATGAGCTTCGCCGCCCGAGAGCACGCGCTTACGCTGAGTTGGGACCGCGTGTTCGAGGAAGTCTGGGACGTCTACCGCAAAGCGCTCGAGCCAACGCCGCTCTTCCGCGTAGCGGTGTAGCAACAACCTGCGGCCTTCCGCACGCAACCGCGGCAACGAACTCCGAACGAAGTGAGCGGGGTCGCGGGCAGACCTGCACCCTTGACCCGCGCTGTTCACAAATCGGCTCTGCTATCCTGACCCCTTATGGCCTCGATCTTCAGGGAAAATCTCCTCGCCGGTAAAGTCGCGGTCGTCACCGGCGGTGGCAGCGGCATCGGACAACGCATGGCGGAACGCTTCGCCGAACACGGCGCGAAGGTCATGATCCTCGGTCGCAAGCAGGAGAAACTCGACGCCGCGGTCGCCGCCATCCGCGCCGCGAACGGCACCGCCGACGCCATCCCGGTTGACGTCCGCGATTATCCCGGGATGGAAGCTGCGATGCAAAAGACGCGCGACCAATTCGGCGAAATCGACATCGTCGTCGCCGGAGCCGCAGGCAACTTCCCGGCCGCCGTCATGGGCATGTCGGCCAACGCCTTCAAGACAGTCATCGACATCGACCTCCTCGGAACCGTGCACACGCACCGCGCCGCCTACGCGCACCTGAAGCGCCCCGGCGCATCGCTGCTCGCCATCTCCGCGAGCCATGCGCAACAGCCCATCGCGTTTCAAGCCCACGTCTGCGCGGGCAAAGCCGGCGTGGAACTCTTTATGCAGACCATCGCCATCGAATGGGGCCCCGAAGGCATCCGCGCCAATTGCATCACTCCCGGCCCCACCGACGACACCGAAGGGATGCGCCGCCTCGCGCCCACCGACGCCGATCGCGAACGCGTCATCCACAACGTTCCCGTGCGCCGCTACGGAACCAAAGACGAACTCGCCGACCTCGCGCTCTACCTCTGCACCGACGCGGCTGGCTACATCAACGGAGCCATCTATTACTGCGACGGCGGCCAGTCTCTCCTGCGCGGCAGCGGCACGTTTGCGGGCGCGGTGAGACCGCCTGCCTAGCGACAACGAGGTTCAACGCTTCGATGGAAGAATCAACGTCGCTCTCAGCCCGTTCGCGGGAGAGGGTCCGAAATGCAGGCTGCCTTCGTAGCGGTCCGCCAGTTGGCGTACGATTGCCAGCCCCAGGCCCGTCGTTGCATCGAAGTGCCTAGCTTGCGGAACGAACCCTGGCCCATCATCGTCAATTGAAATCGCGATTTGTGACGGTGACGCGCTCGACGCAATCGTGATTCGCAATGCGGCGTGCTTGCAGGCGTTGTCGAGCAGGTTCCCCAGCATCTCGTCGAAGTCCTCCCGCCGCACCGGGACCGCATCCCGCGGGCACAACGACACGGTGATTTCCAGTTGCCTGTCGACATAGAGACGCGACAGCGTCCTCACCAACCCGTCGACGGAGGCGGCGATCGAGCACGAGAGGCCCGGCGTGGAACGGGCGGCCGCGGCGCGCGCGCCTACAATCTGGTAATCGATTTGCTGCCGCATGCGCCCGATCTGTGCGTGCAGTTCGGTCGCAATCGCCTCTTGCCCGCTCGCCTGTGCGGCGTCCGCCTGTTGAGCCAGCAACGCCAGCGGCGTCTTCAGCGCGTGCGCCAGATGACCCGCCTGCGACAGTGCGTCCGCCACCGCTTGTTCCCGCTGCGCAAGCAAAGCGTTCAATTCATCGACCAACGGCGTCACCTCGGAAGGATACTCGCCGATGAGCCGCTTCTGCTCGCCGCGGCGAATCGCCGCGAGCAGCGTTTGCAGCCGCGCAAAGGGCGAAAGAGCGGCACGAAACCAATACAGGCTGATGAAGACGACGCTCGTCGCCAAGAGAAACAGGAGTCCGAAGTGCGTGCTTTGTCCGCTGAACAGATGCAAGCGGAACGCTGTGTAAGTGCCGACATGGGTGAGTCCCGCGAGCCCGCACGCAAACAGAATGCTGCCCGCCAACACGCTCGCGCGAAGCGAACGGAAGCGCGTCATGACTCAGCCCTTACCTTGGTGTCCGCCACAATGAGATAGCCGAATCCCCGCACGTTCTCGATGGTTGACCGCCCCAGCTTTCGACGCAGCCGGGCGATGAACACCTGGACCGTATTCGAATCACGATCGAAGTCCTGTGCGTAAATGTGTTCCGTGAGTTCGCCAGGCGAAACGATGCGGCCTTGTTGATGCATCAAGTAGGACAGAACTTTGAACTCATGCGCCGTAAGCTTCACGGTATTGCCGTGCTGAGTAACCGACGAGGTTCGCGGATCGAGCGAAAGAGCCCCGGCACACAACAACGGGGCGGCATGACCGGCGGCGCGCCGAATCAGCCCCCGCAACCGCGCCAACAATTCTTCAAACCGGAATGGCTTTGCAAGATAATCGTCGGCGCCGGAATCGATGCCCTGAACCTTTTCATGCCACGACGCACGAGCGGTAAGGATCAGGATTGGCGTCACCGATCCGGCGGCACGCCAGCGGCGCAACAACGTCAAACCGTCGATTTGCGGCAATCCGAGATCGAGAATAATCGCATCGTACGGTTCCGTCGTCGCGAGAAAATCCGCCTGCTCGCCGTCCGCCGCTGTATCGACGGCGTAGCCGTGTTCCACTAAAGCCGCCGCAAGTTGGCGACGGAGCTGAGGCTCGTCTTCGACCGTAAGAATGCGCATGTACGCTCTTCTGACTACGGTACCGCGTTCAGGTCGAAAGCACCCGTGCTGTCGCCGAACGACGCAGCCTCCGGTACACCAAGCATGTGCAGCAGGGAGACCATTACGTTGGCAAGTGGCGTCCCGTCCGCAGTCGCAAGGTGTCGTCCACCGCGCAACGCCCCCCCGGCGTGGCCAGCGAGGAAAAACGGAACCGAGTTGTGCTCATGCAGGTTGGAATCGCCCATCGGAGATCCGTACAGCAGCGCCGTGTTATCCAGCAGCGACCCCTCCACGTCGCGCGTCTCGTTCAGGCGCGAGAGAAAGTACGAAAGCTGCCCCACGTGAAACGCATTGAGCCGCGCGAAATCGCGAAGCGCCGGTTCGTTATCTCCGTGATGAGAGCTTGGATGAAACGCCCCGCGGAATCCGCTTTCCGGGTACACGCGATTCGAATTGTCGCGTCCGAGTTTGAACGAAAACACCCGCGTAATGTCGGACTGGAAAGCCAGCACTTGCAGATCGAACATCAGCCGCACATGCGCGCTGAATGATTCCGGGATCGCCGTCGGCGCGGTCGGAAGCGACGGAGGCAACGCACGGTTGAACCGCTCCACGCCTTGAATTCGGCGCTCCACCTCTCGGAGATTCGAAAGGTAGTCGTCGAGGCGATTGCGATCTGCCGCCCCAACCTTCCGCTTCAGGCGTTCCGTGGAGGACAGGACGAAATCGAGAATGCTGCGGTTCTCCACGCCGCGCGAAGCTCGCTGCGCGGGCGATAATCCGGGGTCAATCAACCCGAACAGTTCCTCAAAGGCAATTCGCGGATCGCGGATTCCGGGCAGCGGCTGAGTCGGGCTCGCCCACGAGATCGCCTCCGAATACACACACGAGTAGCCAAACCCGCATGCCGAGGGTTGGTTCGACGGCTCGATCGCGAGTTGCAGCGACGGTATCGGCGTCTGTGACGCGCAGTGACGCGCATAGATCTGATCGATCGATGTGCCGGCCTCAACGTCAGCGCCCATCGCGCGTTTGGGATGGGATTGCGTCAAGAACACAGAGCTCGCGCGAACGTGGTTGCCCCCGAGTTCGCGAACGTCGAACGCCTCGGCATTCGCCACGCTCGTATTGCTCACAATCGTCATCGCATCACGAAACGGGCTGAGCGAAGACAGCGACGAAGTCGACAAATCGAAATTGGTTCCGGTGGCCGCGGGAGCCCATAGATTGAGCTTGCGCCCGAGAGCCGAAGATCCCGCCGCTCCATGCACCATTTCGATCGCGACCAGTCGCACCGGTTTCATGGGCGCGGCGGAAACCGCGGGCGTCATGGAGTCCAACAGGGGAACAGCGAGTGACACACCGAGGCCGCGCAGCACTGTGCGCCGCGAAATTACGTTGCGAGTAAGAAACATGGTTCGACTACCCTTTGCCCGGTGGTGCTCGAAACGCCGCTGATTCCACAATTCCGCGCACGAACGCCGAGAACCGGTAGTTCTCGGCTCGCGCGAGGGCGATGATCTTGCGCACGGCCGGCATGTCCCGGTAAGTTAGCGGGCGGCCCAGCGCGTAAGTGAATAGATGCTCGGTGAACGAAAGTAGAAAGAGGTCCTGCTTGGCCAATAGCACGGTGCCCAAGTCAATGGGCCCGGAGAGTCGTTTACCGTCGGAGAGCTTCCCGTTCGCATCCACAGCGACGCCATTGTCGATTTCTCGCCACGCACCAGTGGGACCGAAGTTCTCGAGAGGAAGACCCAGCGGATCGATTGCGCTGTGACAACCGGCACAAGCGGGGCGTGACCGATGAAGCTCGATTCGTTGGCTGGTGGATCGCGGCTTTCCATTGCGCGCCGGTTTCACGCTCTCATCGAGACTCGGAACGTTGGGCGGCGGAGGCGGAGGCGGGGTTCCGAGTAGGACGTCGAGAATCCACTTGCCGCGAAGCACGGGCGACGTTCGATCCGAGACCGACGTCGCCGTCAGAACACTCGCCTGCCCCAACAAGCCGCGCCGGTATGGCGGTAACGAAACGCGCCGGAAGCCGGCCCCCGACACTCCAGCGATTCCATAGTGCTTCGCCAGCAGCGAATCGACAAACGATTCATCCGCCGTCAGCAATCGCAGGACGGGTAGATCCTTACGAGCGATTTCAGAGAAGTTCAGCTGCGTCTCACGCAACATCGATTGCGCCAGCGCCGGAGACCACTCCGGAAACAGCGCCGGATCGGGTGTAGCCCGGCCAAGCTCCTGCAGCCGCAACCACTGCATCGCAAACCGCGTCGAAAGCGCCTCGGCGCGAGGGTCGGCAAGCATGCGCCTCACCTGATTGCGATCGCTCGGGTTCTGCAGAAGCTTCGCATCGGGTCCGCGAGACCAAAGAAAGAACGACAAGCGAGACGCGAGCGCAGCCTTCGAATCCACTTCGAGCCGAAACAAGAAGCGCGGACTCGCCAGAATAGCCTGCAACGCCAGCCGGATTCCGTCTTCGAACGTGCCTCGCCCGCGCCCGTCGCGATAGACGTCGACGATCGCCTGGAAATCCTCCGTGGCAACGTCGCCGCGATAGGCGCGAGCTGCGAAAGGCTTCAAGATCCGTGTGGCACATGCGAGTTCCAGCGCGCCGGAAGCGGGTGCGCACACCAGAACCTTCCGTCGCGACGCAGGCGTCGACAGCGCTTTACGGCTTAAGGCATCGGCACCGCGCAAATATCCCGTCAGCAATGTAGGCGAGAAGGTTTGTGAATCCGAAATATTGTCGAACGCGCCGCTCATCGTGTCCGGCGGAGCGAAGGCTGACACATCAAACGCAACACCGAGCAGATCCTCGATCGCTCGCGCGTATTCCGCGGCGTTCAGCCGAGCGAATACGGGCGGCGGCGGATTCGATACCGGCTCGGCGTCGATCGCCTTTTCGAGCGAGGCGACGAACCCGCCAAGCGAGTTCGCATCGGGCCGCAGCGCTCCGGCGGGCGGCATCAGGCCCGCCCGCAGCTTTCGGATCACCTTCTCGCCAATTTCCGCGTGGACTCCGGAAGGCCGGAACGCGGCCAGCGAAAGTCCGCCTGCTTTGCGCGTTGCGCTGTGACAGGTCACGCAATGCCGCTCCAGCGAAAACTCATCCGCGCCGACAACACATGGAGCGAGGATCAGAATCCAAGCGCGCATATTAGTGCGCTGGCGTCCGCTTCTTCATGCGTTCCGCCGTCCACTCCATGCCCCCGTGGTTGCCGCCCATGGAAATCTTTCCGGCCATCGTGCCGTCTTCTTTCACCGTGCCGCCAATTTTCAGCGCACCTGCGGGGAATCCTCCAGGACTCGCCTCCATCTTTCCTTCGAGCACGAGATCTGAACCGTCGAGACTGCCCTTCAACGGCACGTCTCCGTTAGGCATCATGAGTGTTCCGGTAAGGGACTTGCCGTCTTGCTTCAGTTGCAAGCCGATCGAAAATACGTGGTCGCTCTTGCCGTTGAACTTCCAGTCACCTGTCAGGTCACCGGCAAATGCTTGTGAGAAACCGCTCACGACGAGCGCGAGGGCGAGAAATAGGTTCTTGACGGACAATGCAGTCGTTCTCCTTGGTCCTCAGAGTACGGAACTTAACTTGAATAGAACGTGAACAACTCAAAGAACGTCCCTTGGAAAAACAAAAGCGCTTCCCGGAAGCCGCATCGTAGAATAGCCTGTAGTGCCAGCGGCCAAACCAACTCTCCTTCGCCAACTCGGTGTTGTCAGCGCAACCGCGCTCGTTGCCTCGAACATGATCGGGACAATGATCTTCACCGCCACCGGATTTCAGGTCGCAAGCATCGGAACTCCGAAACTCATCCTCCTCGCCTGGGCTGTCGGAGCGCTCGCCGCTCTGCTCGGCGCATTCTGCTATTCGGAACTCGGCGTCAACCTCCCGAGCTCCGGTGGCGAGTATGTCTACCTCACCCGCGCCTTCGGCGCTACCTGGGGCTTCGTGGCCGGTTGGGTGTCGTTCTTCGCAGGATTCTCCGCGCCCATCGCCGCCGCTGCCCTGGCCTTCTCGGACTACATTGGATACTTCTTTCCTGGAGCGAAGCAAGACAGCTCGTGGGTCCACATCGGATCCGGCGAATGGACCCTCAGCTTCGGTTGGGCCCAGATCATCGCATCGACGCTGGTCGCGCTCTTCTCCATCCTGAACATCTTCGGACTCGGCCGCGTCGCCAAGATTCAGAACCTGCTCACCGCGTTCAAGGTCGCAGTGATGGCGGCTTTCGTGATCCTCGGATTCGCCTTCGGACACGGCGACTTCGCGCACCTGTCGCAGAGCGCCGTGCGCACGACGTCCAACTCCGTCTTTGTCGAGTTCGCGCTCAGTTTGTTCTGGGTTTACGTCGCGTACTCCGGTTGGAATGCGGCAACCTATGTCGCCGAGGAACTCCGCCAGCCGTCGAAGACACTGCCTCTCGCGCTCGCCGTCGGCACCACGCTCGTCGCCGTGCTGTATGTTGGGCTCAACCTCGTCTTCTTCTATGCGACTCCGCCAGAAGAGATGAAGGGCGTGGTCGCCGTCGGCGCGCTGGCTGCATCGAAGCTATTCGGACCCGGAGTCGCCGGCCTCTTCGCGGGCCTCATGGCCGTCTCGCTGATGTCGACCGTCAACGCGATGGTCACCATTGGGCCGCGCGTCTACTACGCCATGGCGACGAACGGCGCGTTCCTGCGCGGCGCGGCGCGTGTGCATCCGCATTGGCGGACGCCGGTCTATGCGATCGTCGCGCAGATGATTTGTACGGTCCTGTTAACTGCGACTCCCTTTCCGCAACTCGTCGTCTACATCGGCTTCACTCTGAACTTCTTCGCCTGCATGTCCGTGCTCTCGCTCTTCAAATTTCGAAAGCGCGAAGGCTGGCGCAAGCTGCGCGTCGTCAGTTTCGCGTGGCCGCTGATTCCCGTCGTGTTCCTGATGATCGGCGCTTGGCTCATCATCGTCGGTATCCAGTTCAAGCCCTACATCTCTCTCGCCGCCATCATCACCTGCGTCACGGGAGCGGCCGTCTATCAGTCACGCTATAAGAAAGACTCCGTGGAGGTAGTTGCCTAAATGGCGTTGCTGCTCGACGGAGCCGCGGTGCGGCTCCAGATTCTAGAAGACCTGAAACCCCGCATCGCCGCTGTGGCCGCCAAAGGCCGTCCGCCAGGACTCGCCGTCGTGCTCGTCGGACAGGATCCCGGTTCTGAGATCTACGTCCGCAACAAGGTGAAGACCTGCGGCGAGATCGGAATCTTCAGCCAGAAGATTACCCCGCCGGAGACGATTACGACCGAGGAGATGCTCTCGCTGATTGCCGGCCTCAACGCGCGCCCGGACATCGACGGCATTCTCGTCCAGATGCCTCTGCCCGCGCACATCGATTCGCGCCGCGTGCTCGAAGCGGTATCGGCCGCCAAAGACGCCGATGGCTTCCATCCCACCAACGTCGGCCATCTGGTCGCAAACCGCCCCGCGCCGCGCGCCTGCACCCCCGCGGGTATCGTCGAGATGTTGAAGCGTTTCAAAATCCCGATCGCTGGCAGGCACGCCGTAGTCGTCGGACGCAGCGACATCGTCGGCAAGCCAATGGCATTGATGCTGCTGCACGAGAACGCCACCGTCACTATCTGCCACTCACGCACCGCGGACCTCGCCGCCGAATGCCAGCGCGCCGACATCCTTGTCGCCGCGATCGGACGCGCGGCCATGATCCGCGCCGAGCACATTCGCCCCGGCGCCACCGTGATCGACGTCGGCATGAATCGCCTCTTCACCGCCGAAGACGCCGCCGCCGCCGGACGCGCGGAGTCGTTCGCGAAGAAAGGCACCGCGCTCGTCGGCGACGTCTTGCCCGCCGACATGGAGCGCCTCGCCAGCGCCTACACCCCCGTGCCCGGCGGCGTCGGACCGCTAACCATCGCCATGCTGATGTTGAACACCGTCGCACTCGCGGAATCACATCTGTGTTGAGAGTCGGATTGACAGGCGGCCTCGCCAGCGGCAAAAGCTACGTCGGGCGCGTGCTCGCGGAACTCGGCTGCCTCGTCATTGAAACAGATCGCCTTGGACACGAGGTCCTGGTGCCGGGCGCGGAAGCGTACGATCAAACGATCAAAGAATTTGGCACAGGTATTCTCAACGCCGACAGCACCATCAATCGTGCGAAGCTTGCGGCTGAAGTCTTCGGAATACCGGAGCGCCTCGAAGTCCTCAACAGAATCACCCACCCGCCGATTCGCGCCCGGGGCGCGGCTCTCGAACGCGCCTTTCTCGCCACTCACCCCGATGGCATCGTGGTCCACGAGGCTGCGATATTAATAGAAGGTGGAAGTTACCGGAACTTCTACCGTTTGATCGTCGTCGTTTGCAACAGGGAGCAACAGATCGAACGCGCGATGCAACGCAACGGAGCCACTCTCGAAGATGTCATGGCGCGCCTCGCGCGGCAGATTCCGCTCGAAGAGAAGGTCAAGTTCGCGCACTACGTCATTGACACCTCAGGCACAGAAGACCGCACCCGGGAGCAGACCCTCGCCGTCTTTGCGGAGCTTCAACAGCAGGCCAAGCGGCCCAACGCGGAGTAGGATTCGATGAAATTCAGAACACTCGTTATCGCAGCAGCCCTCGTCGGCGGATTCTGGTTTGCCACCACGCGCAGCGGAATCGACTGGAAGAAGATCAGCCGCCCCGTCTCTCAGATGGGCCGCCTCTGGAGCGAGCCCGACGTGGCTCGCGGCGCGGGCTTATCGAGCGACGAAGTCAACAACATCGACATTTACAAGATGTCCAGCCCCGCCACGGTCTTCATTACGTCGACGGTCTACCGGCAAAGCTTTTTCTTTGAGCCGCAGGCCACGCGCGAAATCGGCTCGGGATTCATACTCAGCGACGATGGCAAGATCCTCACCAATTTCCACGTTGTCTCCGGAACCAATCAGGTGGAGGTTGCGCTCACCGACGGCAGCCGTCTGAAGGCGACCATCCTCGCGCGCGACCGTCAGAACGATCTCGCACTCATCCAGATCAAGCCCGGCAAGAAGCTACCCGTGTTGAAGCTCGGCGATTCGGATCGCTTGCAAGTCGGCCAGAAGGTCCTCGCGATCGGCAATCCGTTCGGCTTCTCCGGAACGCTAACGACGGGCATCGTCAGTTCCCTTGGCCGCGATATCCCAACCGAGAATAACCGCACCCTCGAAGGCATGATCCAGACCGACGCGTCGATCAATTCGGGAAACAGTGGCGGCCCGCTGCTCGATTCGC
>JAYVTO010000230.1:0-3619 GCA_043788745.1 Acidobacteriaceae bacterium
TGGCGGTCCGACCTACTGTGTACTTGCTTGCTTGCCTTGCTGTTCGTTCTTGTTGACGCCTGGCTTGCTGCTTGAGGCGATCCCTTTGGATTTCGCGTAGTCTCGCGTGGCTTTGCAGGAATTCGCGGTTGTGCCTTGCGGTGTAGCGCGAGAGCAAGTCGATGGTACTTGCGTTTTGCTTGTAGGACGCGGCGAGGCCGATGGCGTGGCGGACATGCTCCGGGTTGTCGGTGTCCTGGGGGGCAAACTCCAGGGCTCCGAGTTGGAGGATGTTGTTTTCGACGGCTCTGGCGCGCTCGATTTGGTACTGTGCGGCGGCCATGTTTTGGGCGAGCGTTTGTTCGAGGTCGCCTTCGACGCGGAGGTCTTGCGCGAGGTTGCGACTGTAGGTCTCAAAGGCCTGCTGATCCTCCTGGGGGAGGATGAGAGTCTGGGCGCAAAAGCCGTGCTTGAGCGAGTTGAGTTTGGAGATGGCTTTGCCATCGGCGGTACGGGGTCCGGTGGAGCGGCGCGCGTTGGCGCGGTTGATTTCGGCTCGGGTGCGGGGTTGCTGCGTGGAAGGGATCCCCGCCGAGGCTCGCTCGACGGGCAAGCTGGGCTGGGTTGTAGCGTGCTGCTCTGGCACCGCGGTCGCGGAGATCCCCGCCCTGAAGGGCGTGGTAATAGATTGCTCCTCCGGCTCGGAGGCAGGTCGCGTTTCGAAAGACGTGATGTTTGTCGTAAGATTCAACATTGGAATCCCCAAAGGGCGGAGGTTGTCCGCGAGTGGTCAGCGCGCAGGTTCCCTACGCGGCTTCAGACTACGCTACCGATTGGAGAATTGCGGTGGGGCGAGCCTCGGGGAATGGAATAAGTGGCTTTCTAATGAATGTGATGAAAAAAATGGCGACTTTCGTGAACGGCGAAAATGGACGCGCCCGTGGATGGCGAATCCGGTCTTTGCGGAGGAGCCGTTTGGCCGGTTGGTACGCGCTGTTGCGCCGCCAGACTCGTTTAGCGCTGCCGCCGATGACTGGGCTGAGGCCGTGCCAGGCACGGGGGCCGGCATAATGCGCGGGCGGCCCTGGCAGGTGGCGAGTCTGGCGACGCTCTGCGCGTTTCTTTGGATGGGGCTGTATGTCGAAGGCGTGTTCGGCGGGCACTGGGGTGGACTTTTTCTGACCGGCTCCGTGTTTGCGCTTTCGCCGGAAGTCAAGGCGGAGGACACGCCGGTTGTTACGGGTGCTGGTTATGACGCGCAGTTCTATCATGCAATCGCCCACGATCCGTTGAATCTGGAGCAAACGGATCGATTTATCGACACTGCGCGGCGGCGTTATTGGCGGATTTTTGTTCCAGGGCTGGCCTATTTATTGGGGGCCGGGCAGTTGTATTGGGTTGACGCAGCGTATCAGGCGATCATGCTGGCGTCGGTGTGGCTGACGGCGTTCGCTATTTCGAGTTTCTCGGTTGGCTGGGGGCGTTCGGCGTGGTGGGGCGCGTCAATGCTTTTCCTGCCATTAACGATGGTGACCGTGCGTCTCTCGATGATCGATCTGCCGAATATTGCGTTGATACTGGCTGGCGGGTTGGCTTTCACGCGAAGCCGGATGCTATGGGCATGGCTCGCGCTGGCGGCGGCGGCGCTGACGCGGGATTTCGGTTTTGCCGCGATCGTGACGTGCAGTGCGTGGCTGGCTCTGAACCGGGAATGGAGGCAGAGTGCGGTAATACTGCTTGCCGGCGCCCCGGGGGCTGCGTGGATCGGCTGGGTCACTTTCGTCGCACGCATTCCGGAAAAGATCGACGATTCGTTTGTGTTTGCGTATCCGCTTTACCGGCTTGTCGACGGGCTGCTGCATCCGCCGCTGTTGCCGTGGCCTGAGGCGATTCGGCCGTTGATGACGGCGGCGGGCGTAGGGGCAATCGCCGGTTTTTGGTTGGCACTGGGATTCGGTAGCTGGTGGGTGATTCAGAATTTAAGGACGAAGCAAGTAGATCCGTTGACGATGTTGACGATTCTGGCTGTTGTGTTTACGGGAGTTTTCGCGAGCGCGCGCAGCGGGTTTCCAGAGATTGTATTTTGGGATGCGAACAGCTATGGACGATCGACGGGTTTGCTGCAATTGTGCGTCCTGTTGCTGGCGATCCGCTCGGGGCAGTGGATCGGATTCGCGGCGTTGGCTTTGTTGATTCCACCCACGTTGATTGAGGTGGGGCTGCTGACAATGCGGGCGTCTGACGCGCTATCCAGGTGATTCTGGAGTGCGGCGCCCCGGGGTTACTTCGTAACGCGAGGGCTAGGCGTCGAGTCTCGACGGCATGCAGGAGTGCGGTGCCCCGGAGTTTTAATGGCCTCGCATTCCCGCCCTAAAGGGCGGGGTTATCGGCGCAGCATCTCGGGGTTGACACCTGGGTTGACACCCTGGGGTTAGCGCGAGAGGCGATCGGTTGTTTGGGCCGATGGTGACGCCGTTGTTATTTTGGTTCGCCCCGGATCGTGACGTTGCGGAAAGCTCCGGTCTCGTTGAAGGAGCCGATGCCTACGCGACCGTGGCGGAGACTGAGGTCGACGGCTTCGAGGCTGGGGTTGGGCTTTCCGTCGACTTCGACGAAACAGCGGCCGGTGTCTCCATCGAAGACGAGTTTCACGCGGATCCATTGCTGGGTGGGTAGCGAGGCTGGGCCGTCGAGGGCGGAGATTCGGACGCGTTCTCTGCCGAAGATGTGAAAGATGCCGTTGTGGACAGGTTGTTTTTGCGCGGTATCGGAGGAGATGTGCGCGTAGTTGTAGTGATCGGCGTCCTGCCAGGCGTAGACGAGGATGAGGCTCCGTTTGGCGGGGCGGACTTCGGCTTCGATGGTGACTCGGCGGAAGGGCTCGGATTCAGCGAGGGCGAACTTTTGGGGACGGCGGGGTTGGCCTGGGGGCGGTTCGCCGGGGGTACGGAGGGCGAGCTCATTGGCGCTGATAACCCAGTCGGCGGCGTTCTGGACGGTCCAGCGGCGGCCTAGAGCTTCGATGGAGTCGGCGGCGGTGGCGGCGGAGACAAGGAGCAAGAAGGAGATGAACTTCACTTTGTTGGATGCTATCACTTTGCGCGGGCTTCGTTGCCGGCAGATCCGGAGATCGGCGTCTTAGGGCGAGGCTGGCCGATCAGGATAGGGGCGTTTCCTGCTTACTTGCGATCCGCCTTGCCCGCTGGCGGAGACCTTGCTTGAATTGTTCGAGGGAGTGAGGTTGAGACCTACAGAGGAGGGTGGAAGACGAGCATCCGCTCACTCTCCATGACCACCGTGTAAAACGATTGAATTTTGGTGCGTGGGCTCGGGGCCGAAGCGGGAGACCGCTTACTGCGCCCAACTTCGTCGGGCTTCGTGCACGGCGTGAATCCGCTCCCGACGCGGCCCTGCGGGCCGCTTTGTTCGCGGCTCGGATTTAGCGTTTTTTGTCCGACGCAGCGGCCTGCCTTGCTGGTTCATCGCGGCCATGACTCGCGGGCGCGTCCCGACTCTCCATGCGCCACCTTGTAACCGATTGATATCAAATCCTGCAATTCCTGGTGCTGCGCGGGCGCTTACTCCGCTCGGCTTTCGGCTCGCTTCGTGCGCGCCATCTCGATGCTTCGCCGCTGGCCCG
>JAYVTO010000231.1:0-9181 GCA_043788745.1 Acidobacteriaceae bacterium
GCCACGTCCGACCAGGCACAAAGCGAGAAGCCTGTGCTCCCCGATTACTTCTTCTTCGCCGCAGCGTTCTTGGCGGGAGCGTTCTTGACGGGAGCGTTCTTGACGGGAGCGTTCGCAGCCTTCTTCTTTGCCGCCTTTGGCGGGGACGCATGAGCAGCCCTTTCCGCGCGCTCCTCCACCGCCAACAAGCAGTCCGGATCCGCCTTCACGATCCTCTTCAAAATCCGCGGAGCATCTGCATGGCCCTGCCGCTTCCTCGCCTCGTACAGCGCGTAGGCGGCCAGCAGCCGGGCGCGCTCGAGCGAAATCCGCGCCAGCGGCGATGGATTCTTCGGATTCAACTTCGTCAGCTCATCGGCGAACGCCTGCAGATCGTCGGGCGACGGATTCTCGCCGCCCAGTGGATCGGTCAGCAGAATCGTATCGATCGCCAGGATACCGCGCACGCGGCGCGACAGCACCGGATCTTTCTTCGATTCTACGAGCGCCTGATCCGCCAAACGCCGCCGCCGGATCACCGCCGCCAGAAACTGGCCTGCATCGCCCGTCGCCGCTGCCTGATGCACCAGCGCCTGACCCAGCCGGACTTTCAGCAACGGATTGCCCGTGCGCGCCAGCCCATCTTCGAGCACGCTGATCGCTTCCTGGATGCGGCCAATCAGCCGCAGCGAATAGCCATAGTCGGCAATGATGCTGGGGTCATCCGGGTCGCGCAATAGAATCTGCCGGCACAAATCGTGAATGCGAACCCAATCGGAGCGATAGTGATAGGCGCGCTCCAGATCCTTCATCGCTTTCAAATCGCCGGGCTCGCGGCTGAGGTGACGATGCAGCCGGTCGATCTCTTTGTTGAGCCCCAGCTTGCTGTAGAACGTTTCGCTCGGAATCAGGCTTTGCAGGTTGGTGCCGCGATAGCGTTGCCAGGCGCGCTCGAAGCATTCGATCAAGCGGCGGTTGATGGTCGCGCGCCAACGCAATCCGCCGAAGCGTTCATAGACGTTGAACAATTGGCCCAGCCGAGGATCGGCTTCACCCGAAATGCGCAGCGAGCCGAGCCCGGACAGAATCTCCTGCACCGTGCGTACCGCCTCCGCGTCGATCCGCTTGCTGAGCGTCGCGAACTCGCTCAGCGGAACTCCCAGCTTGTGACCTTCCCATACCGCGGCCGCGAGCGCAGTGTCGTCCGCCTGCCTTCCTTCGCGCGACGATTCGAGAATGCCGGCCCGCATGGCCTCTTCGACGAACGACGCCGGAGGAGGCTCCGCCGGCGGACGCCGTTCCGCCGGCACCGTATCCGCCCCGGCCACGGCGAGGTCGCGCCGGATGCGCGTGGCGTCGTAGCCCGCTTGGCGGAACAGACGTGCAATCTCTTCGAGGCTCAGGCGATACCCGTCCTGCGCTGTCTTCACGAGCTTGATGAGATCCACCGTTTCGCGCCGGTAAAGCGCCGACGTCCGGCCCACGCGCAGAGGCAGGGGTAGGACGCCCTTTCGGAGGTAAAAGTGGATGGTCTGCCTGTGCGCTCCCGAGAGCTTCACCAGGCCGCCTATACTCAACAAGGGGTCGGAGGCAGTCTGCATGTATATCTCGACTATATAACGAAGAGACGCAAACCGGCCAGAGGGACGGTGTCAAGAAATGTAAGGGCCGCGCCTGTTGCGACGAAGTTCGAAGCGTCGAAGGCTATTGCGAAACGACCATCTGTGCAGTGCTGCTGACGCGAGTGGTCGCCGGCAGGATGGCGCCGACAAGTCCCGGATGATTGTAGGTCACCTGCACGCGGACGACGCCACCGGGATTGTTGTCTGGTGACCAGGTGGTCGTCACGTGCAGTTCGGAAGCGATCAGGCCCACCGCCTGCGCCTTCACAAATTTCGCGATCGCATCCGCAGTCGCTGGCGCGGGGCTCGCGTTACCGCGCACGCACGCATAGCGCACGGCTTCCTGCGCGCCATAGGCAACGAAATTGTACGCGTAGGTCAACCGCGCGAACTCCATTGTGCCGAAGACAACACCCGTCACAACCAGCAGCGACAGCGCTGTCTCGATCATTGCTTGTCCGCGCTGAGCCGGACTACGCCGGGTTTTGCTGCGTGACCCGGAAATCTTTGCCGAACGCATCAATACACCCTCAGGATCGCCGAGCTCTTTAGCGACCGCGCGCCCGGAATCCCCGGCCAGCGGATCAGCGTGTCGAACGGAAGCTCCGTGTCGACCTGCACATAGCCATTCGGCGCTTTGCCCTCGCACGACGCCGTGCAACTGGTACGTTTGTCGATACTGGGGCACAGGCAGTAGCGTTCCGCGTTTACTTTGATGCCCGCCGGCGCGTTCGCGAGCGCCGCCTGCTTCATTCCGGCGAGGTCCGCCGAATCCCCAGGGCCTAGCAAACCGAATTGCGCTCCGGCGCGCGCCGCCCCGGCGACAACCTCGCTCGCATGGAAGATGCGGGCGAAATCGGCGACGCCGAACAGCAGCAGGAACAAAGCCGTAGAGAAGAGCGCAAGCTCCAGCAACGCATTGCCGCGCTGCCGCCGAGCGCGATCCGGCGAAATGGGATGACGACGGGCGTTCATTCCGCCAACCTCGGACGCCCGTCAACCCGCGCCACGGCCCGCGCCGTAATCGTCACCGATTGTTGCCCGAGCACGCGCAGAAACGACGTCGGAACCGCCAGCGTGACAATCGCCTCGACGGCGCGGTCCTGCTTCACATAAGGACCCGCCACCGGCGGGCACGAGATCGAGACTAGAGTCTGCTGTTGCCCGTCGACGAAACCGTTCAGCGCCGCATCGTGGCGCGCGGCATTCTGCATGTTCGCGCGATCGCCGCGCTGGATCTCAAACGCCGCCGCGAGCGCCGCACTATCGGCCGCAGTTTGCGCGCGCCGCCGGACAACTTCCATGTACCCGGAATCTACAGCGAGGCCCGCAAAAGCAGCCAAGGTCACGATGGAGACCGCCGCAAGCAGCGAAACATAGCCGCGCTCGCTTCTCCGTCGCGGACTGGTACTTTGAATCGGCTGCACGCGGACACTTCCTCTAAGGAAGTATCGGAGGATCGGCAAGATCTTGGCATCGGGGAAACACCTTAGAGCCCGAGAATATGGCCAAAGTCGGCTTACCGCCGGCGTCGCGCCAGCATCTCGCCGGCACTGACGTACACCGTTACTCCCGATTGGCTGGTCTGCCCCGCCGACTCCACAACAACCTCCGCCGCGCCGCCCGCCACGCCCGCCGGAATGGCTAGCGCAATCTCGTACAGGCCGCCGAGATTACCCGGTACAAGCCCACCCAGCAGCGACGGAGCGCCCGCAGCCGGATAGTTCGCCGCGCGCGCGAGGCCAGCGTAGGTCACCTGCGCCGGCTGGCCGCCGATCGTCACGGAAACCGCATTCGCTACCGCACCCTGCGCGTCCACTGCACCGAGGCCGGTCGTATAAATGAGAATGGCCTCGCCAATCGGCGCGCCGTTCAAAGCGTCGGCCAGCGCCGTCGCCGGACCTCCCGCAGCCCGGTAGACGACGCCTTGCCCTTGTCCGGAACCATCGGCGGTCAGCAGCGCCGGATGGGTCGCCGAGATCAAGAGCGAGACTGGTGTGCCCACCGTGTCATCGCGCGTCATCACCGCCTGCTGTGACGTATTCGCCGGCAGGCTGAATGGCACGATGCCGACCAGCAGATCGTCGGCTGCATACAAAATGGACGCCAACTCTCCGCCGATTACCGTGGTCGCGCCGCCTAGTTCCTGCACCGCCGCGCCCGCCTTCGCCGGACCGCGCGCCAGGCCCGAACCTTGAAACAGGATCACTTCGCCCGGTGCCAACGCGCCCGGAAGCCGTGTCCCCGCGCTCACCGGACCAGTCGACAACAGCGGCGGCGCCTTACTGCCCTGCACCGCGGTCGACGCCGTGGCTTTGCCGCTCAGCGATCCGGATTTCGCCGCGATCGCCAACCCCACCGCGCTGCTGCTCGCGCGCAACGGCGTCCACGTGGTCGTCCACTTGCCACCCGTCAGATTCTTGAGTGATTGCGGCACGTCGCCATTCGTAAAGCTCACCACCACTTCGCCGCCATCCATCGCCGATCCGCAATCGTCAACCACTTGCGCCGTAATCGTTGCCGGCCAGCCCGCCGGGACGCTCGACAATCCGCCCACCTGAGTGAACAGCGGAATCAGCTTCGTGGACGCGCATCCGGCCGCCTCCCGATGGCTTGCAAAGCCCGAGGCCGGCTCGGCAGCAGTACCGTCCGGCGCAACCACCATCAGCACCTGCACCGTCCGCGGCGGCGATAGGTCCGAAAGCTGGAGCGTGATCGTTCCCTGGTTTACCGTGCCCGTCTTCAGGCTCTTGAAATCGGCGTACACATAAACGACAGCCGGTTGATTCGGTAACACCGCCGCATTCGTCGGCCGGATCTTCAATCCACTGCCGATCACACCGGATTCGTACGTCACGCTATCCGCCGTCAGGTTCGCCAGCCGGATCTCCTGCGAACCCGGCGTCGCGCCCGCGACACCGGTAAAGATCAAGCCCGTTGGCCGCACTTCAAGGCCCGGATTGCTGCCCGCCGCCTGTACCGACAATACGACCGTAATGCTCTGCACCCCATTCGAAGCGCTCGGCGCGCGCACTTGCACCAGTCCGTAATAGTCACCCGGCGCGAGCGACGACGCATCGACGCTGACGTTGACCAGCGAAACGTCGGTGGGCGCGTTCACCATCCCTGACGCCGAGTCGATCCGCAACCAACTTGAGCCGCCCGAAAGCGTCGTCGCCGTCGCCGTCCAACCCATCGCGCCTTGCGCCGTATTTAGAATCCCAATGCTCTGCGGCAGCGGAGCGCCCCCGCCCGACACCGCCGTGA
This sequence comes from Acidobacteriaceae bacterium, assembly GCA_043788745.1. Lineage (GTDB taxonomy): Bacteria > Acidobacteriota > Terriglobia > Bryobacterales > Bryobacteraceae > JBBQWZ01. The sequence goes on from JAYVTO010000231.1 coordinate 4,869, forward strand.
ATGCCAGTCCGCTGTGCGACAGCAGCAGCCGCTGCACCGGCGCGCTTACCGCGAAGCTAACCGGAATCGCGATGCTCTGTCCGCTATCCGCATTCGTAATCGTTACCGTGCCGCGGTAGGTGCCCACCGCCAGGCTCCCCGCTTTCGCCGTCACCGTCACCGACGCCGGCGCCGACGCCGTCACACTCCCTGCCGCCGGACTCACTTGCAGCCAGTTGCCGCCCGTCGCCGTCGAAGCGCTCGCCGCATAGGGCACCGCAGCGCCGCCTACGTTCGAAATCGCCAGTTGCAACACCCCTTCCGAACCCTGCGTCACCGAGAACGGCAGGCTCTGCGCATTCACCGCCAATTGCCCCGGCGTCCCCGCCGCCACCGTCAACGAAACATCCACCGTCTGCGTCGAAGGCACTGCTTCCGCAACCGCGACCGTCAGCTTCGCCGTATACGTGCCCGCCGTCAGTTGCGCCGGATCCGCCGTAATCGCCACCGTCCCCGGAATCGATCCGCTCAACGGCGACGTCGTCAACCACGCCGCGCTCGACGAAACGGAGTACTTCAACCCTTTCGCCGTCGCCGACAGCGACACACCAGCCGCCCCCGGCGTTGCCCCGCCGGACTGCCCCGCAAACGACACCTTCGCCGTCGAAACCTGAAACGACGGTGCCGATACCAACACCTTCCGGATTCGATCGTTGCCCGTGTCCGCGATGTACACATTGCCGGCCGCATCCACCGCGACTCCGGAAGGCGTGTCCAACGCCGCCTCCACCGCCGGGTCACCGTCTCCATCGAAATCAGCGACGCCGGTGCCCGCAAACGTCGTGATGATGCCGCCCTTCACGCGCCGGACACGGTGGTTGAAGGGATCCGCAATGTAGACGTTGCCCGCCGCATCCACCGCGACGCCCGATGGATTCCGCAGCGCCGCCGCTGTCGCCGGACCTCCATCCCCTGAAAATCCATACTGGCCATTTCCCGCAATAGTTGTCACGATTCCGCCGGTCACCTTCCGAATCCGGTTCGCGTCCGTGTCCGCGACGTACAAGTTTCCCTGTGCATCCACCGCCACAGCGGTCGGATACTGCAGTTGCGCATTCACCGCCGGCCCGCCGTCGCCTGAGAACCCCGGCTTCCCATTCCCGGCCACTGTGGTGATCATTCCGTTAGAAACTTTTCGAATGCGGTTGTTGTCCGTATCCGCGATGTACAGATTGCCAGCCGCGTCAAGGGCGATCCCGCAAGCCCGCGATAGGGCGGCCAGCTTCGCCGGTCCGCCGTCGCCCGAGAAGCCCCGATTCGGGGAACCCGCTACGGTGGTGAACGCGCCGCCTACAATCCTATGTACTGCCGAACTGTTGCAACTCGACAGGAACGCCGCGCCCGTCGCATCCACCGCTACCTGCCGTGGATAGAACAGGTCCGCGCTCACGGCGCTCTGCCCCTCCTGCGGAATGCCCAATTGACCCGTGCCCGCAATGGAGCGCACCGAATTGCCGGAAACTTTGCGCAGTCGCAAGTTCAGCCGGTCGGCAATCAGCAGATTCCCGTCCGCATCGACAGCCAGCCCCTCCGGCCCCTGGAAATTCGCGCCCGTCGCCGGACCGCCATCGCCTGAAAACTTAAACCGCCCATTGCCCGCAATCGTCGAGATAATCCCCTTCGTCACCTTGCGAATCTTCCCCGCGCCGCTCTCGGCGACAAAGAGATTGCCTGCCGGATCCACCCAGACACCCCACGGCGAAACAATCGCCGCCTGCTCCGCCGCACCGCCATCGCCCCTCGACGGAATCCCCCCCGTGCCGGCGATCGTCGTCATGATCCCGTTCGCAACCCGCTTCACCCGGCCTCCACTCGTGATGTAGAGATTCCCCTGCGCATCGAGCGCGACGCCAACCGGGTAACTCAGTTGGGCGCTCGTCGCCGGTTGGCCGTCACCCCCGAACCCACTGACGCCGCTCCCGGCAGCCGTCGAAATCATGCCCCGCGAAATCCTTCGCACCCGGTTGTTCCCGCTGTCGGCAATGAACAGGTCGCCCTGTGCATTCACCGCCAAGCCGTTCGGACTCGACAGCTTCGCTCCCTTCGCCGGACCGCCATCCCCCGCGAAGGCGTTGACGCCCGAGGTGCCCGCCAGCGTCGAAATCAAGCCATCCGCGACCCTCAGGACCGTACCCGTCAGCGTTGCGATATACAAGGTCCCCGCACCATCCACCGCCAGCGCGATCGGTCCAAACGACGCGCTCCCCGCCGGTGCGCCGTCCGGAAAATTCGCGTTCGATCCCCCACCCGCCACCGTCGTGATCATTCCCCGCGAAACGCGCCTCACCCGGCCGCTATTGCGCTCTGCAATATAAAGATTTCCTTGCGCATCCACCGCCACGCCCCAAGGCTCATTCAACGACGCGTTGGTCGCCAGACCTCCATCCCCCGAAAATCCCTCGCTCCGGTTGCCCGCCGCAATCGTCACCGAACCATCCGGCCGGACCTGAAACACCAGATCGTTGTCCGGATCGGCGACATACAGATTCCCCCCGCCATCCATCGCCATGTGCCGAACCTGCCCCAATGGCGCGCTTAACCCAGGCAACGGAGTATCCGGCAAGGTGAACTCCTTCCCCGCCACCGTCGTAATTACCTGCGCCGCCGCGCTCGCAATCAGTGCCAGCGCGCCCAGGCAAACCACCGTCCGATTTCTTAGCGAACCAGCGAGCGCGTCCGCCGCAACAGAGCGTGGAAAGGATTCTGATTGAACGGCCATGTTCTGGCCTTATCGGATAGGCGCGGAATTGTGTGAGTTACGTTCGACCGCCAAGTTCGGCTGAGACTGGCAGTCGCGTCCAACCGCGAACCTATCAGCGGCAGCGCAGTGCGACGCCAATTCTGAGAGGCCCAAATCGAATGTCGCTCTGTCTAACGCCCCGCTAGAGCCGAACCGCAACCGCAACGGACCTCACACTGATAGCGCCGAACGGCGACCTTACAGAACTGTGAAAAAATCCTCCGGCCGCGCGCCAGCAAAGAACCGCGAACGTGAGTGAGCGGCCACCGGCAACAACCCCTTTCACGCTCAGGGCACCCTGAAGCGATGTTCATTGCGAAATGCGCCAAATCCGAGCCGCGACCAAAGCGGCACGAAGGGCCGCGTCGGGAGCGGATTCGCCAGGCCGGCGGCCCTCCCTGCTGCTACCAAGATTCAACGGTTTACAGTGTGGTTTCAGGGCAGTGAGCGGATCTAGCCCATACCGACAGCGCCCGATTGATCCCCGCGCGCTGTCTGGGCGCGGCTCCTTTTTGATGCCGACCAGCCCGCCCCGACCACGCGGGTGAGTTTTGCTTTGACGCCAAAACGTCGAGTGCAACCAATTGGACCAATAGCAACTAAACAGCCGCTTACAGCGTGCGGCCGACACAACTCCGTATATTCGGTCCGACATTCCAGAAACAGACATCCACCTTGCGGACTCATACCAGAAGATGGGTATCGTTTCAGCCTACAAAATCGCCTCCGAAAACCGCGCAGAGGCGAATTGGGTTCCGCCGGCCGATAAGCCGGTTTTTGTGCCTCGCCGAAGCAAGGTGGCAGCCATTCCTCTCGACCGCCCATCGCTGGACGGCTCTAGCAACCTACCCGGAAGTCCTAACGGAGCGGGCCGCTCCTGCTCCCCTATTTGGTCTTGCTCCGCATGGGGTTTTGCCTGCCAACCGCATTACTGCGGCTGCGGTGCGCTCTTACCGCACCTTTTCACCCTTACCGCCACGGTTGCCCATGACGGCGGTACATTTTCTGTGCCACTTTCCGTAGAATCCGCTTTGAGCGAACCCCCCCGGCCGTTAGCCGGCATGCTGCCCTATGGAGACCGGACTTTCCTCCCGCGCACTGGCCGAAACCAGGATTGGGCGGCTGCCTGTCCGGCGGAACCCGCTTTTAGTATGACAGCAGTTGACCTCGCGGAGTATGATAAAAAAGGACGGAGCTGCTCAGCCCGTGTTTCTAGCCGCAACATTTCGCGCGCGGATTGTTTCAAACATCGGGACTGGGAATTGGCATCAGGCAGGCCCGTTCATGTATTCTAGAAAAGGTTGTATGTCTTTGGTTACTATGGTTGGTTCAGGGAGGAAGCATATGGTTAAGACGTTAGCGGCACTTCTCGCGCTCTTGGTGCTCAGCGGCATCATGGTGTTCGGACAAGGTTTGGACACGAGAGGCTTCACAAAGGACGATTGGGAAGAAGTCAATTTCGACTTCAAGTCCGCTGTCCTCACGGATGGCTTCCGCAGCTTGCTGCGGCTCGCGGAGCTGCTCCAAAAGAACC
>JAYVTO010000232.1:0-10683 GCA_043788745.1 Acidobacteriaceae bacterium
CGAGGATGGTCTGGACGAGTCCGATTTCGACGAAGCCTTCGGGGAGGAGGGCTTCGAACCAGTGGGCTTTGTGGGCCTCGTAGTCGGAGCGGTTGTCGGGGGGGAGGATGGGGTTCTGGGCTGTCGGGCCGTGCTTGACGGCGTTCATTTTGGAGGCTTCTTTGCCTTCCGGGGACGTGGCTCCGGTGGATGCCGAATATCACGGGAAATGGGCGCGCCGCTCTGACGGGCAGGAATCAGGGGGAACAATGGGGACAAAGACCTCAAAGCCCATTTCTGTTGAGCGGTTTCCGGCTCGGACGCCACTGATTCCATGAATGCCTCGCATTGCACGACTCGTCATTCCCGGACTTCCGCATCATATCACGCAGCGTGGAAACTATAGACAGAAGGTCTTTTATCGCGACGAGGACCGCCTTCTCTACCTCGAACTCCTGCGCGAGTTCGGTTCACTATTGAGAAAATGTCGTCCACCATTCGTTGACACCTTTCCCCCCCTTTCCCCCCTGCTCGGATCCGTTGCGGTCTTCGGTTTGTGGCTGACCGCGTCGTACAAAGCGCCGCGCTGGCGCTGGTGGGCATCCACGGCGGTCGCCGGAATCCTGCTGGCTTCGCACGTCTACGGTTACGACGCAGCCTTGCTGTTGTTGCCGATCTGGCTGACGCTCTTCGAAAATACGTGGAAACCGGGGCGCATCGCCGCCACACTGGTATCGACGCCGATTCCGTATCTGATGACGCTTGCCGACAAACCTTATAGCGTTGCGGGAGCCGCCGGTCTGGCTTTGTTCCTCGTGGTCCTCGCAGGACACCGGTTCGCCGAAGCAGTTCAGATCGTTGCCGAGGGAAACGGGAAATGAAAACTGGTCCTCAGGTTATCTGTGCACCGTTTCCGCCTGTGGCGATTGATGGCGCGGCGCGCTTTGCGGGTCATTTGGGGTGGGCTCCTTTTACCCGATTTCATTGTAGGATCGGGGGGCCAAGGGTTCGGGGATGCTGGTGGGTGTTTTTGTAATGGAATGATAAAGTTAGGGAATTTTGTAGGCTTGTGACCGGGTTGCGGGTTCTTGGGTTGGGTGGCTGTAGGCGGTTGGTATGGTTGCCGAGAAAAGTAGCAAAATCAGCGACTTCGGCGGTCGGGTGATGGGGAGTCCGCTCACTTCGTTCGCGGTTCTTTGGTGGCTTTTTCGTGGGCTGCGATGCTGGGGGCTTCGGGGCGCTTACTTCGCTCGACTTCGTCTCGCTTTGTGCGCGCCTCGATGGTTGGCGAATCAATGGCTGGCCAATCGATGGCTGGCGCATCGGTGGCTGGTCTGATGGGGGGCGCTAGTGCTTTGGAGTATCCGCGGGAGGCGGGGCTGCGGGTTTCCAGGTTCCTTTTGCCTTTGCGATGTCGACCAGGGTTGGATAGAACTGGACAAAGGTGTTGTCGACGGCTCCGTGTTGGCTGTGGCAGGAATAGCAGGCGGCGGTTTTGGGAAAGGCTTTCGCTTCGGTGGAGGGCTCGCCGTTCTTTGGGGCGAAGTGGAAGTAGGCCCACTTTTCGGGGAAGCGCTTTTCGTCTTTCACCGCGGCTTCGATGGCGACGATGCCCGTCTGCGTGCGGCCGCCCTTGTTGATGGATTCGTTGGCAACGGCTTTGCGGATTTCAAGGATGAACATGGCGCCATCGGGCCAGGTGCCGGTCTTCACGAACTCGCGGTAGGCGGCGGGCTGGACGAAGACGTTGTCGAACATCGGATTGTCGGTGTTGGCGGTGGTGGGTCCGTAGGTCATGCCCATGCCGGCGGTGAGGAAAACCCACTCGCGATAATCCGGCGGGCGAAGAATCTCTCCGGTTGGCTTGTAGTCCGCGCCTGGGACGCGGTCGGCGGCGTTGGCGGCAAGGCCCAATAAGAGGGTGCTGATGAGTGAGTTTCGTAACATGACACCATATTATCCGTACGAACGATTCTCCGTCTTGTACGTAGATAACTACATGGGCAAGAATCTGAACGCGGGTCAGTACTTCGGTGCGGTCGAGCGGCGCGTGACTTTGGAGAGCGGCACATCGCGGCCGGCCGCGTTCGTGCTGAGCGAAGTGATTCACTCGCGGCTCTGGCAGGTGCCGCCGCACGGCCATGTGCGGCCGTACTTCAGCTTTCTGGTTGGCGGCTCGTATCGCGAGCGCGCGGCGGGGTTCTCGCTCGAATACAAGCCGTTCACGATGGTCTATCACCCGGCGTACTTTGAGCACGCGGATGAGATCGGCGAGGGCGGCGCGCGATTCTTCATGCTGGAGGTTCCACCGTCTCACGAAGAATTCGATCGCAAGTTGCCGACGGCGGGCGCGGAACGCCAAGGAGGGCGCTCCGTGTGGCTTGCCGCGGCGCTCTATCGCGAGTTCCTCCGGCCCGATGCGTCGGAGATGGCGCTGCAAACTTGCATTGTCGAACTCGAGGCGCAAGTGACCCGGCTGCCGAAGCTGGGGGATCATGTGACGCCGCACTGGCTCGCGCGCGTGACCGATCGAATTCACGATCAGTTCCGCGAGAAGCTGCGGCTGGACGATCTTGCTCGCGAAGTTGGCGTGCATCCAGTGCATCTGTCGCGGACGTTTTCGCGACGCCGAGGCGTCGGATTGCACGACTACATCGAAGGCGTCCGCATGCGGTGGGTCTGTAGCGAGATTGGAAAGACCGACGCTGACCTCGCGACCCTTGCCGCCGAAGCGGGGTACGCGGACCAAAGCCACATGACGCGCGTGTTCCGGCGCGTGACGGGTATGACGCCGGGAGAGATGCGCGGCGCACTGCGGCGGAGTCCGGCGCTGGCTGCGCATCTGGTGCCCGGTCTTCAAGAGGCTCGGTAGAAGGTCTTGCTGTGAATGGGCGACGCTCCGGCGCAAGCTGAATCGGCAGTGGGAGCCGCGAAAAAGCTACACTGGCGGTCTGGCCAATGCTCGCCCTTCGCTGCACAAAACGCGTCCTCGACCAGTTCGGAATTTGTCCGCAGCGGGATGTTCCTCCTTTTACTACGGCTCTTGGCGAGTGGTATGTCAACCTGGTTCCGATGTGCCGCGGAGCGCTGGTGGTGTTTGTCAGCGAGCGATCGCTTGTTACGGTTGCAACTCCACTGAGCGACGTCCAGGACGTTGGTGATCTCGCGGCGTTTTTCGTCATTCGAGTTCGGAATCTTTTCGGCATGCTGCGCGTTTCGGAGGAGGCTGAGGACCGGGAACTGTGCGAAATGATGGAGATTCGCCTGACGACGACGAACAGCAAGAAGGTCCTCGGAAACCTCAACGATCTCGGCCATTTCTACCAAACGGAGGCCGAGGACGGCCCCCCTGGAGCGCCGCTCGGTTTGTCGGATATTGAGCTGAAGCTGTGCGAAATTCCGCAACGAAATATCGGCTGGAAAGAGGCGGCCCACGTCGCCGGCGCGCGCACTTCTTCGCGATCCAAGTGATCCGAATGTCACGATGTAAGCCTGCACACGCCACCGTCCCGATCGATGCACCTACGCCGACCGCCCGTTCGGCGACGAATCGTTTGTAGAAAGCATCGAGCAGGCCTTCGACAGAGAATGGCGGCGCTAGAGCTTCGAAAAGCTCTCGACAACCGGATGTAAGCGTAAGCTCCCAAAGAGGGACGGAGGCGTCTGCGACCTTGGCCAAACAACGAGCAAGTCAGAGCAAGTTGTCCTCATCGCTTCTCAAACGCTGCGGGACAATCCCCGTGGCAATTCGAGATTGGGCTATTACCGTTCGCAGTGGATCTGATCCTTACAGAAGTCGGGATCAGCACCGTTATTCGAAGGCCTTAGTGAGGACGCATGGATAGCTCCTTAGGTGTCCCTAGGCGGGACTAATTAAAGCCGCTGCGCTCCTTTGCCTTACCGCGACGCTGATCGACATTCTCGTCGCGTTGCGAGTCATCGACAAGGTAGTCAAACGGGTCGCACAGTGGTGGACTTGAAAGGACCCACGCCTCCGTGCAGTCACCCCGCGAATCGAAGGGCCGTGCCTTATGACTTAGGCACTCGCAACTCGTCGTGGATTTCCTGCAGGCTCCACACCCGGATCGGATCGCGCCGCCGGCTGGCGATTGCTTCTACCGACGCCTTTGCTCCACTGATTGTCGTGATGCAGGGCACGCGATACAGCACCGCGCTGCGGCGAATGATCTTCTCGTCGCTGAACGAATGCGCTCCGGTCGTTGACGTGTAGATGATCAGTTGCAGATTGCCAGCCTTCAGCAAGTCGACGGCGTTTGGCCGGCCTTCATTGACTTTGAAGACGCGCTTGCAGGGGACTCCGGCGGCTTCGATGGCGGTGGCGGTTCCGCGCGTCGCGGTGAGCTTCAGACCCAATTCATGGAAGCGCTTGGCGAGTTCGACAGCCACCGGCTTATCGCGATCGTTCACGCTCAGGAACACAGTGCCCTGATCGGGCAGCGGCGTTCCAGCGCCGAGTTGCGCCTTCGCGAATGCCTCGCCGAAATTGTCGCCCACACCCATCACTTCGCCGGTCGAACGCATCTCCGGTCCGAGGGACGGATCCACTCCCGGAAATTTGTTGAACGGGAACACGGGCGACTTCACGAAGAAGCGCGAGACCGGCAGCACGCCGATTTCAAGCTGCTCCGCAGTCATGAACTCCGTTAGCTTCTTGCCGAGCATCAGGCCTACCGCGATCTTCGGTAGCGCCACGCCCGTCGCCTTCGAAACGTAAGGCACGGTGCGCGAGGCGCGCGGATTTACTTCGAGCACGTACACGGTCGAGCCCTTGATCGCGTACTGCGCGTTCATCAGGCCGATGACGTTGAGAGCGCGCGCGAGCTTGCGCGTGTAGTCCATAATCGTACCGAGCACTGCTTTCGATAGCGATGTCGCAGGCAGCACGCAAGAGCTATCGCCCGAATGCACGCCGGCTTCTTCGATGTGCTCCATGATGCCGGAGATCAGGACGTTGCCATCGGTGTCGCAAAGCGCGTCAACGTCGACTTCCGTCGCGTCTTCGAGGAAGCGATCAACCAACACAGGGCGTTCCTGTGAGAAGATCACGGCTTCCTGCATGTAGCGCCGGACCATCTCTTCGTCGTACGCGATCACCATCGCGCGTCCGCCGAGCACATAGCTAGGACGCAGCAGAACAGGGAAGCCAAGCGAGCGCGCCACGCTGCACGCCGTGTCGACACTGGTTGCGGTTCCGTTCGCGGGCGACGGAATGTTCAATTCGTCGAGCAAAGCGCCGAAGCGCTTGCGGTCTTCCGCGAGATCGATATTCTCAGGATCGGTGCCGATGATCGGAACACCAGCGGCCTTCAGTGGCAGCGCCAACGTCAGCGGAGTCTGCCCGCCGAACTGGACAATGACGCCGTCGGGCTTCTCCGTGTCGTAAATATTAAGAACTTCTTCGAGCGTCAGGGGCTCGAAGTAGAGACGGTCCGACGTGTCGTAGTCGGTCGAGACAGTCTCGGGGTTGCAGTTGACCATGATCGACTCGACGCCAAACGCCTGCAGCGCGAACGACGCGTGGCAGCAGCAGTAGTCGAACTCAATGCCCTGCCCAATGCGATTCGGACCGCTGCCGAGAATCATGACCTTCTTGCGATCAGTGGGATTCGCTTCGCATTCGCTTTCGTAGCTGGAGTACAGATAGGGGGTAAAACTTTCGAACTCGGCGGCGCAGGTGTCGACGCGGTTAAAGACAGCGGCGAGGCCCATCTGCTTGCGCTTGGCGCGCACATCGAGCTGGTCGACGTCCCAGCCGCGGGCGAGCCGCGAATCGGAGATACCGTCGCGCTTGGCTTTGCGCAACTCATCTTTTGTAACGGTTGCGAGCGACTTCGTCGCCATCTCCGTCTCGTAGTCGACTTGCTCTTTCACCTGGCGCAGGAACCAAGGGTCAATCGAAGTCAGCTCGTGAATGGTCTCGATCGTGTAGCCGCGTTCAAACGCGAAACGGATGTACGGCAGGCGATCCGGATTCGGCGTGATCAGGCGGGCCTGGATCAGATCGGGGTCGAGAATCGTGGAACCCGATGCGCGCCCGGTTTCAAGGCTGCGCATGCCTTTGCCGAGGGCCTGCTTGAACGTGCGGCCGATTGCCATCACTTCGCCGACGCTTTTCATCTGCGTGTTCAGCACCGGCTCCGCGCCGGGGAATTTCTCAAATTGCCAACGCGGAATCTTGACCACAACGTAGTCGATCGTCGGCTCGAAGCAAGCAGGCGTCAGCCGGGTGATGTCGTTCCTGATCTCGTCGAGGCGATAGCCCACGGCGAGCTTCGCGGCGATTTTGGCGATGGGGAATCCGGTCGCCTTCGAGGCAAGCGCGGAGCTGCGCGAGACGCGCGGATTCATTTCGACGATCACCATGCGACCGTCCTTCGGGTTGATCGCGAACTGCACGTTCGATCCACCGGTGTCAACGCCGATCTCGCGCAAGCAAGCCAGAGACGCGTCGCGCATCATCTGATATTCCCTGTCCGTCAGCGTTTGCGCCGGGGCGACCGTGATGGAGTCGCCGGTGTGGACGCCCATGGGGTCGAAGTTCTCGATGGAGCACACAATGATCGCGTTGTCGGCGAGATCGCGCATCACTTCCATTTCGTACTCTTTCCAGCCAAGTACGGACTCTTCCATCAGCACTTCGTGGACCGGGGAAAGATCGAGGCCGCGTTCGAGAATGTCTTCCAGTTCTTCGCGGTTATAGGCAATGCCGCCGCCCGTCCCACCCATGGTGAAGCTGGGGCGCAGGATGGACGGATAGCCGATTTTATTGGCAAAGTCGACGCCTTTGTCCACGCTCTTGATCAGTTGCGACTGCGGAAGAGCCAGGCCGATCTTGCGCATTGCGTCTTTGAAGAGCAGGCGATCTTCGGCTTTCTTGATCGCGTCGATCTTCGCGCCGATCAGTTCGACGCCGTATTTATCAAGGATTCCGGCTTCGGCCAGCGCGACGGCGAGGTTGAGTCCAGTCTGTCCGCCGACGGTAGAGAGCAGCGCGTCCGGCCGCTCCTTGCGGATGACCTCGGCAGCGAACTCGACGCTCAACGGTTCGATGTAGGTGCGGTCGGCGAGATCGGGGTCCGTCATGATCGTCGCGGGATTCGAATTGATGAGGATGACTTCGAAGCCATCGGCCTTGAGGGCCTTGCAGGCTTGCGCGCCGGAGTAATCGAACTCGCAGGCCTGGCCGATGATGATCGGGCCGGAACCGACGATAAGGATACGTTTGAGATCGTTGCGGCGGGGCATCTACTTCGCCCCCGCTTTCGCGTTCTCAATTAGCTTGACGAAGTCGTCGAACAGATATTGCGAATCGTGCGGCCCGGGCGCGGCCTCCGGGTGATACTGCACGCAGAAGACCGGATGGTTGCGGTGGCGGAAGCCTTCGAGTGTGTTGTCGTTCAAGTTGATGTGAGTGAGCTCGATGTCGGTCGCCGAAAGCGAATCGGGGTCGACGGCGAAGCCGTGGTTTTGCGCGGTGATTTCGACCTTGTTCGTGAGCTTGTTCAAGACGGGATGATTGCCGCCGCGGTGGCCGAACTTCAGCTTGTAGGTTTTTCCGCCGAGTGCCAGGCCTAGTACCTGATGGCCGAGGCAGATGCCGAACACCGGCGTCTTGCCGATCAACTTCCGAATTTGGGCGGCTTGAAACGCAAGCGGCTCCGGGTCGCCGGGGCCATTCGAGAGGAAGACGCCATCGGGCTTCAGCGCGAGCACATCATCGGCGGAAGTACCAGCGGGTACGACTGTGACATGACAGCCGACGTGGGCGAGGCGGCGGAGGATATTGCGTTTGATGCCGTAATCAAAGGCCACCACGTGATGCGGCTGCGTTTCTGTCTTCGCGCGCATGACTTCGGACGGGGAGCAGGGCGTGACAGCTTCGGTCCATTCGTAGGTGGATTTCGTCGAGACTCCGGTGGCGAGATCGAGCCCGGCCATCGAAGGCGTTATCCGTGCGCGCTCGACGAGATCCTGCGGATTGGCATCGCCCGTGTGGAGCACACCGCGCATGACGCCGCGGGTTCGCAAGTGGCGAACCAAGCCGCGGGTGTCGATGGCGGCGGCACCGGGGATTCCATGGCGGCGGAGGAATTCGCCGGCGTCTTCGCCTGATCGCCAACTGCTGGCGGCAGGCGAGAACTCGCGGACAATCAGGCCTTCAATGTAAGGCCGGGACGCTTCGTTGTCGGCCTCATTTGCACCGTAGTTGCCGATTTGGGGATAGGTCAGAACAACGATTTGGCCCGCATAGGATGGGTCCGTGAAGATTTCCTGATAGCCAGTGATCGATGTATTGAAGACAACTTCGCCACACCGTTCGACGGGCGCACCAAAACCTGTGCCTTCGAAGATGGTGCCATCTTCCAAGGCGAGGAATGCTTTATTCAAGTCGGTAGAAGCCTCCGGGGATCTGCGGGGGTAACTTCTATTTCACCACATGTCGGGTGGGATTCCTAAAGGCAAATATTACAAGGGCGCGAGGAGCGCCTGTTACACTTTGGTTGTTAGCCCCTCATGACCGTGCACACCCAAACTGCGCGGTTCGATTCTCTGGATCTCGATTGCGGCGTCCGGCTACAGCCGGTAGACGTCGCGTACGAGACGTACGGCGAGTTGAACGCGGCGCGCGACAACGCAATTCTCGTTTTGCATGCCTTTTCGGGCGATGCGCATGCCGCTGGCATTCACGCCGAAACGGGTCAAAGCGGCTGGTGGGACGCGATGATCGGGCCGGGCAAGGCCTTCGATACGGATCGCTATTTTCTGATCTGCTCGAACGTTTTGGGTGGCTGCCGCGGAACGACGGGGCCGGGGTCGAACGATCCGGCGACGGGCGCACCGTACGCGATGCACTTTCCGGTGATCACAATCGGCGACATGGTGCGACTGCAGAAGAAGCTGATCGAGTCGTTGGGCATTCCGAGGTTGCTCGCTGTAGCGGGCGGATCGATGGGCGGCATGCAGGCGCTGGAGTGGGCGGCGGCGTATCCGGATGCGGTGGCGTCGGCGATTCCGATTGCGTCGACGGCGCGGCATAGCGCGCAGCAGATTGCGTTCAATGAAGTCGGACGTCAGGCGATCATGGCGGATCCGGATTGGCAGCACGGCGAGTATTACGGCAAGGCGCGTCCGGCGCGCGGGCTCGCGGTGGCGCGCATGGTGGGGCACATCACCTACATGAGCGACCACTCGATGCGCGAAAAATTCGGGCGTCGGCTGCGGGATAAGGATGCCTTCGGGTTCGATTTTTCGGTCGACTTCGAAGTTGAGAGCTACCTGCGGTATCGCGGGTCGCAGTTCGTCGAGCGGTTTGATGCGAACTCGTATTTGTACATTACGAAGGCGATGGACTACTTCGATCTGACGGCTTCGCGGAAGTCGCTGGCACAGGTGTTTGATGGCGTAAATACGCGGTTTCTCGTGCTTAGTTTCACATCGGACTGGCTGTATCCGAGCTATCAGTCGCAAGAGATCGTGAACGCGCTGCGGTCGCGGAACTGCGATGTCGCATACTGCGAGTTAGAGTCGAACTACGGGCACGATGCGTTTCTGCTGGAGTCGGTGGAGCAAACCGAGATCCTGCGCGGGTTCCTGAACGGCACAAAGGTCTGATGCCACAGTTCGCCCAAGACGTGTTCGGCCGAGGCGACTACGCCATCATCAGCGAGATTGTGGAGCCGGGTTCGCTGGTGCTCGATCTCGGCTGCGGCGAAGGCGAGTTACTCGCGTGGCTGCGCGACAAAAAAGACGTGCGGGCGCGGGGCGTCGAAATTGCCGCGTCGAAGGTGCAGAAGGCCATCGCGCGCGGCGTGTCGGCGTATCAGAGTGACATTGAAGATGCCGTCGCGGGGTATCAGGATCAGGCGTTCGACTACGTAATTCTGAGTCAGACGCTGCAGGAGATTCGCGCGCCTCTCGAGGTGCTGCGCGGGATGCTACGCATCGGGCGGCGGTGCATCGTTGCGTTCCCGAACTTCGGCCATTGGCGGGTGCGGTGGTCGCACCTGGTGAGCGGACGCGCTCCGCAGACGGAGCTGTTTCCGCATTCGTGGCATGAGTCTCCGAACACGCGATTTCTGACGATTGAGGATTTTGAGAGTCTCGCACAGCAAGAGGATTGGCACATTGAGAAACGGATTTTCTTGCGTGGGCAAAGCGCGGTGAAGTTGCGGCCGAATCTGTTGGCGCAGACGGCTGTGTATCTGTTTAGCAAGAAGCGGTAGGTAATTGAGAGTGAATGGCTTCGCCGCTGGCTCTGGTTCGGGCGGACCGGTCGGACCTGGTAGTCAGACCTACTCCGGTTTGTTGATAATTAATTTGAAGCTCTTGACAGTGTGATCGATACAATGAGGGTAGAGATCTGACGCCATTGTTCCCTGTTCCTAATGTTTCAGCGTCCACGCCTTAGGACAGCCTAGGCTTCTTAGGCACCGAATCCGCCCCCGAATCCGCCCTCGAATCCGCCCTCAATGGTTGTCGCTTCGTGACGAATGGCATAAAACCATTCTGCCACAAGAATGTTTCCATTGGTTAGCTTTCAACAGAACGATCATCTAGGCACCGAATCCGCCCCGAATCCGCCCCCAACTTCTCTCCGTGCCGCATGCTGATGATCAATCCCTAGCATGCGCCCCTTCAGGCTCATCCTGCGTTAGAAACAGGCCCTCCTTCAGGCTCATCCTG
>JAYVTO010000233.1:0-6616 GCA_043788745.1 Acidobacteriaceae bacterium
CAGCTTGCTGCGGCTCGCGGAGCTGCTCCAAAAGAACCCTGCATATAAAGTTAAAGTCGAGGGTCATACGGACAACCTCGGATCGCCCGCCGCCAACGAAAAGTTGGGCATGGCTCGCGCCAACGCCGTCAAGGACTTCCTGGTGAAGTACGGCGCTCGTCCGAATCAGATTGAAACGTCCACCCGCGGCAAGAGTCAGCCTCGCGCACAAGGCGCGAAATCGGCCTACAGCCCGACAGACGAAGCGCGCTGGATGAATCGCCGCGTCGTCATCACTGTGATGGACGACAAAGGCAATACCGTCTCCGCCGGCGGACTCGGCGATGCCATTCGCTCCATGCAGCCCCAAGCCGCCAACAGCGGCCTCGGTCGCAACTGCTGCGACGAAGTGCTCCGCCGCCTTGACAAGCTTGACGAAATCGCCAAGATGCTGAAGGATCTCGCCGATCAGAACGCCGGCCTCCGCCGTGAGATCGACGGTCTCAAGAACGGTCAGCAGGCGATGGAGAATCGCGTAGCCAGCGCACGGCCCGCGCCGATGCCGGTCGATCAGACCCCGGCTCGCGCCGCCGCTCCCGCTGCCCCCGCGGCACCGTCCGCCAGCCCGTTCCAACTACTCGGAGCCAATGTCGGCGCCGACCAGAACGGCGACGTGACCTTCACGGGCAAGGGACGCTTCTTCCAACCCTTCGCCACGCGCTTCGCACTGCAGGCGCAGGGCGAATACATGTACTTCAAGGCGCAGAAGGAAGGCCAGTTCGATATCGGTCTCGTCGACCGCGTCGGCAAACGCTTCCAGGCCGGCATGTTCGCCAGCTTCAAGCACGTCACGCTCAACGGCATGCAGCAAGGCGGTACGCTCGGCCAGGCGTCGTTGACGCTCGACTACCTATTCAAGTACGGCCGCATCGGCGCATTCGGAACCAAGGGCTTCATGGACAACGCGATCGTCAACAGCGTCAATCCGATTGTCAACGGCGTGTTCGCGACCAACGTCATCAACGAGACCTACTTGAAAATCGTCGATCAGGTCGGTATCAGCACCACCCTGCCTCTGTGGGGCCGCAGCTACTTTGAAGGCAACATCGGATACCTCAAGCGGTTCGGCGGCGACGACCGTCCGGGCGGCACGTTCCGCATTGTCTACCCGATCACGAACCACTTCGCGCTGACCGCCGAGGGCGGCTTCAATGAAACGCTCCAGGCGCGCGACACCACGGGCCGCGCCGTCTTCGGCGTCCAGCTCGGCAACTTCCAGAAGCCGCGCGAATACCTGGCCAGCTCGCAGCCGGTTCCGGTTGACGTCCCGCGCGTCCGTTACGACGTGCTGACGCGCACCGTCCGTAAGGGCAATGCCGCGCCCATCGCCGACGCCGGTCCCGAACAGTCTGGCATCAACGCCGGTCAAGTCACGCTCGACGGTTCGGCTTCCTACGATCCGGACGGCGACCCCATCACCTTCCAGTGGATCCAGGAAAGCGGACCCGCCGTCGCGCTCAGCGCGCCTACCGCTTCGAAGACCACCTTCCTCGCCGCAGCCGGACAGCTCTACAGCTTCCGTCTCCTCGTGAAAGATAACTTCGGCGCCACGGGCCAGGCCCGTGTACGCGTCACTGCAAGGGCAGCCGACCGCGCCCAGGTTCTGGTGTTCTCGGCCAACCCGACCACCATCGCTCCGGGTCAGTCCTCGACTCTCTCGTGGCGCACGCTGAACGCGGAAACGGTGACTATCACCAACATCAGCGGAACCGGCCCGACCACGGTCGCCGCCAACAGCAGCGTCGTTGTAGCTCCGCGTACCACGACTACCTACATCATCACGGCGAAGAACAGCGTCAACGAAGACTCGGCGAGCGTCGCCGTAGTCGTCCAGGCGCCCGCTGTCGCGCTCATGAGCTGCTTCGCGCAGCCCACCAATATCACCGCCGGCGAAGCCTCAACCTTGTTCTGGCAGTCGCAAGGCGCCGATTCGGTGACCATTACTCCCGGCGTCGGTCGCGTCGGACTCAGCGGCACCACCGCCGTGACTCCCACGGCGACCACCACCTATACCGTAACGGCTACAGGCCTTGGCGGCACGGCAACGTGCACCATCGGCGTCGCCGTTACCCAGGTGCAGTTGCCCCGCATCGTCCGCTTCTCGGCGGCTCCGGCAACCATCAAGCTGGGTGAGAAGTCCACCTTGCTCTGGCAGGTCGAAAACGCCACCAAGGTCACCATCGATACGATCGGTGATGTCTCCATCAACGGTTCGCAGGATGTGTCGCCCACCAGGGACACAACATACAAGATCACGGCCACCAACGCGGCTGGTAGCGTCTCCGCCACCACCGACGTCAGGGTAACCGTGATTCCGGATCCGGATATCATTCTCTTCTCGGCCAACCCGACGATTTCGCCGGCGCCGGGTACCGATATCCGCCTCACCTGCACGGCAACCAACGCGCAGACGCTCTTCATCGCCGGTGATGGTCCGCGGCCCGCGCCGTCGACCCTCATCGTGGTTCGCCCGACGGTCACCACCGACTACTCCTGCACGGCCAACGGCATCAGCGGCAAGCAGGTCACCCGAACCTTGACGGTTGTGGTTAACACCCCACCCGTCACCGTCGGACAGCCGCCGCAGATCATCTTCACCGGCGGCAGCGCGCAACGCACCAACTTCACGACGTTCACGATCGACGCCGGCAGCAGCTTTAGCCCGGGTGGCGACGGTCCATTGACGTACACGTGGAACTCTCGCAACAACCAGGGCACCATCGTCAGCGGGCAGGGAACCTCCTCCATCCGGGTAACCGTACCTGCGGTGAATGCGGTGTACTTCTTCGATCTGACGGTCACCGACGCCAGGGGCCGGACGACAGTCGGTACGCTGACGCTAACGTACGCGCCAGTCCCGACCAGCGCCGACAAGCAATAAAACACCGCAACGCCGGTGTCGTCGATGAAAGGGGTGCGGAGAAATCCGCACCCCTTTTCTCGTCGCAAGCCAGTTGCACACTGAAGCCGAACCGAAACAGGTAAAATCAAGCCTATGCGCCTGCTGCCGTTGCTTCTCTCTCTCATCGTGATTGCAGGCACCGCCGAAGCTCGTCAGCCCGTCCGTGCGCGCAAAGCCATGGTCGTCGCGCAGGAGCCCAATGCCACCGACGTTGGCCTCGCAGTCCTCAAGAACGGCGGTAACGCCGTCGACGCCGCCGTCGCTGTCGGATTCGCCCTCGCCGTCACCCATCCCTTTGCGGGCAACATCGGTGGCGGCGGATTCATGCTCGTTCGTTTCGCCGACGGCCGCACGACGTTCATCGACTTCCGCGAGAAAGCGCCGCTCGCCGGATCGCGCAACATGTATCTCGACGCCAACGGCAAGCCCACGCGCGATAGCATCGAAGGCTGGCGCGCCGCCGGAGTCCCCGGCTCCGTCCGCGGCTTCGAACTCGCCAATAAGAAATTCGGCTCGAAGAAGTGGGCCGACCTTGTGAAGCCGTCCGTCGACCTCGCCGCCAACGGCTTCGCCGTCACCTATGCGCTCGCTGAATCGCTCAAATCGAACAAGATCCTCGCCAGGTTCCCCGAATCGAATCGCATCTTTCTGCGCGATGGTAAGCACTACGAAGTCGATGAACTCTTGAAGCAGCCCGAACTGGCGCGGACCCTCGGCCGCATCGGGAAGAGTGGCGCAGCCGATTTCTACGAAGGCGAAACCGCCAAGCGCCTCGCCGCCGAAATGAAAGCCAACGGCGGCCTCATCACGCTCGAAGATCTCAAGCAGTATCAGGCCGTCGAACGCAAAGCGCTGTCTGGCACCTATCGCGGCTACGAAGTCATCACCGCGCCGCCGCCCAGTTCCGGCGGCCTCGGAATTCTGCAGATGATGGCGATGCTCGACGGCACGGGCTACGAGAAAGGCGGCTCCGGATCCGCATCCAGCATCCACTTCCTGGCTGAATCCATGCGCCGCTATTACGCCGATCGCAGTGAGTATCTCGGCGATCCCGATTTCTTCAAGGTTCCTTCCGTCGGCCTGCTGAGTCCCGCGCACATCAAGGTTCGCCGCGAATCGATTGACCCGAAGCGCGCGACGCCGAGCTCACAAGTGAAGGCCGGCGGCCGCGAGATGCGCGAAAGCGGCGAGACCACACACTACTCGATCCTCGACGAACAAGGTAACGCGGTCGCCGTCACCTATACCCTCAACGGCGGCTACGGGAACGGCGTAACCGTCCCCGGCCTCGGCTTCCTCCTCAACAACGAGATGGACGACTTCGCCGCGAAGCCCGGCGAACCGAACATGTTCGGCCTGATCCAAGGCGAGTCCAACGCCATCCAGCCCGGTAAGCGGCCTTTGTCCTCCATGACCCCGACCATTCTCGCGAAAGATGGCAAAGCGGTTCTTGTCGTCGGAGCCCCCGGCGGTTCGCGCATCATCACCGCCGTGATGCAAGTGATTCTGAATATCGTCGACTTCAAAATGAACGCGCAGGATGCCGTCGACGCGCCGCGAGTTCATCATCAATGGATGCCCGACAAGTTGTACCTCGAACAAGGCATCTCGCCCGACACCGTCGCCATCCTCAAGTCGATGGGCCACGACGTCGACTACTCGCGCGGCTTGGTGCTCGCGCGCGTCGAGGCCCTTCTGCGCAGCGCGAACGGTTGGCTCGAAGGCGGCACGGATGGCCGCGGTTCCGGCAAAGCGGCTGGCTATTAGATGTTGCAACGCGCTCTTTCGACAAGGCTGCTCGTCAATCATCGCCTCACCACGGCGTGGCTCGACAAGCTCGCGCGGACCGGCATTCCGGCCGTCGAGATTTTCTGCGCGCGCCAGCACTTCGATTATCACAATCGTGCCCAGATTGCCGAACTCGGCCACTGGTTCCGTGATGCGAAGCTGGATCTCTTCTCCGTCCACGCGCCGGTGTTTAGCGACGACGTGTGGGGCGTCTCCGGCCCTCAGTCTGTCATCAATATTTCCGAACCCGTGAAGTCCCGCCGCTTGCCGATGGTCGACGAGATCAAGCGCACGCTCGATGTCGCCGAGACGATTCCCTTCCGTTTCCTCGTGCTGCATTTTAGTGGCAACGACGAAGAGTACGACGAACGCAGAGTCGATGCGGCCTTCTCGTCGCTCGAAGAGCTTTCGCTTTTCGCCAAACAGCGCGGCGTCGAAGTGCTGCTCGAAAATACCCAGGGAGCGATGACGACCTCGGAGCGCCTCCGCATCTTCCTGGAGCTGACCCATTTGAACCTGCACTTCTGCTTCGATCTAGTCAACGCGCAGTTGTTCGAATCCATCGAGTCCGCGTTCCAGTCGATGAAGAATCGTATCCTGCTCACTCACATCCACGACTGCGACGCAGTCGGCGGCACTCATTTGTTTCCGCTTCGCCAGGGTGCGAACGGCATCATCGACTGGGCCACCGTTATGCCGCTGCTGGCCTCGCGCGCCGGTCAGTATGGCTTCGTTCTCGAACTCAACGAAGTTCCGGAAATGGCGAATCCGCTCGACGAGGCGGCGGCGCTATTCGAAAAGTTGTCGGCGCTCATGAGCCAACCCGGCGAAGCCGCGGGATTACGATCCGGCGAGGCCGCGGGATTACGATAGAGAGTTAGAAAAAGACTATGAGTAACCAGAATCTGGCACCGCGCATTTCCATCGCGGACGTCAGCAAACATGAAGGCGAAACTGTCCGGCTGGCTGGATGGCTCTACAACATTCGGCGGTCCGGCAAGATCGTCTTTCCGCAATTGCGCGACGGCACGGGCATCATCCAATGCGTCGCCGTAAAGAGCGCGCTCGACGAAGCGACGTTCGAAGCGTTGAA
This sequence comes from Acidobacteriaceae bacterium, assembly GCA_043788745.1. Lineage (GTDB taxonomy): Bacteria > Acidobacteriota > Terriglobia > Bryobacterales > Bryobacteraceae > JBBQWZ01. The sequence goes on from JAYVTO010000233.1 coordinate 5,823, forward strand.
AGACCTCACGCAGGAATCGTCGCTGATCGTCACCGGAAAAGTTCGCGCCGAAGCGCGCGCCCAAGGCGGCTACGAACTCGATGTCGAATCCGCCGAGATCCTGCAGCACGTCTCCGAGGCGACGCCCTATCCGATTACGCCCAAGGACCACGGCATCGACTTCCTGATGGATCATCGCCACTTGTGGCTGCGCAGCCGCCGCCAGCACGCGATCATCAAGATCCGCCACGAAGTGATTAAAGGCATCCGCGACTACTTCGATTCGAACGGCTTCACGCTTGTCGATACGCCCATCTTTACGCCCGCCGCCTGCGAAGGCACGTCGACGCTGTTTGCCGTGAACTACTTCGACGACGAAATTGTGTATCTCACGCAGTCCGGCCAACTCTATAACGAAGCCAATGCCGCTGCGTTCGGCAAGGTGTATTGCTTCGGCCCGACGTTCCGCGCCGAAAAGTCGAAGACGCGCCGCCACCTCACCGAGTTCTGGATGGTCGAGCCCGAGATGGCCTTCGCGAATCTAGAAGACGTCAAGCAACTCGCCGAAGGCTTGGTTTGCTTCGTTGCCGGACGCGTGCTGGAGAATCGTCGCGAAGAGCTGAAAGTGCTTGAACGCGACGTCACCAAGCTCGAATCCATCAAAGCGCCTTTCCCGCGCATGAGCTACGACGACGCCGTCGAAAAACTAAAAGCCAAAGGCAGCGAGATCCAGTGGGGCGGGGATTTTGGCAACGCCGACGAGACGCTGATTACGGAAGAACTTGATCGGCCGTTGATGGTCGACAAGTATCCAA
>JAYVTO010000234.1:0-8275 GCA_043788745.1 Acidobacteriaceae bacterium
TAGGTCGGACCGCCAGGTCCGACCCCAGTCCAGCGACCGCACGAAGCCCGACGGAGTAGGGTGCAGTAAGCGGTCGCCGTACGCTGCCTCTCTAACCCCGCCCGTCAGGGCGGGGATTTTCACTCCCCATCTCCCCACGGGAGCGCTTCTACTCCCAAGCTCCCAGCGGGCGCGTCTCTAACGTGACCCGCGCCGAAGTCGACTCACTCAACGCACTCCCCGTCGACGAACTCCGCCGCGCCGCACGCATCCCCTTTCGCCTCCTCGAAGACATCCCCGCCGTCCTCGACGACCTGGCCGACTCCATCGTCAACACCATCCGGGCGAACAACGCCGCGCGCCTTATCCTCCCCGTCGGACCCGTCGCGCACTACGCCCGAGTCGCCGAAATCTGCAACCGCGAGCGCATCAGTTGGCGCAATGTCTACTCCTTCAACATGGACGAGTTCCTCGACTGGCAAGCGCGCCCGATCCCCGTCGAACACCCGCTCAGTTTTGAAGGCTTCCTGCGCCGCGAACTCTTCGCGAAGCTCGACACCGATCTTCGCATCCCCGAGGACCACTGCTTCTTCCCGCACCCCTTCCGCCCCGACGCAATGGGCGAAGCGATCGACCGCGTCGGAGGCATCGACGTCTGCTACGGCGGCATCGGCTACCACGGCCACATCGCCTTTAACGAACCGCCCCTCTCGCGCTGGTACGAGATCTCCGTCGAGGAACTGAAGAATTCCGTGACGCGCGTGGTCGCTCTCGGCGACGACTCCATCGTCGTCCAGAGCATCAACTCCGCCGGAGGCAGTCCCTCGAGCATTCCGCCGATGGCCGTCACTCTCGGCATGCGCGAAATCCTCGCCGCGCGCAAGATCCGCCTCTACTGTGCCGGCGGACAGCGGCATCGCGCTGTCTTCCGCAGGACTGTCGCCGGAGCGCAATCCAGCGCCTTTCCCAGCACGCTCGTCCAAGTCCACCCGGACGCCGAAGTCATCACCGATCGTGCGACGGCGGAACCAATCCGCCCCGGCTTACTATAAGAGGACCGTCCAAGATGACCACGCCAGTCCTCAACACCGACGCCGCCATGCCGCCCGTCTACAAACAGGTGCGCTGGTGGATTCTCGGACTGCTGCTGCTCATCACCGTTATCAACTTCGTCGACCGCCAGGCGCTCTCCGTCGTCGCGCCAATCCTGCGCGAGAAGTTCCATCTCAGCGCCACCGACTACGGCCAGATCGTCGCCGGCTTCACCTTCGGCCTCCTCGTCGGCGAGTTCCCCATGGGCTGGCTGTCGGATCGCTTCGGAGTCCGCCGCGTCCTCTCGCTCGCCGTCATCTGGTGGTCGACCGGCAACGCCTTGCACGCGCTCGCCGGATCGAAATGGCAGTTCGCGTCGCTGCGCTTCTGGCTCGGCACCGGCGAATGCGCCAACTATTCCGGAGGCGTCAAAGTCGTCTCCCAGTGGTTCCCGCCCAAGGAACGGGCCTTCGCCGCGGGCGTCTTCAACGGCGGAGCAACGTTAGGTTCGATGATCGCGCCGCCGCTGCTCGTCTTAATCACAACTACCCTCGGCTGGCAGATGGCCTTCGTCGTCCCCAGCGTCCTCGGCGTCTTCTGGGTCTTCGCGTGGAGAGCCGTCTACTACACGCCGGAGCAACATCCGCATCTCGGTGCCGCCGAAGCCGCCTACATCCAAACGGATCGCGTCGAGCACGAAGTCGAAGCGCCGTCCAATCTCCAACTCCTCGCGCGCCGCGACGTCTGGGCCTTGATGATGCTGCGCATGATCGCCGGACCCGTCTCGCAGTTCTACATCTTCTGGCTCCCCGAATATCTTTATAGAGAGCGCGGACTCAGCCTCGCCTCCATCGGCCTCTTCGCCTGGATTCCGTTCTTCTTTGGGGACGTCGGCAGCATCGGCGGCGGCTGGCTCGCCGGCCGCTTTATCCGCGCCGGCTGGAGCGTCACGCAAGCCCGCAATGTTTGTATGGGCCTCGGCGCGGCCTTGTGTTTATTGGGCTTCGGCGTCACCTCGGCAACCTCGGCCAACAGCGCCCTCGCCTACATCTGCGTTGTGCTGCTGGGCCACTACGGCATGTCGGCGAATTTCTTCGCCCGCATCTCGGACCTCATGCCCGGCCCCGCCGTCAGCCGCGTCACCGGCCTCACCGGAATCGCCCAAGGCGTCAGCGGCTTCGGCTTCCCGCTCCTCACCGGCTTCCTCATCGACCACTTCGGCTACACCCCGGTCTTCGCCCTCACGGCCATCATGCCCATCACCGGCGTCGCCGTCCTCTTCTTCCTAACGAGGAATCGTAAATGACAAAGCCCCAACGAGGCGCGACCGGAAGGTCGCGCGTACTAACTCCGAAACGCCATCGCCCTCAGCTACCGCGAACGAAGTCAGAGACGCGGCTGCGCGTCATGACCGCCATGAACCAGCACGGCACGCCACTAGGCAAGACGAAAGGCGCCAAATCCGAGCCGCGACCAAAGCGGCCCGAAGGGCCGCGTCGGGAGCGGATTCACCAGCCGGCGGCCCGTCCCGCTGCTGCCAATATTCAACAACCTACAAGGTGTTTCATCAACAGTGAGCAAAACGCCATCGCGCTCAGCCACCGCGAACGAACTGAGCGGACCCCGCTAACCCCGGTTGTAAACCCGCAAAGCCCAACGCAACGACAGCGTTGTACGGTTAAGGAAATCCCATGCCGACCTCATCGCACGTAGAATCCTTTCCTATGTTCATCGGCGGTGAACCCGTCGAGACCGACCAACTCTTCGACGTCCGCCTTCCCTACGACGGAACCCTCGTCGCGCAAGTCCACGAGGCCGACGAAGACACCCTGAACGACGCCGTTGCCGCCGCTCGCGAAGGCGCCAAGGCCATGGCGAAGCTGACCGCCTTCGAACGCGCCGAACTCCTCACGCGCGTCCACGACATCGTCCGTCGCGACGTCGCCGAATACACCCGCCTCATCTGCATGGAAACCGGCAAGCCCATCAAAGAGGCCCGCGTCGAGGCCGAGCGCAGCCAGCAAACGCTCATCGCCTGCGCCATCGAGGCCCGCCAGTTGCACGGCGAAGTCATCCCCATCGACGCCGCGCCCATCGGCAAAGGCCGCATGGCAATGACCGTCCGCGAACCCGTCGGAGTCATCGGCGCAATTACGCCCTTCAACGTGCCGATGAACCTCGCACTGCACAAAGCAGGCCCCGCCCTCGCCGCAGGCAACGCCGTCATCCACAAGCCGGCCGAAAAGACGCCCCTCTCCGCCAGCCGCCTCGCGCAAGCCTTCGCCGAAGCCGGAGCACCCAAGGGCGCCTACAACGTCGTCCACGGCATGGGTCCGGCTCTCGGCCCCAAGATGGCCGCGCACCCAGGCATCGACATGTTGACCTTCACCGGCAGCGTTGCCGTCGGCCAGGCGCTCAAAGCCGCCGCCGGATTCAAACGCGTCACGCTTGAGCTCGGCAGCAACTCCGCCGCCATCGTCGCCGACGATGCCGATCTCGATTGGGCCGTTGCCCGCTGCACGCCCGGCGCCTTCGCGCACAGCGGCCAGGTCTGCATTTCCGTGCAGCGCATTTACGCGCACGAATCGATTCTCGACGAGTTCCTCGCGCGCTACGTCGCCGCTGCATCCGCGCTCAAAGTCGGCCACCCGTTCGAAGAAACCACGGACATCTCTTCGCTCATTACGGAAGCCGCCGCCGAGCGCGTCGAGTCCTGGATCAAAGAAGCCGTCGCCGGAGGCGCGAGTGTTCTCACCGGCGGCACGCGCAGCCGCGCCACCATCGCCCCAACCATCGTCGTCGGAGCCGCCAATACGGCGCGGCTCTCCTGCGAGGAAGTCTTCGGCCCCGTCGTCGTCGTCCACCCGTATAAAGACTTCGACGAAGCCATCGCGCAAGTCAACAATACGCCCTATGGCTTGCAGGCCGGCGTCTTCTCGCGCAACATCGAGCGCGCCTTTTCGGCCGCCCGCGCCATCCGCTGCGGTGGCGTCATGATCAACGACACACCGATGTTCCGCGCCGACCATATGCCCTATGGCGGCGTCAAGCAAAGCGGCATCGGCCGCGAAGGCCCGAAGTACGCCATCGAAGAAATGACGGATTTGAAGGTGATTGTATGGAAAGTCTAATCACGCGCCGTACGGCTCTCGCGGCACTCGCCGCCACTCCGCTGCTTGCCGCCGGCAAGCAGCCCAAGCCTGGCGCGCAAACCAACGCCTGGCAAATCGCCAACTTTGACGATCTCATCGGAGTCCTCGAACGCATGAACGGCCTCGGCTATGAGGGCTTCGAAACCTCGTTCCGCAATGTGCAAATGCACTTTGATAAGCCCACCACCGCGAACGTCCGCCTCATCAACAGCGGCCTGCGCTTCGTCAACATCCACATCTTTATGGATAAATACGACGACGCAACGCGCATCGCGCCAGCCGATCTCATCGAGCGCGTGGCAAAAGGCGGCGCAGCCCTCGGAGCCTCGTCTCTCGTCCTCAGCGGCGGCCCCTGCATGGAGAACGGCACGTTGAACCAGGCTGCCGCCGCGGCAAAATCGAAGGCGTTGAATCGCGCCGGCAAGCTCTGCCGCGACCTCGGAATCTCGGCCGCTTATCACAATCACGGCCCGGAGTTCGCCGCCGGCAGCGTCGAAATCGAAGCGCTCCTGCAGCAGACCAACCCCAAGCTCGTGAAGTTCGTCATCGACGCCGGTCACGCCTTCCGCGCCGGCGGTGACGTTCCGAAGTTCTTCGCCAAGCACCACGCCCGCATCGCAGGAATGCACCTCCGCGATTTCCATAACGGCGAGCAAGTCATCCTCGGCGAAGGCGATTTCAAGCTGGCGCCAGTCGCCGCGGCCGTGAGAAAAGCAAACTGGGACGGCTGGCTCTTCAACGAAGAAGAGCGCCTGAGCGGAGTCAAGCTAGCCGAAACCGCAATTAAACCATCCCGAGCTCACATGAAGAAGATCTTCGGAGTCTGAATGAAGTAAGGAGCGAGCGACCACAAGTCCCGAAGAACCGCGAGCGTAAGCGAGCGGGCGACCACAAACCGCGAAGAACCGCGAGCGTAAGCGAGCGGGAGCAGTTCAATCGAGCAGCGACGAAGGAACGAGCACACCAAATGAACCGACGCAATTTCATCCGCACCGCGGCATTCACGGCCGCTTCTTACTCCAAGATCCTCGGCGCCAACGGCAAGCTCAACATGGCGCTCATCGGCAGCGGACGCCGTGGCCGCGAAGTCATGAAGGCGCTCGTCGACACCGGCCGCGTGCAACTCACCTCCATCTGCGACCTCTACGACGAACAGCGCAATCGCGGCGTACAGCTACTCGGCAAAGTCGCGCACCAATGCGTCGCGCATGAAGAAGTCCTCGCGCGCGCCGACATCGACGCCGTCCTCGTCGGCACGGCCGACCACTGGCACCTCGACATCGCGCTCGACGCCATCCGCGCGAAGAAACACATCTATCTCGAAAAGCCCGCCGTGCATCGCTTTGAAGAAGGCGCGCCCCTCTACCGCGCCGCCAAGCTCAGCGATCGCGTCGTCTTCGTCGGAACCCAACAACGCTCCGGACCCCACTACATCCGCGCGAAAGAAGAGATCTTCGAAAACAACAAGCTCGGCAAAGTACTGATGGTGCGCGCGGCCTGGAGCGACTTCGGCTGGCAGGCCCGCCACGTCAAGAACGAATCCAAGCCGGCTGGTCTCGATTGGATTCGCTACCTTGGCAAGACGCCCTACTACGACTACGAAAAAGCCCGCTACGATTCCTGGCGCATCTATCCCGAGTACGGTGGCGGAGTGCTCGCCGACATCCTGAACCACTGGGCGGACGTCGCGCAATGGATGATGAACGACGACAAGCCCCTCGACGCCGTCGCCACCGGCGGAGTCTATCTTGCGAAAGATGGCCGCGTGAATCCCGATACGGTCAACGCGATTCTGCGCTACCCAACCGGCTGGAACCTGAGCTTTGAATCCACCGTCTGGCCTGTCGCCACGCCGCGCCCAACCATCGAGTTCCTTGGCACTGAAGGCCAGCTCGATATCGCGCGCACCGACTACGTTCTCCGTCCCAATAAAGGCACGCCCATTCAAGTGAAAGCCGAAGGCTCGCTCGAACTCGCCCACGCCAACAACTTCGTCAACGCTTGCCTGCATGGCACAAAGCCCAGCGCTGACATCGGCATCGGCCTTGCCGGATTACTGCCCTGCCATCTTGCCCGCGCGGCCTATTGGACGGGCAAGCGCGCTCGATATGATGCACAGCGCAACCAGATCATGGCAGACTGAAGACTGGAATCTGATATGTCAACGACACTAATCCCCAATCCTGTTTCTACGGAAGCGGTAGCTTCCACCGTTCTGCCCGCGAAGCTCGTCCGCATTGGTGACGAAGGCGTCACCTTCCGCCAGCGCTTCACGCCGGCCACCGCGAACCTGCAGTTCCTAAACTGCGGCGAGTTCTCGCTGCCGCCCGGCTCGGCCTCGCAGAGCTGCTGCATGCCGCGACACGAGAGCCTGCTCTTCCAGTGGGAAGGCAGTGCAACCGTGACCGTGAATGGCGCGACGTATTGCCTCGCGACTTACGACACTATCTACATCCCTTGCGGCGCGCAGTTCTCGCTCGCGAACGGCGCAGCCGAAGCCGCGAAGGTCATCCAGACATCGGCGCCCGCCGCAAAGGCGCATCCTATTCATCATTCGATCTGGAAAGACATCTCGCGCAACGAGGCGCGCATCCGCCATCTCAAGGGCAAGGACGTCTTCATGATGTTCGATGTCACCGAGCCCGCGGAAAAGCTGGTCGCCGGCTACACCTTCTTCCAGCCGCATCAGCGGTCGTGGCCCCCGCACAACCACACCGACCAGGAAGAGGTCTACATCTTCATCAACGGCAACGGCGCGATGGAAGTCTATGAGAATCCCGAAACACTCAGCTTCGTGCACAGCGTCAATCGCGGTGACATGGTCACCATCCCGTTCCTGAACTATCACCCTGTGTTCTCGCAAGCCGAGCCGCTCGAGTTCATCTGGTGCATCGCCGGCGAGCGCTACTGGGTCGGCGACAAGAACAAAGACTTCATGGACGGAAAGGGCGATTCGATTACCACGTAGCACCGGTAGCACGGAACCGCGACCGTAAGGGAGCGGACACCATACTAGCCGGTAATTGCGCCGCACTCCACTCGGTAAGGAACCATCATGCAGCTATTTATCGATACCGCAAAGATCGAAGAGATCCGCAAAGCCTACAGTTGGGGCATCATCGACGGCGTCACCACGAACCCGACGCACATCGCGAATTCGGGCGGAGACTTCGAGGCCGTCGTCCGCGAGATCTTCGAGCTAGTGGACGGCCCCATCAGTGTTGAAACCATCAGCCAGACCGCCGACGAGATCATCGCCGAAGCCCGCATCGTAGCGGGCCTTCACGCCAACGCGGTCGCCAAGATCGCGATCTCGGTCGAAGGCCTGAAGGCCGTGAAGGTGGTTTCCGCCGAAGGCATCAAGACCAACGTCACGCTCTGCTTCAGTGCGTTGCAGGCGCATCTCGCCGCCAAGTGCGGCGCGACCTATATCAGTCCCTTCATCCATCGCAAAGACATCATCGGCGACGATGGCATGGAACTCATCCGGCAGATCCGCGCGATCTACGACAACTACGGCTACGAGACCAAGATCCTCGCCGCCAGCATCCGTACTCCGCGACAGGTGCTCGAGTGCCTGCTGGCAGGCGCCGACGTCGCAACGATGCCCATCGACATCCTTGAGCAGCTCTATCATCATCCGATGACCGACATGGGCCTGCAGATGTTCTTGAACGACTGGCAGCGGGTTCCGCCGACCAAGCTCTTCGACAAGAAGAAGTAGCAGCGGCTCGGTCCACGGCGACGAATGACAATCGCAGCAGGCCACCGGCCTCGCTTCGTGCTCCTCTCGAAAAACCGCGAGCGTAAGGGACTGCGAAGTATGCGCCCCCAAGACGCCCCGTGTAATCCCTCGCCTAACAGGGCGGGGAACTGAGTCGAAGAACCGCGAGCGTAAGCGAGCGGGTGTCCTGAGCGTGAGGGGCGGGTTGTTGTCGGTGGCCGCTCACTGACGTTCGCGGTTCTTCGAGAGGACCAAAGGTTTTCACAGTCCCGTAAGCGAGAGAGCTCCCCCCGAAGAACCGCGAGGGTAAACGAGCGGGTGTCCTGAGCGTGAGGGGCGGGGTTGTTGTCGATGGCCGCTCACTGACGTTCGCGGTTCTTCGAGAGGA
>JAYVTO010000235.1:0-13734 GCA_043788745.1 Acidobacteriaceae bacterium
CCGCCGGATCTCTTCCGCGCTTCGCCGCTTGCCCATGCCGCCATCTTCGGCCAACTTCTTCGCCTGTTCAAGATGGGTTCGCTTGACGCTTACGTTCAAAGCAAGAACCGCGTGCCCCGTGCTTCCGCTGCCTGCGAAGAAATCAGCGATGATCGAATCCTGATCGGACGCAAAGGAAATTAGCGACTCCAGAAGCTCCGCTGGCTTAGGATTTGTGAAGATCCCCTCGTCGTCTGGAAAGAGTCGTTTGAGTTCGTACGAGCCAAGCCGTCCATCTAACGTGATTACGCTTCGCAACGAGTCCTCGTAGTCCTTGAGATACTTCTTTATTTTTACGATCCGCTTTTCGTCTTCACCATACAGAATGATGCCGGAGGTTTCCATTTCACGAAATGTCTTTTCAGGGAAGCGATAGCCATTCGCAGGCTTTCTCATCGGCTTTCCTGTAATTGGGTGAAGAACCTCGAAATCGTACCCGCCCGCTCTTGGGTTATGAACGCTCTCCGAGCCTGTGTACACGCCGTCAGAATCGACGTGTTTGTAGCGGCTCAAAAAGCCAACACTCTCCTCGTTATCGGAAATGAACTCGCGGACCGCTCGCTGAATCTCTTCTATGGAACGACCTCCGTCCTTTAATCGCTGGTACTCGGATTCTAGTAATTCCTTTGAACTCGAAAACCGACTGATCCATGCTTTCGGTTGCGCTTCCTTCGATCTCGCATAACATAGGATGAATTCGTTATCGGGCGTGATCAGAGTTGGGTTGTTGTCAGTGACATTTTTCCAGCAAATGATGCCGATTCGATTCTCTTCGCCAAAGAGTTCGTCCGCAAGTATTCTAAGGTTGTGAAGCTCCTTGTCGTCGATGCTAATGAAAAGAATTCCATCCTCTCTCAGAAGATTTCTTGCCAAGAAGAGTCTTGGGTACATCATGTTCAACCAGTTTGAGTGGAAGCGTCCGTCCGTCTCGGTGTTGGTGGAGAACTTCCGGCCTTCACTATCCACCTGACCAGTGAACTCTAGGTAGGTCTGAAGGCTTTCGGCATAGTTGTCCGGGTAGATAAAGTCCTTACCAGTGTTGTAGGGCGGGTCGAAGTAGATAACCTTTATCTTGCCCAAGTACGACTTCTGAAGGAGCTTGAGAACTTCGAGGTTGTCACCTTCAATGATTACGTTTTCCGTGGTGTCGAAGTTTACGCTCTCTTCGCGACGTGGGAGCAGAGTTCCGAGACTTGGCCGCTGAATGGTCTTGAAGCAGTCAGCCTTGCCCGGCCAGTTCATGCCGTAGCGTTCACGGCCCACATCGACCGCCTCTCCCAGAACGAGCTTCAGCTTGTCGAAGTCGATCTTGCCGCCTTCGGTCCTAATCTCGGGGAAGAGCTGAAGCAGTTCAGCCTTTTTTTCATCGGCAATGTGGTGCGATCGGAGGTCTAGCTTTTCGGGCTCCGCGTTCGTTGTGTCTTGGGCAGTATTCTCACTCACGGTAGCTACGCTAACCTCCATCGAATTGTGACCATCTCTTCGCGCTCGGTACTCTTATTCAAGCGCTGGCTGATTTCGTCAAGCAGCGAGTCTTTCTGCCGTTCAATATCTCGCGAAGCGAGATCGAACTCTTTCCACGCTTCGTCTCTCTTGCCTTCCATCTGTCGAAGCTGGCGTTGAAGTTCGAGTTTGGCTGGCAGATTCGGCGCGGATCTCGATTCCTTCTTCTTTTCCTTAATGGAAGCGTCAAGATCCTCAAGAGCCACCTTGAGGGACCTTCTTCTATCCTCGGCCCAGCGGTCCAGCTTATCCATTTCAACATCAAACCAGGCTCCGTTCTTGGCGATGATTTGCTCAGAGATGGAAGCATGCTCTTGGTCGATGCGCTGTTGCAGGGGAAGACTATCGGGCTGTTTTATGGTGCGGATGGTTGTCTCTCCATGAACGTCAAACATTCGTCGGCACTGATCGACCTCAAGGAAGTGTCCATCGTCGGTGACTCCGGCAAACAGAAGATGGTCCTCAGTCTCGAATGCAGTGATCCCAACGCGCACGCAGGTGGCTCCGAGAACCTCGTCGCTTGCACCGAACACTCCATTGAAAAGCTTGAACTTCTCGTCGAGGAGTTTGTAGACTCGCTGATCGGCGGCGTTTTTCCTGTTCAAGAAATTCACAACGACCACGTCGAACTTCTGCCCGTAGCGGTGACAGCGTCCGATGCGCTGCTCGATGCGTTGCGGATTTCTGCGCTTGCGCAGAAGCGGCAAAGCCTCGACGCAGTGCGGTGAGGAGAACCTCTCCTTTCGAGTTCTTGACGATGGACTCCGCAACGAACCAACAAGCGCTGAAGAAGGATTCGCGATACGTTTCGCGGCTGATGGCTAACTCACCGCGGTAGAGTTTCGCACGCACGACCTTACGGTCGCGCCTCGGTGCGAACCGGTTAGAATTTCACAAACCAGCCGCGCCGGTACATAACCCACGCCACTGCGTACAGCAGCAGCACATTCGCAAGCGCGTAGAGCAACGATGCGTTGATCGGGCTGACGAGCGGCGCAAACGCGTTTTCGTAGATGATCGATTGCAGCGAGACTCCGCCCGACTTGATCAAGGAGAGCAGCCTGCCGATCAGGCCGGACAAGACGTAGACGGTGATCGCGTTCATGCCGTAGATCTCAAACGGGCGCGCTAGTTTTCGCCAACGTTCGTTGTGCTCCTGTCCGTCGAGCACCCAGTAGCAGATTGCGAAGCAGACCGCTGCCAGACCCGCCATGAAAACCGAGTAGGGGGTTGTCCACAGTTTCTTGTTGATCGGCATCCACGTACTTAGGATCAGGCCCGCGAAGACGAGTACGTTGCCGAGCACCAGCATCCAGGTCGCGCGTTCCGCGGCGCTCTTGCGAGCGCGCAGCAGGTATCCGGTGAGCACGCCGAATAGTGCGGTCGAGATCGCGGGAAGGGTGCTGACGATCCCCTCCGGATCCCAGGTCTTCGTTCGAGAATACATGTGCCCGGTGAGGAAAAAGCCGTCGACGTAGTGCGAGAAATTCCCTTCGACGCTCAGGTTGCCCGCGCCGAACCCAGGCACCGGCGCGTACATCATCAGCAACCAATAGGTAGCGAGAGATAATCCGGTACACACGGTACATACAATCTGCCCGCGCAGCTTCGTGGACAAAAAAACCACCGCAGCGATGAGATAGCAAACAGCGATGCGTTGCAGCACGCCCGGAATGCGAATGCGATCGAGATTGTAATAGGGGAACCCGGCGAGCAGCAGGCCGAGTCCGAAGATGATCGCTGCGCGACGCGCGGAGTGCAGCAGTAAGCGAATGCGATTGTCGCCGCGCTCGATGCGTTTTGCGAACGACAGCGTCATCGCGACGCCCACGATCCACAAGAAGAACGGGAAGACCGTATCGGTGAACGTCCAGCCATGCCAATCCGCGTGTTCGAGTGGAGCGTAGATTGCGCCTGAGCCCGGATTGTTCACCAGAATCATCGACGCGATCGTGATGCCGCGGAAGACATCGAGAGAAACGAGCCGGGATGGAGCCGCGTCTGCCAACGCATCAGGCTAGCAGATCGCTACGCGAACAGGTTGCTGGCGAGCCATTGCACGTACCGCGCGTTGCGCGCCCGCACATCGGCGAGCAGATCGGGCGGCAGTTCGTCGAGTTTCTCTTTAAAGAAGCGCGTATCGCCATCGGGCGACGCGGTGTCGCGTGAGCCCACCACGTTGCCGAGCCAGAAGACCAGGAACAAATTGCCGTCGACGCGTCCGGCGTCGGCGTCACCGAGATAGCGCCTTGCGTCGAGGGCAGCCAACTCGCTCTCTTCACCGAACGCGTTCATCGCCGCGAAGGCGTTGCAGCGGTCAATCATGCGGTCGTAAAGTTGACGCCATTTCGAATTCGCCGGCTGTTCGGAGAGCACGTCGAACAATTGCAACTGCAATTCACCGGAGATCTTGTAGTTCAACCGCCCGCGCGTCGCCTTGCTGATTTGCTGCAAGACCGCCGCCTGCTTTCCGCTGCCGGAATGAATACTGAGCGTTCCGTTAAAGTGCTGCGCAATGCCGGCGAGCGCGCTGACCCGAGCGCCCAGTTCTTCGAGCGGATTGCCTTCGAACTCCGCTGCGACGCGAGGCGCAAGTTCCGGCCACATCTTGTGATGGACGTACTTTTCCAACTGCTCCATCGTCTCCGGATACGCTTGGCGTTTCTTGAAGCCGAGATTCGGCGGTACGAGCGTCGCCGCGCGACCGCGGCTTTTCAGCCAATGCATGTAGAAGAACAACTCCTCGGGAGTTGTGAGCGTTTCGGCTTCATCGATCGACGGCTCAAAGTCGAAATGCTTCCACGTGTCGCGGCCTTGCTTGACGAGCGAAATGTGGTCGTAGAGTTCCTCATTGAGCTTGAGGCTGCGCCCGAACTTCACCGCTAACCGCTTGACGGCGGCCGCATCAAGCTTGCGTTCGGCGCCTGCCCCGCTCTCGAATTCGTTGAGGATCCACTGCTGCTCTTGGTCCGTCAAAGCCTGCGTGAAAAGCGCTTCCACTTCGGCCGCGGTATACGGATTCGGATGCCGGAGATCGGCTCGCAAATCGAACATCCGCGATGTGTCGGTCGTGAACTTGGTGTAGCCGGCGGCAGCCTCAATCGCCTCTTTGGCCATCGCGACGGAGCTTTCCATCTGCTCCGGCGAATCGCCTGTAAGGATGAAATGATCGGCTTCCGCGTTGTAGCCTTCGCGCCAACCGGCGCGGATCGCGGCCCACAGGCCCGCGTGATAGAGATGGTCGATCGAAACGCGGGTGTGTCCCGCGGCTGTAGGATTCTCACCGTCGCGCGCAGCAATCGCCGACGCCAGCGTCATCTCGCGCGTGGCGGAAAGCTGTACCGTCGACGCGAGGTTCATTCCGCGCGACTTAAAGATACTGCGGAACGCCTGAAACATCGCAGGCAAACTGATCTCCGGATGCCGATTGCCTGCTGCGATCGCCGGCTGCGCACCTTGCGGCCGAGGCAGGAAAGCCGGCTGCACTTTCTCGGCGAACGTCCGAATGCTGTCGTGATCGTGGGAGGAGAAGGGAATGGCGTTGACCACAATCTCGCGTCCACCGCCGGGCCGCATACGCCCGATCAAAATCGACTTCGGGAACAATCCGCTCGATGGTGATGAGGCCTGTGCCAAGCGCAGCAACCACTGTCCCGACGCCGCATCGACGGCGATGTAGTAGGTGGACGGATGAATCGGATCCTGTTCGAGCGACGCCGCGTGCGCCGCAAACGTCCCTAACTGCAGAGCCTGGATTCGGCCGCCCAACCGGTTTCGCACTTCGTCCGAGAGCTGCCGGCCGTCGGCGTGTTCAAGGACAAGCTCCGCAAGCGCTGCCGCTTCGCTGGCTTTGAACGGGAGCGTGAGGGGTGGTTCCATTTAGAGAGACAAGCTCTTGAGATACTGCCGGAACGGCTCGCCGAGATCGTGCCGCTTCAGCGCGAACTCGACAGTGGCTTGCAGGAAGCCCAGCTTGTCACCGGCGTCGTAGCGCGAACCTTCAAACCGGAATCCGTAAATCGGACGGTTCCTCAGCAAGTGCTTCAAGCCGTCGGTTAACTGAATCTCGCCGCCGCGACCGGGAGGCGTTGCTTCGATCGAACCGAAGATTTCCGGCGTCAAGACGTAGCGACCGATGATTGCAAGGTTCGAAGGGGCATCTTCGGCCTTCGGTTTTTCGACGAGATTCCGAATGCGGTATAGCCGATCGCGCGTGCCGTTGTGCGACACCGGTTCGGCATCCACCACGCCGTAGGCGGAAATGCTCTCTTTCGGAACCTCCATCAGCGCCACCACCGAAGCGCCGTAGAACTCGTACACATCCAGCAGTTGCCGTAAACACGGGACATCAGAATCGATCACGTCGTCAGACAGAATTACGGCGAAGGGATCGTGGCCCACCAACTCCTTCGCTCGCAGCACCGCGTGCCCCAGCCCGAGTGCTTCTTTCTGACGCACGTAGGCTACGTTGATCAGCTCCGACACGCTGCGGACTTGCGCCAGTAGATCTTTCTTGTTGCGTGTCTCGAGCAGATGCTCCAGTTCAAAGCTCACGTCGAAGTGGTCCTCGATCGCCGACTTGCCGCGCCCGGTCACGATGAAAATATTCTGAATGCCGGAGTGGATGGCCTCCTCGACACCGTACTGGATGAGCGGCTTGTCGACAAGCGGCAGCATCTCTTTCGGCATAGCCTTCGTGGCGGGCAGGAAGCGAGTGCCCAACCCTGCCGCGGGGAACACCGCTTTTCGGACCTTGGGAATCATTTCTTTCATTGTACCGGCGGCCTCCGGGCGACTCTACGCCTGCGCGATCGGCACGCCGAAACGCTTCAGTACGGCTTCGACATCTTTTTCCGAGAGCCGCGAGGCGTCGTAGTCGACCTCCACCGCGCCGAGCGACGGAGCCACCTTTACGCGAACGATTCCGTAATAGCTGGTCGCCTGCGCCACAGCATCGAAATCAGCGCCGGCCAAGGGCCGCACAAGCGGATAGTGAAGCTGGACTTTAGTCATTGAACTATCAGGATATCATCCGTTCAAATAGGACTGATTTCGAGCAGATTGCAGCATCGTGACTCGCGGCTCAAGCCCCGCCGCGAGAAAGCTTCCAGACGATCTGCCGCATCATTCCATGGAGGGCATCGGCGTCCTTGGATGCTAGGTTTAGCCGCCGAATCAGTTGCCGCGTTTTTCTGAGCGACGACGAGCGCGTCCGCTCCGGCACGTAGCCGGATGTCAATAGTGCTTCGAACAGGCGCTGGCTCAGCCGCTCTTCCTCCTCGCCCGACGCGAGTTCCCGCGTGCCCAGCGTCGCTTTGACAGCGGCGCTACTTCGCACCAGTTCGTACAAGCAGACCGCGACCGCCTGACCCAGATTCATCGAGCCATGCTCGTCGCGGGTCGGAATCCGCATCAGCCAATGGCAATGCGCGAGGTCATCGTTGCCCAGTCCGAACTTCTCCGAGCCGAACATTAGGGCCGCAGGCGCGCTCGCCAAGTGCTTCTTTAGCCGCAGCCCGCCGGTCTCCAACCTTCGCATCGGATGCGTCAACTCGCGGGGGCCAAGCGACGTCGTGCCGACGACGAGCGAGCAATCCGCAACGGCGTCCGCCACGCTTGCAAATGCTCGCGCTTGTTCGAGAACCCAGCCTGCGTTCACCGCCGACCTCGCCTCGTGGAAAGCGACGTCATAGGCGTTCACCAAACGCAATTCGCCGATCCCGAAGTTGCTGATCGCGCGAGCGGCCGCGCCGATATTCAATGGGTTTCGCGGCGACACCAGCACGACGCGGAGTGGCGATCCGGTTCCGGACGCCGTCTTGTTTTCTTCAACCGCCATTCAGTTTAAGAGTATAGACGCCTCTTCGTGCGCCGCGATTTGCTAGCCTTTTTGGTATGCCACGTGAAGCAGTCATTATTGAAGCCCTACGTACGCCCGTCGGCCGCCGCAACGGCGCCTTGAAAGACTGGCACCCCGTCGACCTGCTGGCGCACGCCCTGAACGGGTTGATCGCGCGCACCAAACTCGACCCCGCATTGATTGAGGATGTCATCGGCGGCTGCGTGATGCAGGTGGGCGAACAGGCCGCAAACGTCACGCGCAACGCGGTACTCGCCGCCGGCTGGCCGGAGTCGGTTCCCGCCACGACGGTGGATCGCCAGTGCGGATCCAGCCAGCAGGCTTTGCATTTTGCCGCCCAAGGCGTTCTCTCGGGAGCCTACGACATCGCCGTCGCGTGCGGCGTCGAAGCGATGACCCGTGTGCCGATGGGTTCGTCGGCGATCAACGGACCCGGCCGTGCCTTCGGACCGAAGGTCGAAGAGCGCTACAACCACGTGCCCTTCAATCAAGGTGTCGGCGCGGAAATGATCGCCGAACGCTGGGGCTTCTCGCGCACCGAAATCGATTGCTTCAGCATGGAAAGCCACCGCCGAGCAGGCGTTGCGACCGCCGAAGGCCGTTTCGCGTCGCAGATCGTGCCCGTGCCCGTGGCCGGCGAAAGCGGAACGTACATGATGGATCGCGACGAGGGCATTCGTGCCGACACCACCGTCGAGAAGCTCGCGACGCTGAAGACGCCCTTCAAGGCCGACGGCGTCGTCAGCGCGGGGAACGCATCGCAGATCAGCGATGGCGCCTCCGCGATTCTTGTCATGGAGCGTTCTGTCGCCGAGAAGATGGGTATGAGGCCAATGGCGCGCATCATCGAATTCGCGCTCGCGGGAGCAGATCCCGTCATCATGCTCACCGCGCCGATGCCCGCAACCCAGAAATTACTCGCGCGCGCGAAGCTCACCATCGATCAGATCGATCTCGCCGAAGTCAACGAAGCCTTCGCCACCGTTCCGATGGCGTGGCTGCACGACCTGAAGGGCGATCATTCGCGGATGAACGTAAACGGCGGAGCCGTCGCGCTCGGCCATCCGCTCGGCGCGAGCGGTGCGCGCCTGATGACGACGCTGGTCCACGAGCTGGTACGCAGTTGCGGCCGCTACGGTCTGCAAACGATGTGCGAAGGCGGCGGCATGGCGAACGCGACGTTGATTGAACGAATTGTCCACTAGGCCCAGCCCGTGCCTTCGACAACGAAGAAGCCGGACGCCCCCGAAGGTGGTCCGGCTTCTGTTCTTGCGGACTTCGGCAATTAGCCGTTCGGTTGCGACTGGTGAATCTTCGCCATCGCGATAGCGAGTGCCGCGCTGCCGAGCGTCTTGATTAACGCCGGATGCTCTGCGTAAATCGAACTCAGCTGATCGACGATCGACGGATCGTGCTTCTCGGCGTGCTGCGCCAACTCCTGCACGTCTTCCGGCGAAATCTGGGCGGCCTGCTCCTCGGTTAACCGTGGAACCGGTCCGCCTCCGCCCATCGCGCCGCCGAGGATGGATGTCAGGCTCGAAAGTCCGCCGCCCGCCATCAACTTCGAGAGCACCATCGGACCCGCTGTCGCCAGCAGGGTATTCAAGATACCCGCCTGCTGTCCGCCGCCGGAGTTGCCGAACAGCTGCGCCGCCATCTGTGCGAACGGAGGTGTCTGGTCCGAGCGGAACGCTGCCGCCAACCCATCTGCTAATGCGCCTTGCGGCAGCATGCCCGATATCTGATCGAAGCCCTGCTCCGCGTTTGCGTGGCTTTTATCGGCACCAAGCTGCTCCATGATTCCGCCGAGTGCGCCGAGCCAACCCATAACAATATCCTCCGCTGTCGAAAATTGGGATGCGAACCCGTTTATACCACGGCGCAATTTCGCGCCGATCACACTACGCCGGATTTCGCGCGCGTCGCTCCCAGCCTGGTTTGAAGAGCGGAAGGAAATTCTCCTGACTGTACGGATGTTTGGCGATTTCTTCCAGATTCAGGTCGACACCTAATCCGGGCCTGTCGGAGATCGCAATGTAGCCGTCGACCACTTCGACGTGATTCGTCAGGAGATCTTTCTCCCAAGGTTCATTGAACTCGTCGAAGATTTCGTGGATATAAAAGTTCGGAATTGACGCGTTCAACTGCACGCACGCCGCCGAGCACACCGGGCCCTGCGCACTGTGTGGCGCAAGCATCCCGTAATGCGCATCCACCATGTCGGCAATCTTGCGGGTGGCGAAAATGCCACCGAGGCTCAGAGGTTCCGGCTGATAGATGCTCACGACGTCGTGCTTCAACAGATCGGCGAACTGTTGCTTGCAGTAGAAACTTTCGCCGGTGGCAATCGGAACCGGACTCTGCCGCGCGACCTCAACCATCGAGCCGATTTCGGTATGCGGCACCGGCTCTTCAAACCAAGCTGGCCGGAACGCGGCCATGGCGCTTGCGAACTCTACCGCAGTCGAGACTCCGAAACGGCTGTGGCCTTCAATCAGCAGGTCCACCGAATCGCCCACCGCATCGCGCACCGCGCGCACGATGTCCAGACTGAGATCGAATTCATAGCGCGACATCATGCGCCAGTTGCTTCCAAATGGATCGAACTTCAACGCGGTGTATCCGCGCGCTCGAACGACCTTTGCCTTTTCGTGAAAGCTCTCCGGCGTCCGCGGACCGCGATACCAGCCGTTCGCATACGCGCGCAACTTCTCGTGGCAACGCCCACCCCAGAGGTTGTAGATGGGCTGATTGCAAGCCTTGCCGATAATGTCCCAGCAGGCGATCTCGACCGCGGCGAGCGCTGCTTGGTGTATGTGGCCGCCGTCGGAATACACATCGCGGACCATCTTCTGCGTCAGCACTTCGATCTGAAACGGATCCATGCCCAGCACGAGCGGTGTCAATTCATGAATCGCCGCTTCCACGGTTTTGGCGAATCCGTTGACGGTGCCTTCGCCGACTCCGTGCAGGCCGTCGTCCGTGCGAACGATTGCAAACAACCAGTTTTTCCAGGGATTTCCCGCGATGTACGTTTCGATGGCCGTGATCTTCACGAGCTCTATTCTACTTGTCTACCGCAACTGTTCGCTCTGCAATTCCATGCGGAAGTTTTCGCCGAGGTAGACGCGCTTCACGTCGGGATCCTTGCCCAGCGCTTCTGGTGAGCCCGCGCGGAAGATTCGTCCGGCGTTGATGATATATGCGCGATCCGTCACTGTCAGCGTCTCGCGTACGTTGTGGTCGGTAACCAAGATGCCGATCCCGGAATTGCGCAAATCGAAAATAATTTTTTGCAGCTCGAGCACTTGGATCGGATCGATGCCGGAGAAGGGCTCGTCGAGCAAGAGGAAGCTCGGCTCGATCACCAGCGATCGCGCGATCTCAACGCGCCGACGCTCGCCGCCGGAGAGCATGTACCCCTTGCTGTGCCGCACCTGATCGAGGCCCATCTGGCCGATCAACCGGTTCATCCGATTGCGCCGTTCGCGCCGCGGCATCGAAATCGTTTCGAGAATTGCCATCAGGTTATCTTCCACCGATAGCTTCCGGAACACGGATGCTTCCTGCGGCAGATAGCTGACGCCGCGCCTCGCGCGCTGATACATCGCGAGATCCGTAATGTCTTCGTCGTCGAGCAGAATGCGCCCCGAATCCGGCTGGATCAAACCCACGATCATGTAGAACGACGTCGTCTTGCCGGCGCCATTCGGACCCAACAGGCCCACGACTTCTCCCTGCTTGACCATGACGGAAACGTTATCCACGACCTTGCGGCCGCGATACGCCTTCGTTATTTCGGTGGTTCTCAGTACGCGCATTGCTTCGGGGACGCTACTTGCGGCGGATGGTGGTTTCGGCGGGAGCACTCTCGACGCCGTTGACCAAGAGCCTATCATCGTTCGAAAACCAGGTCAATTGCTTGCCCTTTGTCGTGCCCTTGAGACTATCCACCAGCGTCGGCTGGCCGCCCGTCAGAAGTAGTTTTTCTTCGCCGGTGTAATATTCGGCATGCTCGCTCGTCCCCGTCCGCTTCCGCTTGTCGGTGGTTTGCAGGATCTCGACCTTGCCGTCGGCGATCGCCTTGTCAAGCGACGAATCGGATTCCGTTTCGTCGTCCTTATCCTTGAGAAAGGCCTTGATCTCTCGCGCCGTCACCTGCATCCCCGGCCGATTCAACACAACGCCGCCTGTATAGTGTGCGATGCGATCCTCATCGGAGTATGTCATGTCCGGAGCCTTCACAATGGTGAACACGGCGGGCTGCGGACCTTGCTTCGGAGCCGCCTTCTTCTTGGCCTGTTTCTTCGAGTCCGCCTTCGCCACGGCCGGCTTGGCCGGTTCCTCGGTCTTCGCCTTGTCGAGGAACTGGCTGGTCACGCTGCCGTGAGCCTGCAGGACTCCTTCTTCGCGATCAATGTCGATGCGGTCCGCTGTGATACGATTCGCGCCTTGCCACGCGATTGCGTTGCCCTCGTAGTGGATCTTCTGATTCTTCGCGGTCGACGTCATCTTCCGGGCGCGCGCCTGCAGCGGGTCGTCGCCGTTCAGCATCGCGGATGAATTTGCACTCTGCTTTTCGGGTAGACGCGTCGACTGTACGTTGCCGTCCGCTGTGAAATCGTTGGTCTTCTGATTGATCGTGATGAGGTCCGCGTTCGCCGATCCTGTCGGATCGGCCACACGCGCGGAGCCATCGAGCGTCATCAGTTCCTTCTGTTGATCGAGCACGCCCTTGCTCGCCTGCGCCTTTCGCGTGCCTTCTTCATACCGGAAGTCGCCGGATTGCTCCAACTTCGCCAGCTGCGACGTCTTCGCGTCGAACGTCGCAAGCAGCGTCTTGCTCCACGTCAACGCGGGCGGATTTGGTGGAGTGGGCTGCCCGGGCTTTGGAGCCTTCGGCGGATTCTCGGTGCGCGTCGTGACGTTGACAGAGCGGAACGTCTCAATCTGATTCTCGGCGCCGTAGGTCATCCATACGCGGTCGCCCGTCATGGTCCGCTTCGGCTGCCCGGCGCGATTCGGCGTGAAGTCGACGACCGCCGCGGACTGCGTTTCGACGCTCTCGATCTCCTCGCCGCCCGGGCGCATCTTCATAGCGACAACATCACTGCGAAGGGTCTTCGTCTCGCCCTGCAGTGCACCGGGCTTAGCCACCGGAGTCGTCACCACCACGCTCTTGCCAATCGCCACGGCCATCTTCAACTGCGCTTCTTTGTCGACTGTTTCGAAATCCAGATTCAAGCGATCGGAAGTCACCGCCGTATTCGCGGTGCGAGCCGTGGAATTCAGCTTCGCATTGCGATCGCCAATGATTCGTTGGATCATCGCGTTCTCACCGAAATGGATCGTTAGTTGATCCGCCGAATAATCCAGACGCCGATTCTCGCCTGTCTGCACGCCGCGTGCGGTGCCCGATTCCGCCAGCTTGATCTCTCCCTCTTCCAGCGTCACCACGCTCATCCCCGCATCCATCTTCAACGTGTCGCGCGTCAGGCGCGACCAAGGCAGCAGAATCACTTTCGACTCTTTTTCCTTGTAGAACGCCTCGCCCGCTTCGATCTTCATCGGCTTCGCGCCGGGCTTGCGCCCTTTCCAATTGAGCTTCACATCCTGCCGCAGGTGCAGTTCGCGCGTGCTTGGGTCATAGTCGACACCGGTAGCAGAGCCGTCGCCCTCATCGAAAACAAACTTGGCTGGCCGCGTCGTTTCTGCCTTTCCAGTCTTGCTTTCAAAGCGAACACCAGACGAAACAATCTTGATGCGCCGCGCGGGCGGAGGCGTCGCGCCATCCTCATCGGGTGCCGCAATTCCCATCGCGATCTCCACTTCGCCCTCGGAGTAGAGAAACCCTTCTTTATCGCTAAACTGCGCCTTCGCGCAGTTTACCTTGTCGAATTCTTTTCCGTTCTTGTGAAAGATGTGGAGTTCAACGCCCTCCAACTCCATGACGGCAGGTTCGCGGACCTGTTTAAAGTCCTTGGCAAAGACTTCGATGACTGGGCGGGTGCCCTCGGATTTGGTGAAGTGCCAACTGGTGGCTTTCGTCTCAACTCCCGCGTCGAGGGGCTTAGGAGCCGTTGGCGACTCTTTATGCCCACGCTCCACGCGCACGAAGTACGTAGAGGCGAGACCACCGAGGATGACAAGAATGGCGACTGGGAACAGCCACCGCAAGCGGCGCATGAGGGTTCAGCTTCCAGGATACCGCCGAATCCGCGCCGGCTGAGGTCCTAGTCTTGTCTAATGCAGGATGAGCCTGAAGGAGGGCCTGTTTCTAACGCAGGATGAGCCTGAAGGGGCGCATGCTAGGGATTGATCATCAGCATGCG